>NZ_CP009434.1:1253517-1566896 GCF_000960995.1 Burkholderia glumae LMG 2196 = ATCC 33617 | reverse complement strand
GCAGCCGATACGGAAACGACGGGTTGAAAACGATCTTCCACCAGTCCACCGGCACGATCCGGCCGTCCTCGATGCCGAAGCCCTGCGGCGTCTGCATGAAGCTGTTCGAGGCGAGGATCCAGAAGGTCGAGATCAGCGTGCCGAGCGCCACCATCAGCGTGGCGAAATAATGCGCGCGCGCGCTCACGCGCTGCCAGCCGAACAGCATCACGCCGAGAAAGCCGGCCTCCAGAAAGAAGGCCGTCAGCACTTCGTAGGTCAGCAGCGGGCCGGTGACGCTGCCCGCGATGCGCGAGAAGCCGCCCCAGTTGGTGCCGATCTCGTAGGCCATCACCACGCCCGAGATCACCCCCATGCCGAAGCCGACCGCGAAGATCTTCGACCAGAACAGGAACATGTCCTTGTACGACGCATCGCCCGTCCTCAGCCACATGCCCTCGAGCACCGCCAGAAAACTGGCCATGCCGATGCTGATCGCGGGGAACACGATGTGAAACGACACCGTGAACGCGAACTGCAGGCGCGCCAGATGCAATGCGTCGAAGATTTCCATACCGCCTCCATCGGGGATTCGCGCGCGGCGGCGATCGTTGCCCACGCATCGATCCGGCCCGCCAGCGGCTGCCGCGGCGATCACGCCGGCACGCCTGGACAATCCTTCTTTCTGCTGACAGGCAAAGCGCGCGGCGCTGGCCCGGTTCGAGGTCGCGCCGCGCATCGCATCGGCTGCCGGCAGCGCAGTGACGCTACGCTGATGTCATGCGCGCGTCACGCGCCGCTTTCAGGCCGCTTGCACTCTGCCGGAACGCTTGCCCGCCTACCTCGGTTACGCTGTAATGCTAGATTCGATACGACCGGGGCGCATGGCCGTCGCCATCGCAAAGCAATGAGCCATAGTTCGACGAACCCCCACCCCTTGCCGCGAAGCGCCGCGTCGAACCCAGCGCCCGCCGCCGCCCGCCAAGGCCGCGCGCCCGGCCTTCTTGCCACGGACCAGACGCCGCCCGCATCGCCCATGCCGAGGCATGCCGCCGCGCTGACGCACATACCGGTCCCGGCCTCGTTCGGCACGCCCACCTGATCCTTCCACCTTCCAGGCCCTGCCGCGCATCGGCGCAAGCGGCAGGGCCGGCTTCGAGCGCGCCACGCAGCACCCATCATCCAACAAGCATTTATCCATCGGGGAAATTCCATGTCGGCTTCCATCCATCCGTTTCGCAACAAGCGCGAAAAACCGTATCAATGGGCGATGATCGTGATCGGCGTCCTGTTGTGGATCGCGATCGCTCAATGGCTCCGCTCGCACTGGTATCAGCCGAAGTTCGGGCACGTGATCCGGCTCTACGCAGGCTACGCGATGGTGCTAGCGGTCGGGCGCTGGCTGGCGGGCGGCGCCTATCGGGCGACGGCGTTCGGCAATATGGTGCTGGTCGGCCCGAGCCAGTTTCCGGCGCTGCATGCGATGGTGGTGGAGGCGTCGCGGGAAATCGGTCTGAGCGAGCCGCCGCGAACCTTCATCCACAACGCGAACGGCGTGTTCAACGCGTTCGCGCGGCGGCTGTTCGGCGGCCGCTACGTGTTCCTGACCGCCGCGCTGGTGGAAGCCAACAACGACGCGCAGGTGCGCTTCGTGATCGGCCACGAGCTCGGCCATCACGCGGCGGGCCACCTGAATCCGTGGCTCAACGCGCTCCGGCTGCCCGCCCATCTCGTCCCCTTCCTCGGCAAGGCCTATTCCCGCTCGCGCGAATACACGTGCGACAGCATCGGCGCCTACCTGGCGAAGGACGCGGCCGCCTCGCGCGGCGCGCTGCAGATGCTGGGCTGCGGATGCCGCCGCCTGAACGGCTCGATGAACTGCGAGGCCTTCGTGGCCCAGGAGCAGCAGGTGCCGCCGATCTTCGGCTTCCTCACCGAGATCAACCGCTCCCACCCGCGCCTGACGCGCCGCGTCGCCGCGATCCACCGCGGCACGACGCACGCCGGCGCGGCCGAGGCGCGCGAGCCGCAACTGCCGACCGGCAGCCTGGCCTGACGGCTGCCGCCGCGCCCGGCGCCCGGCGCCCGGGCGCTCAGCGGCTCGCGCGCCGCGATACCAGCCGGTATGCGGCGATCGATCCGCCCACCGCGAGCAGCATCGGGATCAGGAAGTCGTGGCCGATGCGCGTGAACTCGGCGATCAGCACGATCGCCGTCAGCGGCATCTGCATCGACGCGGCGAGGAACGCCGCCGCGCCGACGACGGCGAACGCGCCGGGCGCCGCCCCCGGCCAGACCAACTGCCACGCGCCGCCGAGCACGATCGCCAGCAGCGCGCCGTTGGCCAGGCCCGGCGTCAGCAGTCCGCCCTCGGCGCCGGCCCGCAGGCTGCCCCACTCGATGGCCACCTTCAACACCAGCAGCACGGCGGCCATGCCCACCGTGAGCGCGCCGTCGAAGCCGAGCGAGGCCGTTCCCTTGCCGTTGCCGAGCAGCGCCGGCAGCGCGATCGACAGGCCGCCGATGATGGTGAAGTTCAGCACCGCCAGCACCGGCAGCCGCCAGTCCCTCGGCGCGCGCACGCGCGCGGCGCTGGTAAGGCGTGTGAAGCCGTAGGCCGCGAGACCGAACAGCGGCCCGCAGACGGCGGCCCACACCACCAGCGAGGCATCGATCGCAAGCGGCGCGAGCGTGTACTGGTGCTCGTTGCCGAGCCCGATCCAGGCCACCACGGCGGCGATCGACGACGTCACCAGCGCCGGCGCCGCGGCGCGCCAGCCGAACGTGCCGAGCAGCACCTCGAGCACGAACACGGCACCGCCGAGCGGTACGTTGTAGACCGCGGCGAGCCCCGCGCCGGCCCCGCAGGCCACCATCAGCCGCTGGTCCGCGGCCGGCAGCCCGACGCGATGCGCGATCCAGCCGGCCCACAGCGCGCCGATCTCGCGCGGCGCCACCTCGCGGCCGAGCGGCGAGCCCAGCGCCACCGTCACGATCTGCAGCAGCGCATGCGCCAGCGTGCTCGCCACCGGCATGCGCGGGTCGGCGGCCTGCACGGCACGCTTGATGCTGACGAGCGGCTTGCCGTAGCGATACACGGCCCACCAGCCGAATCCGGCCACCAGGCCGCAGGCCGCCAGCACCGCCACGCGGCGCGGCGGCGCCGCATGCGAGACGCCGTCGAGAAAGGTTTCGCCGCTGATCACGTGCGCCAGGCTGTAGCCATAGGCGAGGTGCTGGATCGCGTGCAGCAACTGCGCCAGCAGCATGCCGCCGAGCCCGGCGCCCACGCCCGTCAGCAGCGTCACGATCACGAAACGCACGAGCGGACGAATCGCGGCGGCGCCGGTGTCCGCGGCAGCGCCCCCGTCGCGCACGGCAGCCGCTGGCGCCGATGCCGCGAACGGCGCGGTCAGGCCCGGCGCGGATGCCGGGGCGGTGGAAGCAGTCGAAGTGGCTGACGAGGACATGGTGAGCGCGGCATGGCGGTGAATCGGAGCGGCGGCCGGGCAGGCGCGCATGATGCCCCAGGCACGGGCACGAGGCGTCTCGCGTGGGTCGAGCCGCCGCAATTACGACATCGTAGCCAGCACCAACTCATGAAACAAATGGATTTTTCTTCTTGATTCATTTATTTTTCGCATGAACCGAACGCGATCTCGCGTTCCGCGCCACGCCGCCCCTGCACCGCCCGGCGGGCCGCACGCGGCGCGCTCGCGTTTTCCTGGCGCCCCACGCCTTGATGTCCGGGCCTCCAGGCAACCGGCCCGCCGGTCATCGCAGCCGACAGGCTGGCCGACCAGGCCCATCGGCAACCGCGCGAGGCGCTGACGAACGGCGTCGGCGAGCCCTGCGCGATCGCGGCCTCCGGCCAGCGATCGCCAAGCGCCGGACCGAACCCGGCAGCGGACTCGGCAACTATCGTTGGGTGGTCGAACGCACGCCCTGCCGGCTTCACGATTTCCGTCGTCAGCGCACTCGCCTCTCAGGCAGACTGCGGGGCCGATCCATGCCCGGCGTCGAGCGTCGGATAGCTGATTCGCTCGGGCTCGCGACGCAGGATCACGCGCCCGGCGCGCACCGACAGGAGCGGTTTCACCTGCCGGCGCAGCGCGTCGTAGTCGCCGCTCGCGTCGAGCACCACCAGGTTCGCGGGCCGCCCCGCCGCGAGCCCGTAACGCTCGCCGAGCGAGAGCGCGGCGGCGCTGTGGTCGGTAACGAAGTCGAGGCAGCGCTGCAGGTCGTCGTAGCCCATCATGTGGCAGATGTGCAGACCCGCATCGAGCACGCGCAGGAGGTTGCCGTTGCCGAGCGGATACCAGGGGTCCTGAATCGAATCCTGTCCGAAGCAGACATTGATGCCGGCGCGATCGAGTTCGCCCACCCGCGTCACGCCGCGCCGCTTCGGAAAGGTGTCGAAGCGGCCCTGCAGGTGGATGCTCTCGGTCGGACACGAGACGAAGTGGATGCCCGAGCGCTTGAGCAGCCGGAACAGCTTCGAGCAATAGGCGTTGTCATAGGACCCCATCGCGGTGGTATGGCTGGCCGTCACGCGCGAGCCGATGCCGCGCACGCGCGCCTCCTCGGCCAGCACCTCCAGGAAGCGCGAATGCGGATCGTCGGTCTCGTCGCAATGGACGTCGACCAGGCAGCCGTGCCGCTCGGCCAGATCCATCAGGAATTTCACCGAACTCACGCCCTGCTCGCGCGTGTTCTCGAAATGCGGAATCCCGCCCACCACGTCGGCGCCCATTTCGATGGCGCGGGCCATCAGCGCGCGGCCGCCGTCGAACGATTCGATCCCCTCCTGGGGAAACGCCACGATCTGCAGGTCGATCAGCGCGCGCGCCTCGTCCTTCACCTCCAGCATCGCGGCCAGCGCGGCCAGCGTCGGGTCGGTCACGTCCACATGCGTGCGCACATGCTGGATGCCGTGGTCGCGCAGCATCGCGATGGCCGCGTGGGCGCGCGCCTTGGTGTCGGCATGCGTGATGGTGGCCTTGCGCTGGCCCCAGCGCTCGATGCCCTCGAACAGCGTGCCGCTGCGGTTCCATTCCGGGTCGCCGGCGGTCAGCACGGCGTCGAGATGGATGTGCGGCTCGACCAGCGGCGCGATCACGAGCCGTCCGCCGGCATCGATGTCGTCGGGCGAGGCCGGCGCGACGCGCCCGGCCTGCGCATCGATGCGGGCGATGAGCGCGCCGTCGATCTCGAGGGTATGCAGTCCGCTGCGCCGGCGCAGCGTCGCGTTGACGATCTTCATGATGGTTCCTGTCGTGACGGCAATCGGAGCCGGACGCGCCGGCCGACCTTCATTCTAATCAAACCCCGGGCCCGCCGACATTGCCGGTGCCCGAGGCCAGGCATGCCGCGCCGACTATTGCGTGATCCGCAGAGCTGCCTGCCGGCCGGGCCGATGTTTTGCGCACCGTCGGCTCCCTACACTGCCCTCATCGCTTCGATCGTTGCCCACGCACCGATCCCGATCACTACCCGGAGTCACGCCATGAATGCCAAATCGCTCGTCGTTTCGACCACCGTCGCGCTGCTGATCGCCGTGCCGGCCCTGTCCCGTGCCCAGGCTGCCAAGCACGGCCTGACCCGCGCGCAGGTCGTGCAGGATCTGGTCGATCTCGAATCGGTGGGCTACCAGCCTTCGCACGGCAACGACGCGTCCTATCCGAACGACATCCTCGCGGCCGAGCAACGGCTGGCGGCCAGGAAGCGGGCCGCCGACGAGGCGGGGCGCAACGCCTACGGCCAGAACGCCGCGGCCGGTGCCGCAGCCGGCAAGCGCGCGCCGTGAACCCCGGCGATCAGTGCGCGGCGGCGGCCCCGGACTCGTCAACCTCGTCGGCCGCATCGGCCACACCAGGGCGCCGCGTCGAAGCCAGCGCGGCCCGCATCCGCGCGTCGAGCGAGGCCAGCATCGCCTCGTCGCGCGCGATCCGGTCGGGCAGGTCGGCGCGCAGGAACGCCACCCAGGTGCGCACTTTCGCATCGACGAAGCGGCGCGACGGATACAGCGCGTAGATGCGCATGCGCTGCAGCGTATGGGCGGGCAGCACGCGCATCAGCGAGCCGTCGCGCAGCAGTCCGATCGCGGCGTACAGCGGCAGCATGCCGATGCCGATCCCGTCGCGGATCGCGATGGCCAGCGACTCGGCGGTGTTGGTCTGGACCGGGCCGCGCACGCGGATTTGCTCGACCTGGCCGGTGCGGCTCTCCAGCAGCCAGTCGTGGGTCGCAAAGGCCGGCGTCTGCAGCATCAGGCAGTCGTGATCGACGAGCTCGGACGGGCTGGACGGCGCGCCGCGCTCGCGCAGGTAGGACGGCGACGCGCAGAGGATGCTGAAGGTTTCGCCGAGGCAATGCGAGACGAGTTCCGAGTCGGGCAGCGACGAGGCGGTGACCACCGCCATGTCGCTGCTGCCGTCGAACAGGTCGGGCATGCGCTGCGACAGCGTCAGCTCGACCGACACGCCGTGGTGCCGCTCGCGGTAGCGGGTCAGCGCCGGCATCACGTAATGCTGGCCGATGCTCGCGAAGCTGTGCAGCCGCAACACGCCGGACGGGCGCTCGTGCGCGCGGCTCGCCTCTTCCTCCGCGGCGCCGACGTCGGCGAGGATCTGCCGACAGCGCAGCAGGTAGCGCTCGCCGGCAGGCGTCAGCGACAGCCGGCGCGTCGAGCGGTTCAGCAGCCGGGTGCGCAACCGCGCTTCGAGTTCGGTGACGGCGCGCGAGGTGGCGCCGGTGGTCGAGTTCAGCGACAGCGCGGCGGCCGTGAAGCTGCCGGCTTCCACCACACGGGCGAATACCCGCATGTTCTGCAACGTGTCCATGGATCGGGAACGACTTCGGTACGAAAGAAGGACGCCATTGTCCGTCGCATCAACCGCACGATTGTTACCTGTCCGGCAATTCTGGCTTACCCGCGTGGCCGTTAATGAATGCGCGCCGCGCCCCTACAATCGGCGCCGCATCGGGCGCGAGGTTCTCGTCGGTAGCGATGCCGCTCGACTCGATCGGGTCCGGTGCGGCCGGTGCGTGCTCGCGCGCTGTAGATCCGCCGCGGCGCCGGGGTAGCTCGGCGTGTCGGGCGAGGCCGCCTCAATCACGAGCGGCTGCTGCGCGCGCGTAACTGCGCGCGCAGCAGATCCATCATTCCGGCCGGCGCCATCGCCTCGCCAACCATGAGCAGCGCGACGCACCATGGGCTGAAGCAAAGAGGCCGAGCGGGGACTCGCCCGGCCTCCGGAAGAACGACGATCAAATGATCACGCTGGGCGCTTTAAAAAGATAGCTTCGAGGTGGACTCGCTCAGGCGTGCGGAACTGATCAGTGAAGAATTTTTCAGTGTCGCGGAATTCCAAACATGTTGCGTGGAAAGGCTCCCGAATGGTCAGATGAAACTTGCCGCCCGCCTCCCGAATACCGTCCAGCATCACCACGTGGCCGCCTTTTGACAAGATGCATGGTCCCATCTCGTTGATCTTCTTTGCCAGATCCCGCCACGCTTGCTTGCGGCTCGGGTGGGAGGCACCGAATGTGCCTTTCTTGTAGCTAATGTCGTGTTCCACCAGCACAGGGGTACATCCCGTCTTGCGCTGCAACGAGGCCATGATGTGGGAAAGCTCGCGCCGGCTACCTAGATTCTCGGCCTGGTAGCGGTCAGCGTTGTGGAACCCCACATGCCCATGATCGAACATCATCATGAGTTCGCAAGCGTTCGTACAATCGCGGAAACCGGGCTGAGGGACGAGCACCTTTCCATTGGGCAGCGGGTATGCCTGGAATTGCGATCCGACCTTGATCGGACTCACTGGATATCCATCGACCTCGAACGCTACCTGCGATCCATCTCCCGATAGGCTGAATCCGCCGATGCGATTGGTCACTCGATCGGCCGGAACGTCGTAAATGAGGCCACTCTCGACCTGCGATATGTAGTTGTGGCTAACATCGTCGGAGCGCGGGTAGCGACGAACCATGCCATCGCTGCAGCGGACCATCGGTTCGGCGAGCTGACCATACTTTACGTCCCGAGGGAGGCCATAAGCTGCGGAGGGCTTCTCATACATTGCGCCGACGATATTCGAAAAGCCTTCAAAACCTCTGAAATCCGACGTTGGGAGTAGGGGTCGGTGAGTCCTGTTGGTCAACACGGGAGATGGCGGTGCGAATTGTGCAGACGACGAAGCCTCACCTGGGCCCCTTGGCCGCCCCCTTGCCGCGCCCGACTGAGAACTCGCAGGCAAATCCGCTCGGTACCTGGTTCGCCCATCGGCATTGGCGCTTCGACGCGCGCGCCGCGCTTCCGGCATTCCATCGGGCCGCGGAAGCGACTGCCGGGCGCGTGGCGGTTCGCTGCCCGGCTGCGGCGATTGGTTGTGATGCTGAGGACTTTGTCCAACCTGCATTTCGTTCATCCTGCGTTGCAAATCCGCGTATGCAGCAGGGTCGTAAAGAGCAGCGTTGAAGCGAGGATCCATATTGATGTGTCGATGCGGTTGATGGAGCCTGCAATGTTCTTCGTTTTGGGATTTTCCCGGTTCATCGCGCGCGAAGGAGGCGCCACCCCGGCGAAGCGTGGCTCGCAGCTTTACCGAGACGGTGGACCGACCGGTCTGTCGTTGAAAGTAGCGTATGAGCCACGTCTCCGTATGCTTTGCAGTTCGAACCATGACGAGCACGGTCATGCCATATTGCGTTTCTCGGCGTCCAGTAGAGTGACGCCGACGTTCCCCCCGCCCCCGCTCTTGAGTAGCGCGAGGCTTTAGAGCCGCTAACATAACCTAGACATGACGTAGCAGAAATCGTATCGTCTGCGATATGGCAAGACGCAAAATCAGCAATGAATTTTGGGTGGCACTGGAACCTCTGATTCCGGAATTCACCCCATCGCCCAAGGGCGGACGGCGGCGCACGGTCGATGACCGAGCTGCGCTCAACGGCATCCTGTATGTGCTGCAAACCGGCATCCCGTGGGAAGACCTCCCGCAAGAACTGGGCTTCGGCAGTGGCATGACGTGTTGGCGACGTCTGCGAGACTGGCAAGCGGCCGGTGTATGGCATCGGCAGCATCTGGCGATGCTGCGTCGGCTGCGTGAGCACGACCAGATCGATTGGGAACGCGCCAGCCTCGGTGGAGCCAGCGTCTCCAGCCCCGGAGGGCCAGGAAACCGGCCCCAACCCGACCGACCGCGGCAAGCTCGGATCGAAGCGACACATCGTCGTAGATGCACGCGGCATTCCTCTGGCCGTCACGATCATGGGAGCCAACCGCCACGATTCGATGGCATTCGAGTCGACGCTCGATGCCATTCCTGCGGTACCCGGGCTGAACGGTCCGCCACGCAAGCGCCCGAGCAAACTGCACGCTGACAAAGGGTATGACTTCGGGCGTTGCCGACGTTATCCGAGACAGCGCGGCATCAAGGCTCGTATTGCACGCCGCGGTATCGAAAGCAGCGAACGGCTGGGCAGGCATCGTTGGGTCGTCGAGCGTACGCATGCCTGGTTTGCCGGATTCGGCAAGCTTCGAATTCGCTTCGAACGACGCCTCGATATTCATACCGCTCTGCTTGTCCTGGCTGCCGCCGTCATCTGCTCCAGATTCGTGGATGACTTGTGTTAGCGACTCTAATACTACAGCCGTAGATAGAACGAAGAACGAGGTACGCAACCCCGTCGCCGGTAGTGGCATTGCTGTGCGCGATACTGGTGTCTTCGGCGCCATGTGGACCATGCCAGCACGTACTCGACGGAGTATGTGCCTCGCCATAGCAGCCGGCACAGCAGCCTACGTATCTCTTGTACGCTAAGCGGCACCGAACCTTCAGGTGTTTTTTTGCCACGTGCCCTCAGGGCTACGAGCACGGCATGCGCCAGTAGGGATAGCGTGATGTGGCGATACCAGCCATGCCACCGGCGCACCTCGTAGTGATCAAGCCCACATTCGCCTTTGGTTGCCTCGAAGCCCGTTTCGATTTCCCAGCGCCGACCCGCGACGTTGACCAAGGTTTGCCGTGTCGCCTTGCTGCGCGGCGCGAACACGACGTAATACGCGTGTTCGCGTTTCTCATCAAGGCTGCGCGCACCAACAGATAATGTCCAAAGCGACGCTCTCCGGCGGTGATCTGCAAACGCCACAGCGGTGTCAGTGCCCAGTCATACAGCCGCTCCCCCTTGGCACCCGCACCCGATGACAGGCGTAGCCACGCCCGTGCCGGCAGGCATTTGGCGTTCTGCTCGGCACTTACGTAGTCGGGACCCTGCCACCACAGAGGTTCGTTCTTCGCGACGGCCAGCACGAAAGACTGGCCTCGTGATTCGAGCCACAACCTTAGATGACGGTCACCGCCGTAAACTTCATCACCCGTAACCCAGCCACACGGCACGCCAGCATCCAGCGCCCGTTCAAGCATGCTGCGCGCGAGTTGCGGGCTCGTTGCAAACTCCACCGACTCGGCAATGCCCGCTGCCTTGCAGCGCATACGGTCATCGGTCCACGCCTTGGGCACATACAGCTCGCGGTCAATAAACGCGCTACCCCCACGGCCGGCATAGCAGAGGAACACGCCAATCTGGCTGTTCTCGATACGACCAGCGGTGCCACTGTACTGGCGTTGCACACTGGCCGAGTGCTGCCCCTTCTTGACAAAACCTGTCTCATCTACGACCAGCACCGCGTCACGTTCACCCACCTGCTCAACCACATACTCCCGCAATAAATCGCGCGCGGCATGGACATCCCACTGCGCCCGCTCTAACAGGTGCTGCACGCCATCGGGTGTCGACTCGCCGATCCATTCGGCGAGTTGTCAGCCGTTTTTACGTTCGACCGTGCTCATCAAGCCTTTCAGGTACGCGAGTGACCGTTGCCGTGGCTCCGGACGCTTGAACAGGTCGCCGAGCCGGCGATGCAAAGACTCCAGTTCATGCTCCCACGCTTTTTCATTTGAAGGTATCGACCATTTTCACCGTTATCCTAATTATTTTTTTATAGTAAAAACCACGGCTGTAGTATTAGGCATGCTGGTGGGTGAAGCGCTGCTGGGCCCGCGGGTGGTCGGGCGGCGTAGGCGCGCGGTGCGGCAAGCGCATGGCGTATAGCTTCTCGACGTGGCGTGAATTGACCGAGGTTCCCCAGAATCAATCTGCTGCATGAAACATGCAGGTCGCGCTCACGCCCCTTGTGAACACACTCCGCTAACGTGACAGCGCCGCAGGCGTCCTTATCGAGGAAAATGAATCGAACCGACGCGCAATGGCCGGCGCGAAAACAGAATGAACATGGCTGCTCAGCCATTGTGGCGAATGCGATACTCACGCCGCGCGACGCGTGGCGACGCTCCGCCCGTCGCGCCCGACCTCCGATACGCACCGTACATCTGCCCGCCGCGCGGCACCCTCTGCGCGGCGCCCCTCCACCGCCGAAAGACGACAGGACTCTTCCCATGATCATCAAACCAGGCGACTTCCAACATCCGCAGGTCAAGGACCTTCTGCGTCTGCACCTGCAGGGCATGCATGCGAACTCTCCGCCGGACAGCGTATTTGCGCTCGACCTATCCGGCCTCAAGCGGCCGGAGATCGCGTTCTTCACCGCCTGGGAGGACGACACCTTGCTCGGCTGCGGCGCGCTGCGCGAACTCTCGCCCACCCGCGGTGAAATCAAGTCTATGCGCACCCATCCGGCGCACCTGCGCCGCGGTGTGGCCTCCCGACTGCTCACCCATCTACTCGACCTTGCACGCGAGCGCGGCTATACGCGTGTGAGCCTGGAAACCGGTTCAGGCGATGCGTTCGAGGCCGCCGTGACGTTGTACCAGCGCCACGGCTTCATCAAAGGCGAACGCTTCGGCGACTACACCTCCACGGGCTTCAACCGTTTTTTCCATCTCGATCTGGCCGCGAACTGAACGTCTTCATGCGCACGCTGCAGTCTCGCGGCGTGTGCCCCTCCGCCGAACCTCCCGCTCCCTTCGCTTCGGCGCTACGCTGGTTCTTGCGTGCCGGTGTGGCGTTTCATTTTGATATTTACCAGCACCGGCTTAATTCCATAAGTTTGGACCAAACGTTTAATTTTTTATTTACGCCCATCTAAATTTGCTGCTAAACTAATTTCATTCAATTAATGCACAACTTTGGTGAATATATTTTTGAAAAGCGAATGAAAGCAAATATGCAGTTCAGTACTACCTGATTAAGTATCCGACGCACCATTCCAGTGCAGTTGGTGCTGATTACCGACGACAGCGCGGGAGATCAGCCGTCTTCGCGTCGCATGTCTGCCGAGATCGCCGGAGGGTCTCCGGGAATTCGGCGTCTGGACAGCTGCAGTCCGCCACCAGCGGGACTCGCGGGTAGCGTCGCTTACGAAGCCGCTACTGGTCCACGCTGTGCCATGATCGCGGCCAGTTCGCATTTTGCGATACTGAGCCGATTTAATTGATTCGTAAGCAATCGATTGCTTTCATCGTCACCTCGGCATTTAAGAAATGCAATTATTATCCCCAACTGGGGAAAAATTTGATTCAATCCCCTCTATTTATTTTTCGACGAAATTCGAGGTGCGAGCATGATTTACTTCAACTACCGTTCGATACCTGAATTATGCGCGTGCACCGCCGACGAGAAGCATCGGGTCTGGCATTACTCGATGAAGAAGGCGATGCACGGCAAGATCCTGTTCTACCAGCTGCTGCTGATCGTGCTGCTGGCCACGCCGCTGATCGCGATTGTCGCGCTCAGCGTGCGCGAACGCTTCCCGAACCCGTTCGTGTCGATTCCGCTCAGCTATCTGCTCGGCGTGATCGTGCTCTGGCTCGCCGTCCAGATCTCGAAGCTGACCTTGCTCAACGTGCTGCGCAAGGAAGTGGCGAGAACCCTGACGGCCTTCGGAACGCAGGTGCCGAACATCGAATCCGGCTATTCGTGACACCGTGAAATCGAGTTTCAACCGACAACCAATGGGAGTGGTCCATGATCGACAGATCAGCGTGGAGTGAGCGGTACAAGTTGGGGTTGGCTGCCATCAAGACCCTGGAGCCCGACAATGGCGATCTCGTGCTGAACAAGCTGCGCGAGGTGTCGCCGCGTTATCACGACATCAACGTCGAGTCCTACGGCGACTACTTCGGCGACGAGCGGCTGTCGATCAAGCTGCGCACGCTGATCACGTTGACCACGCTGGCGGCGATCAACGCGTATCCGGGGCTGATCCAGTTCCACGCGAAGGCCGCGCTCGAGGTGGGTTGGACGCCCGACGAGATCTTCGCAGCGCTCGAACAGAATTCACTGTTCGCCGGCTACCCCTACGCGATCAGTTCCATCTACACGGTACGTGAGCTGTTCATCCAGCTCGGCGTGCTCGCCACCGAGCCGCGCGCGGAATGAGCCGCGCCCCCACCCGCCTTCACCAGGAACGCTAGATGAACATTGTCGGCATATCGGCTCACTATCACGACGCGGCCTGCTGTCTGCTCGTCAACGGCAAGCTCGTCGCCGCAGCCGAGGAAGAGCGCTTCACGCGACTCAAGCACGATCCGTCGATCCCGCGGCACGCGCTGCGCCACTGCCTCAATGCCGCCGGCCTCGACATCGTCGACATCGATTGCATCGCCTATTACGAGAACCCGCACCGCAAGCTCGAACGGCAGCTGGCAATGAGCCTGCCGCATCTGCACGCGCGGCCGAACCTGTCGTTTCGCCGTCAGGTCGATCCTGCCATCGTGATGCGCGACATTCGCGACGTGCTCGGCTACGAGGGCCGCGTCGAGTGCTTCGAGCACCACCGCTCGCACGCGGCCAGCAGTTATTACTACGCCGGCTTCGACGACGCGGCGGTGCTGACCGTCGACGGCGTCGGCGAGTGGAACACGATGTCGTTCGCGCACGGTCGAGGCAGCCGCCTCGACCTGCTGGGACACGTCGATTTTCCGCATTCGATCGGCCTGCTCTACAGTACCATCACCGCCTATCTCGGCTTCGAGGTCAACGAGGGCGAATACAAGGTGATGGGGCTCGCTCCCTACGGCAAGCCGACGCTGGTCGAACCGATGCGGCAGTTGGTCAAGCGCAGCGAGGGCGGTAGCTTCGAGCTCGACCTGCAATATTTCGCCTTCATTGGCGAGGACGTGATGTACAGCCCCGCGCTGGAGGCGCTGTTCGACCACCCGGCGCGCCAGCGCGGGGCGGCGCTCGACGGGTTCCACTACGACGTGGCGCGCAGCCTGCAGTTGGTGCTGGAGGAACTGCTGCTCGAGAAGGTCCGCTACCTGCACATGCTGGTGCCGTCCGAGAACCTCTGCATGGCGGGCGGCGTGGCGCTCAACTGCGTCGCCAACGGGCGAATCCACCGCGAGGGGCCGTTCCGCAACCTGTTCGTGCAGCCGGCCTCCAACGATTCTGGCTGCGCATTCGGCGCGGCCGCGCTCGGGCACGTTCTGCTGACGGGCGAGGCGCCGGGCCTGGGAGAGCTGCGCCACGTCTATCTCGGCAGCGCCAACGCGGGCACTGAGGTGAGCCGTCTGCTGGAAAACTCGCCGGCAAGCTGGCAGTCGTTCGCGGGTGACGAGGCCGCGCTGGTCGATGCCGTCGCCGAACGGCTCTCCGCGGGCAAGGTAATCGGGTGGGTGCAGGGCGCAATGGAGTTCGGCCCGCGCGCGCTCGGTGCGCGCTCGATCCTCGCCGATCCGCGCGTGCCCGACATGCGCGAGCGAATCAACCGTGCCGTCAAGAAGCGCGAGGGCTTCCGCCCGTTCGCGCCGTCGGTGCTGAAGGCGCACGCGTCGAGCCACTTCGATCTGGCCTATCCGTCGCCGTTCATGTTGGAGACCTGCCAGACGCGTTCGCCGCTCGAGCTGCCCTCGATCACGCACGTGGACGGCTCGGCACGCGTGCAGACCGTGGACGAGGCGGTCAGCCCGCGCTACGCGCGGCTGATCGAGGCGTTCCACCATCGCACGGGCTGCCCGTTGCTGCTCAACACCTCGTTCAACCTGAAGGACGAGCCGATCGTGCGCACCTTCGAGGACGCGCTGATCTGCTTCCTGCGCTCGGCGATCGACTGCCTGGTAGTAGAAGATGCGCTGATCGATCGCGACGACGTGCCCGAAACCTGGTTGAAGCGGTTCGGCGACACCGCCCCGCTGGTCTCGTCGGGCATTGCCCACAACGTCTACAGTTTCATCTAGGAAGCGAATACCGCGATGACATCTCCCACTCTAATTCGCTTGGCACAACTAATTGGTGAGAATCGAGACGCACCCGAGATCATAGATCTCGTCAAGTCACTGGTGCTCGGTGAAGCCGCCGCCATTCAGGCCGCCACCGCGACGCGCCCGCCCGCCGGGCCTGCCGCATCGAAGCCGGCCGGGGCCGGCGACACGATCGGCTGCTGGCGGCGCGGCGCCGATCATCCGCAGCGTTTCGAGCGCGTCCAGGACGCGCAGGGCAACTGGCGCACCTGGGCGGACCTGGATCATTTCGAGTTGGACGGCACGGCGCGGCGCGTGGTGTTCGTCGGCGAATCGGCCGGACGCGGCTTCCTCTACGACCCCTACCTGACGCCCGCCGGCGTGCTGCACAAGCACCTGGAGCGGCTCTCGGCATCGCCGGTGCAGGTGCTCGACCTGGCGCGCACCAACATGAGCTTCACCGAAAGCGTCGAGATCTCGACGCGCGCCGCCGAGCTGCTGCAGCCCGACGCGCTGGTGCTGTTCGCCGGCAACAACTGGCTGTCGGCCGGCGACATCTTCGGCTACGTTGATCTGGTGGGCCTGTCGTCGGCGCTGCGCGCCGACGGGATCGCGGGCCTCGTCGCGACGCTCGAGCAGGCGCTGGAAGGCTTCGCCGCCCGGCTCGTCGACACGCTCTCGCGGATCGGCGCGAGCACCGGCGCGAAGCTGGTGCTGGCGATCCCCGAATTCAACCTGCGCGACTGGAAGCCCGGCTTCACGCAGGCGCCGCCCCTACTGTCGGGGCCGGCACTCGCCCAATGGGAGGCACTGCGCGCCGAGGCCGAGGCGGCCCGCGGGGCCGGCGACGCTACGCGCCTCGAACGCGCGGCCGACGCGATGCTCGCGCTCGACGGCGGCTACGCCTCGCACAGCCTGTGGCTGAAGGCCCAGGCGCTGCTGCACGCACAGGGCGCGCCGGCCGCGCGGCCCTGGCTCGAAAAGGCCCGCGACATGGCGGCGATTCTGCCGGTGCCGCAGGCGCCCGGCATGCATACGCGCTCGATCGACGCGCTGCGCCGGCACGCCGCCGCGGCCGGTATCGCCGTCGTGGACCTGCCGCAGCGCTTCGCCGAGGCAGGGTCGCTGCCGGGCCGCGAGCACTTCCTCGATTACTGTCACCTGAGCGAACTCGGCATCGATACGCTCGCACGGCATGTGGCGGCGGCCGTGGTGACCGCGCTCGGCTGCGGCAGGCCCGACCCCGGCAAGGCCGACGACAAGCCGGCGTATGCACTGTCGGCGCGGGCCCGGGCCAGCGCCATGTTTCTCGCGGCGATCCACAACGCAAACTGGGGGCAATCTGGCGAGATCATCGCACACTGGGTCGACTCGGCGATCGACACGGCGCCCGACGACGTCAGGCTCTGGTACCGCTCGTTCCTCGCCTTCGAGACCTGCCTGCAGCCGCGCTGGACGCACCAGGCGTTCGACGATCTCGACATCGCGCAGGTGGAGCGATACATGGGCTTCAAGCTCAACCCGCACCTGGCCGACCACGAGCTGAAGACGGCGATGGTTCGGGCGCTGGCGCGCCATGGCGAGACCGGCGTGCGCGAGGCCTGGCACGCGCAGTTGTTCGACGCCTATCTGCGGCCCGGCACCCCGCAGGACCTGTTGCAGCCGCAGCACGCGGCGCGCCACCACGCGGCGCTGCGCCCGTTTCACGAGAACCCGGGCTACTACCAGGCCATCGGCGGCGAATCGGACTTTGCCGTGATCTCGGACGGCCGTGCCGGCGCCGTGCTGCGCTCCGTGATCCGGGTGCCGCGCGGCCTGTCCGGGCCGGCCCGCTGCACGGTCAGCGTCAACGGGCGCACGCTCGGCACGCTCGCCGTCGGCGCCAGCTGGAGCCGCGCCGAAACGGCGATTCCTGCCGATGCGCTGGTGCCCGGCGTGAATCGCCTGGTGCTGCACTGGCCCGCGCCCGAGCGCGTCGACGACACGCTGGTCGAGCGCGCGGCACGCAGCCTGTCGATGCAGCGCGGCCCGGAGGTGTTTCACGTGCGCGGGCAGATCCACCGCCTGACGCTGACGGGCGCGAGCCCGACCGCCTAGCCCGCAAGTCCCGGAGTCCTTCATGTCCACGCTGTCTCGCATCCTCGCGCTGCCGCCCGTCGCCCGGCTGATCCTGGTATTCCAGCTGCTGATCAATGCCGGCAGCTTCATGGTGATCCCGTACCTGGCCGTCTACGTCGTCAAGGACATCGGCCTGAGCGTCGCGTTCGCCGGCATCGTGCTGACCGTGAAATCGGCCTGCCAGCGCGGGCTGATCCTCTACGGCGGCTATCTGGCCGACCGCCACGGCGAATTCGTCGCGATCGTGCTTGGCAACCTGCTGCGGATCGCGTCCTATCTCGGGCTCGCGATGTTCACGCAAGACGCCGGGCTACTGG
Source organism: Burkholderia glumae LMG 2196 = ATCC 33617 (assembly GCF_000960995.1). NCBI lineage: Bacteria > Pseudomonadati > Pseudomonadota > Betaproteobacteria > Burkholderiales > Burkholderiaceae > Burkholderia > Burkholderia glumae. Next base: position 1,549,279 of record NZ_CP009434.1, on the reverse strand, counting down.
TCAGCGCGGCGCTGCTGGGCGGCAGCGCCGCGCTCTTCATCCCGGCCTCGAAATCGGTGCTGGCCAAGGTCGTGAGCGACGACCAGCTCCACTTCGCCTACGCTACGCGCAACGTCTTCAACAATCTCGGCGTGGCCGCCGGCGGGATTCTTGGTGGCGTGCTGATGCGCCTCTCGCCGACGATGATCTTCCTCGCGGCGGCGGCGATCCAGGCGATGGTGCTGGCGTTCTTCGTCGTCGCGGCGCGCGGCGCGACGCGTTCGCGGCCGGAAGCGGCCCGACCGCGGCCGGCCGCGCCGGCGTATTCGTTCGGCGCGGCGCTGCGCGAGATCCTGCGCAGCCGCGCCTTTCTCGCGATGTCGCTGGTCAACGTAGTGTTCTACGCGATCTACATGCAACTGGAGCTGACGCTGCCGCTGCACGCGAACCAGCAGTACGGGACGGCCGCCTCGGGGCTGATCTTCACGATCAACGCGGTGGTCATCATCGCGCTGCAGTTGCCGCTCACCCAGTGGCTCGCGCGGCGCTTGTCCGAGCACGCCATGCTGGCGGCGGGCTTCGCGATCGTGGCCGCGAGCTTCGCCGGCTTCGCGGGCCTGCCCGGGCCGCTGTGGTTCGGCCTGATGATCGCCGTCTACACGATCGGCGAGATGATCATCGATCCGACCATCGACGCGGCGGCCAACCGCTCGATCCCGCGCGCCTACGCCGGCACCGTGTTTGGCATGCTCGGTCTGACCGCGCTGCTCGGCTCGCTGCTGGGTGGCACGCTCGGCGGCGAATACTACGCGCGGCTCGCGAGCAAGTCGCTCTACTGGGGCGGCTACGCGGCACTCTCGCTGGCCGCCTGCGTGGTGCTCGGCTGGGCCGCGCGGCGCCGGCATCCTGCCTTCTCGCGGCAGTCCGATCGCGCCGTCTGAGGAGAGCGCGCGCCGATCCTGACTCCCGTCCGACACGCCCTGACATCGGGTCCGCGCAAGCGGCCCGCGAACGCCCTTCCCTTCTCAAGCGTATTACCTCGATGCCGTACCGGAGCGCGACGATGAATGCCTTTGAAGCCACAATGAGTCGGTTCGATCATCTGCACAATTTTGGCCAATGCCTGCGTCACTGGGCAGCGGTCAAACCGCACGACACCGCGTTCCGGTTCCTGACCGACGGTGTCGTCGAGGCGCCGCGACTGAGCTTCGCCGAACTCGACCGACGCGCCACCGCGATCGCCGCCCGCCTCGCGCGCGAATGCCCGCGCGGCGAGCCCGTGTTGCTGCTCTATCGGCCCGGGCTCGACTTCATCGCCGCGTTTTTCGGCTGCCTCTACGCGGGCTGCGCGGCGGTGCCGGCTTATCCGCCGTCGGGCCGCGCCACGCGTCGCAATCGGCTCGCCGCGATCATCGCCGACTGCGGCGCCGGCGCGATCCTGACCAGCGACGAGCTGGTCGAGGCGATCCGCGAGGAGATCGCGCAGGCCGACGTGCCGTCGCGCGCGGGCGTGATCGGCACCGACGCGCTGCTGGCCGCGCCGGGCGAGGCGTCCGACGCGGACGGGGCCGCGCTGCCCGCCAGCCATCTGGCGTTCCTGCAATACACCTCGGGCTCCACCGGCCGCCCCAAGGGCGTGCGCGTCACGCACCGCAACCTGCTCGCCAACGAGCGGGCGATCCGCGAGGGCTTCGGCCACGGTCCGGACACGGTGTTCGTCGGCTGGTGCCCGCTTTATCACGACATGGGCCTGATCGGCAACGTGCTGCAGCCCGTCTATCTCGGCATCCCGTCGGTGCTGATGTCGCCGTTCGAGTTCCTGCAGCAGCCGCTCAAGTGGCTGCGCGCGATCTCGACCTACGGCGCCACCACCAGCGGCGGCCCGAACTTCGCCTACGAACTCTGCGCGACGCGCATCGCCGAGGCCGACAAGGCCGGGCTCGATCTGTCCTCGTGGCGCGTCGCGTTCAACGGCGCCGAACCGATCCGCGCCTCGACGCTCGACAAGTTCGCGGCGGCGTTCGCCGACTACGGCTTCGACGCGGGCGCGATGTTCCCGTGCTACGGGATGGCCGAGACCACGCTGTTCGTGTCGGGCGCCGTGCCCGGTGCCGGCGCGCTCACGCGCCGCGTCGACGCGCTCGCGCTGCAGGCCGGGCGCTGCGTCGACGCGGCCGACGGGCAGCCTGCCGCCGAGCTGGTGAGTTCGGGGCGCGTGGGCGGCGACCAGCAGGTGCGCATCGTCGATCCGCACAGCCTGCGCGCGAGGGGCCCCGGCGAGATCGGCGAGATCTGGGTGCGCGGCGGCAGCGTCGCCGACGGCTACTGGAACCGCGAGGACGACACGCGCGCCCAGTTCGACGCCCGCATCGCCGGGGAGGACTCGCCGCCGTTCCTGCGCACCGGAGATCTCGGCCTGCTCGACGGCGGCGAACTCTACGTGACGGGCCGGCTCAAGGAGCTGATCATCATCCGCGGGCGCAACCACTACCCGACCGACATCGAGCAGACCGTCGAGCAGAGCAGCGCCGACTTCCGCGCCGGTTGCGGCGCGGCCTTCGCGATCGACGGCGAGGACGGCGAGCGCCTGGTGGTCGTGCAGGAGATCCAGCGCGCCGTGCGCAAATCGCTCGACGCCGAGGAGGCCGGGCGGCGCGCCGCCGCCGCAGTGGCCGCCGCGCACGGCATCCCGCTTCACGAGCTGGTACTGGTGCAGGCCGGCGTGGTGCCGAAAACGTCAAGCGGCAAGAACCAGCGCACGCTGGTGCGCCAGCATTACCTGAACGGCGAGCTGCCGGTGCTCGCGCGCGTGCGGCCGGGAGCGGGCGCCGAGGCCGCCGCGCCGGCGTTGCCGGCCGCGCCGGGCGACGGCGTCGACGCACTGCGCGAGCGCGTGATCGCCGCGATGCTCGGCGCGACAGGCGCGGCGCGCCCCGAGGCGCGGGCCACCTCCACGCTCGCGCTCGGCCTCGATTCCCTCGCGCTCGTCGATCTGCAGACGCGCCTTGCGCGCGAGTTCGGCATCGGGGTGGCGCTCGACGAACTGATGGACGACCGGCCCGTGGCGGAGCTCGCGCATGAGCTGGCCGCACGTGCGCTCGACGGCGGCGCGATCGATGGCGCAACCGGCGGCGAGGCGACCGCGCCCCCGCCGCCCGCCGTCGACCCCACCGCCCTGACGCCCTACCAGGAGGCGATCTGGACGGCGCAGCTGTGGGACCCGTCCTCGCCCTGCTTCAACCTGGTGCTGCCGCTGCGAATCCGGGCGCCGCTCTCGGCCACGCAGGTGCGGGAGGCGCTCGCGGCGCTGACAGTCGCCCATCCTAACCTCGCGAGCCGCTTCGTCCAGGACGGCGACGGCCAGCTGCGGCAGCAGCCGGCAACGGCGTCGGCCGGGCTGCTCGACGTGATCAACTGCGCGGGGCAGTCCGACGACGCGCTGCGCGCGCGCATCGTCGCCGCCACCGGCGTGCCGCTCGACCTGTCCGCCGGCCCCGTGTTCCGCGCCGAACTGCTGAGCCGCGCGCCCGACGATCACGTACTGGTGCTGATCGCCCATCACCTGGTTGCCGATCTCGGCTCGCTGCAGACGGTGCTGGCCGACTTCGCCGAATTCCACGCGTGCCTCGCCGAGGGCCGTCCGCTGCCGGCGCGGGCCACCGCGCCCGACTATCGCGCCCGGCTCGCCGCGCTGCTGCACGAACCGCAGGCCGAGGCCGACCGGCAATACTGGGCCGCGCGCCTCGCCACCCCGATCGAACCGCTGGCGCTGCCACTGGCACTGCCCGGCGAGGCCCCGGCGGGCCGCGTGGCCGGCGCGGGTATGAGCGTGGACATCGACCTCGACGCCGCGCTGACGGGCGCGCTCGACACGCTCTGCGCCGGCCAGCGCGTGACGCGCAACATGGCGCTGCTGGCGGCGTTCTTCGCGTTCCTGCATCGCTACACGGCACAGCGCGACTTGGCGGTGGTCACGCCGGCGGCCGTGCGGCCCGGCGGCGAGTTCGACGATTGGGTCGGCTACGGCGTGAACCTGCTGGTGATCCGCGAGGCGGTGGACGGCGAGCTGCCGTTCACCGCGCTGCTCGCCGCGATGAAGCAGACCGTGGCCGGCGCGCTCGCCCACCGCACGACGCCGTTCATCGACCTGGCGCGGCGCTTCGCGCGGCGTGACGCCGACGTGCGCCATCCGTTCTCACGCATCCTGTTCGCCTATCACAACCTGAACCGCCTGCCGCAGGCCGCCGACCTGCTGGCGGGCGCGGCGGGCCAGCCGCTCACGGTCGGCACGCTCGCGCTCGAAAGCTTCCCGGTGCCCACCCCGGCCGCGCAAACCGACCTCGCGCTGGTCGCGATCCAGGCCGGCGAGCGGCTCGTGCTGCGTTTCGAGTACGACGCCACGCTCGCCTCGCGCGCCGCGGTCGAGCGCATGGCCGCGCATTTCCGCACGCTGCTCGGCGCGCTGATCGCCCGACCCGACCAACCGGTCGCGCGGGCCGCGCTGCTGGAGGCGGCGGAGCGCGAGCGGCAGCTCGTGACATGGAACCACCGGCCACTGCCGGCCGTGCCGGCCGGCGCGAACGTGGCGGCGGAGCACGCCACGGTCCACGCGATGATCGACGCGATGGCGTGCCGCGTGCCCGAGCGCATCGCCGTGCGCACCGACACCGAGCACCTGGACTATGCGCGGCTGCGGCACGACTCCGACGCGCTGGCAGCCGCGCTGCACGCGCGCGGCGTGCGCCACGGCGACGTGGTGGGTGTGGGCCTGCCGCGCGACGTGCGCCTGCCGGTGATGCTGCTGGCGATCTGGAAGGCCGGTGCCGCCTATCTGCCGATCGACCTCGGCGTGCCGGCCGAACGCGTGCGCCAGATGCTGGACGACGCGCAGGCCACGCTGATCGTCGCGCCCGCCGCGCTGCAGAGCGCGCTCGGCGACGACGGCCGCACCTGGGTCACGCCCGAGGCGCTCGCGGCGGATGCGCCGGCGGCCGCCTCGCCGGTCGCGCCCGACGCTCGCGCCGGCCGCGAAAGCCTTGCCTACGTGCTGTTCACGTCCGGCTCGACCGGGCGCCCGAAGGGCGTGGAAATCGAGCATCGCAACGTGCTGTCGCTGCTCGCGTGGATCGGCGCCTGCTACACGGCCGACGAGCTGGCCGCCGTGTTCGCGGGCACCTCGATCGCGTTCGACATCTCGGTGTTCGAGCTGTTCGGCCCGCTCGCGCACGGCGGCTGCGTGGTGATCGGCGAGAACCCGGCCACACCGCCCGCCACCCCGGTGTCGCTGATCAACACCGTGCCGTCGGCGGCGGCGGCACTGCTGGAGACGGGCAGGCTGCCGGCCGGCGTGGTGACCGTCAACCTTGCCGGCGAACCGCTGCGCCAGTCGCTGGTGGACGCGCTGTATGCGCGCGGCACGATCGGCAAGGTCTACGACCTCTACGGGCCGACCGAGGACACCGTCTACTCGACCGCGGTGCTGCGCGAGCCAGGCGGCTTCGACACCATCGGCACGCCGCTGCCGGGCAAGCGCGTCTACCTGCTCGACGCGCAGGGCGAGCCGGTGCCGGTGGGCGTGGCGGGCGAGCTATACCTGGCCGGCGACGGCCAGGCGCGCGGCTACCGCCACCGGCCCGACCTGACCGAGCATGCGTTCGTCTCGGTGCCGGCGCTGGTCGACCTCGAGCCACGGCTCTACCGCACCGGCGACATCGGCCGCCAGTTGGCAGACGGCCGCATCGTGCTGTCGGGCCGGCGTGACCACCAGGTGAAGATCCGCGGCCACCGCGTCGAACTCGGCGAGATCGAGGCCGTGCTGCTGCGGCACCCGGCGGTGCGCGATGCCGTGGTGGTGCAGACGCGTCACACCGCGCCGGCCGGTGACGGCGGCGACGGCCAGGACGCGCTGCTGGTCGCCTACCTGGCCAGCGGCGACGTGCCGGGCGAGGCCGGCGGCATCGACGCGGTGCGCGAGTTCGCGGCCGCCTCGTTGCCGAGCTACATGCGTCCCGCCGGCTATGTGCTGCTCGAGGCGCTGCCGCGCAACGGGAGCGGCAAGGTGGACCGCGCCGCGCTACCGCGCTTCGACCCGTTCGCGCATGACGCCGCCGCCGCGCCGGCCAGCGACGCGCAGCGCGCGGTGCTGGCGATCTGGGAGGAGGTGCTCGGCTTACACGGCTTCAGCATTCATGCCGACCTGTTCGAGCTCGGTGGCCATTCGCTGCAAGTGATCCGGATCCTCACGCGCTGCCGCGAGCACTTCGGCGTCGAGATTCCCGTGCGCGAGGTGCTGGAGCGCACCACGGTGGCCGACCTGGCCGCCTACATCACGTTACTGGCGGCGCGCTCCGGCGCCGCCGACGAGCCCGGCGGCGCCCGGGAGGAGGTGCTGTTGTGAGTACCGTGAGCTTCATGGCCGATCTGCAGCGGCGCGGCATCCGCCTCTACGCGAAGGCCGGCCAGCTGGCGGCCGACGCCGCGCCCGGCATGCTGACGGCGGGCCTGATCGAGCAGATCCGCGACCGCAAGGCCGAGATCCTCGACCTGCTCGACTCGCTCGAGGCGCAGGCGGCCCGCGCGCGCGACGCTGCCCCGCCAGAGGCGGCGGCCGATGCTGGTAATGGCGGCGACGCCGCCGGCGATGGCCAGCTGTCGGACGGCCAGCAGCAGATGGTGCTGGCCAGCCGGCTCGCCCACCACGCGGCCTACCACCTGCCGGCCCTGTTCGCGATCAACGGCGCGCTCGACACGGAGGCGCTCGCGCACGCCTTCGCGGCCGTGCTGCGGCGCCACGAGACGCTGCGCACGCGCTTCGTCGAGGTGGATGGGCTATGGCTGGCGCGCGTCGACGCGGCGGACGCGTTCTCGCTGCCTGTGACGCGCATGAGCGAGCCGGCCGCGCTCGCCCTCGCGCGCGGCGAGGCCGACCGCCGCTTCGATCTGGCCGCCGAATGGCCGTGCCGGGTGCGCCTGCTGCGCACCGGCCACGCGCGCCATCTGCTGGTGATCGTGCTGCATCACGTCTGCTGCGACGGCGTCTCGGTGGGCCTGCTGATGCAGGAGATCGCCGCCGGTTACGCGGCGGCCCGCGCGAAGTCCGTGACGTCCGAGGCCTCCGGCCTGTCCGCTCGAACCGGTGACCACGGCGACGGCACGGGCCGGGGCTCGGCGCCGGCCCGCCGCTTCGCCGATTTCGTGCGCTGGCAGCAGCGGCGCCTCGGCTCGCGCGAGCAGCGCGCCGCGCGCGACTACTGGCGCGAGCGCTTCGCGCGGCCCGCGCCCGCGCTCGCGTTGCCGGCCGACCGGCCCGGCTCGGCCGAACAGCCGGCCGCCACGCTACGCCTGGCGCTGCCGGCCGCGCTGCGCGAGACGCTCGACGCGCATGCGCGGCAACACCGGCTCACGCGCTTCACACTGCTGGTGGCGGGCTTCGCCGCATTGCTCGGCCGCTATGCCGGCGAGGAGGACGTGGTGATCGGCACGCCGGTCGCGAACCGCACCCACGCCGAATGGCAGGCCCTGGTCGGCTTCGTCGCCAACACCGTGGCGCTGCGCTTCGACTGCGCGGCCGACCGGTCAATCGGGCAGTTCCTGGAGGCGGCGTCGAGCACCGTGCGTGACGCGCTGGTCCACGCCGATCTGCCGTTCGAACAGGTGCTGCGCGCGATCGACCGGCCGGCCGGCGCGCCGCTGTTCCAGGCAATGTTCGCGATGCAGCCGGCCTCGGCCGCTTCGTTCTCGCTCGACGCGCTGTCGGTCACCGCGCTGCCGCTCGCGCCGTCGCAGACCAAGTTCGACCTGACGCTGCTGGTGGAGGAAAACGGCGACGACGCCGAGCTGGCCTTCGAATACCGTGCCGACCGCTTCGACCGCGGCTGGATCGCCGACCTCGCGCGCCGCTACCTGCTGCTGCTAGAACGGCTCGTGGCCAACGCCTCGGCATCGCCCGAACAGCCGCTCGGCCAGCTCGATCTGATCGAGGCTGCCGACTTCGCGCGCCTCTCGCGCGAATGGAGCGACAACGCGGTCGAGCGGCCGCCCGTGCCGGTCCACGCGCTCGTCGCGGCCGCCGCCGCGCGCACGCCGCAGGCGCTGGCGATCGTCGCGCCCGGCGGCAACCTGTGCTACGGCGAACTCGACGCGCTCGCGAACCGCTACGCGCATGCGCTGATCGCCGCCGGCGTGGCGCCGGGCGACCGTGTGGGCGTCTGCCTGCCGCCCTCGGCACGCCTCGTCGCCGTGGTGCTAGCGATCGGCATGGCAGGCGCCGCCTACATCCCGATGGACCCAGCCTACCCGGCCGAGCGCCTGCAGGCGATGGTCGACGATGCGCGGCCGACGCTCACGATCGTCGAGCCGCCCGCACCGGTGATCGGCGGCACCACCACGCTCGCGCTCGAGCAACTGCACGCGGACGCGGCCGCGCAGCCAGCGTATGCCCCCGACCTCGCGCTCGCGCCCGGTGCCGATCCAATGACGCTGCCGCTCTACGTGATCTTCACCTCGGGCTCGACCGGCCGCCCCAAGGGCGCCGTCGTCACGCAGCGCAACTTCGTCAATCTGCTGCATTGGTACGCCGATACCTTCGGATTCCACGCATACACCCGCGTGCTGCTGCTGAGCGCGCTCAGCTTCGACCTGACCCAGAAGAACCTGTTCGCGCCGCTGCTGCACGGCGGCACGCTCGTCATCAAGAGCCGCGCCGATTTCGATGCGCCGAGCGTGGTGGCGGACATCGCGCGGCAGCGCGTGAGCGTGGTCAACTGCACGCCGAGCATGTTCTACGCGATCGTCGAGGCGGACGCGGCCAACGGCTGGCGCGGCATCGAGACCCTGCGCCACGCGTTCCTCGGCGGCGAGCCGATCTCGCTCGGGCCGCTCGCCGACTGGCTGCGCGAGGCGCCGCAGCGCACCGAGATCGTCAACACCTACGGGCCGACGGAATGCTCGGACGTCTGCGCCTACAAGCGCCTGCCCACGTCGCTCGACCACTGGCCGGCCGTGGTGCCGATCGGCGCGGCCCTGCCCGGCTTCAAGCTGGTGGCCGTCGACGAGCACGACCGGCCGGTGCCCGACGGCATGGCGGGCGAGCTGCTGGTGGGCGGGATCGGCGTCGGCGACGGCTACGTGGGCCGCCCCGAGCTGAACGCCGAGCGCTTCTTCGTGCCCGCGTTCGCCGCGCCCGGCGAGCGCTTCTATCGCACCGGCGACCGGGTGCGGCGACGCCCCGACGGCGATTTCGTGTTCCTCGGCCGCCGCGACCTGCAGACCAAGCTGCGCGGCTTTCGCATCGAGCTGGGCGAGATCGAGGCCGTGCTCGAGGCACAGCCGGGCGTGGCACGCGCCGCCGCCAGCGTGAGGCGCGGCGAGGCCGGCGACGAGCGGCTGCTCGCGTTCGTCGTCGCTGAGGCGGGCGCCGCGGCCGGCCTGGACGCCGCGCGCCTGCTCGGCGCCGTGCGCGGCCGGCTGCCGGCCTTCGCAGTGCCGCAGGCGATCGTGCCGCTCGCGGCGCTGCCGCTCACTCCGAGCGGCAAGCTCGACCGGCGCGCGCTGGCCGCGCTCGACGCCGGCGCCATGCCCACGGCCGACGCGCCGCCCCACGAGGCGCCGCAGGGCGCGCTGGAGACCTGCATCGCCGAGGTCTGGTGCGAGCTGCTCGGCCTCGCGCGCGTGGGCCGTCACGACAGCTTCTTCGCGCTCGGCGGCCACTCGCTGCTCGCCACGCGGGCCGTGACCCGGCTCGTGAACCATCACGGCCTCACGCTCGACATCGGCGACGTATTCGAGGCACCGACCGTGCGCGAGCTGGCCGAACGGCTCGCGGCGCGCGGCGTCGCGGTGCCGGATGCCGGCCGCGAGGTGGCCGCGGAAGCCACCGGCCGATTCGATGGCGCGCCGATCGCGCGCCGCGACGCGGTGGCCCCGTATCCGCTCTCGCCCGCGCAGCAGCGCATGGCGTTCCTCGCGCGCGTCGAGGGCAGCGCCTCGACCTACAACATGTCGATCGCGCTGAAGCTCGTGGGGCCGCTCGACGTGGCCGCGCTCGGGCGCGCGCTCGACGCGCTGGTCACGCGCCACCCGGTGCTGTCGGTCGCGTTCTCGGCGGACGGCGAGAGCACCGTCCAGACACCGTGCGCACCCGGGTTCGCCGCGCTGGCCGCGGTGCCGGTGGCGCCGGACGCGCTCGCCGACGCGGTTCGCGAACTGGCGAACCGGCCGTTCGACCTGGCGCGCGACACCACGCTGCGCGCCCATCTGCTCGCCACGGGCGCGGACCAGCACGTGCTGGTGCTGTCGATGCATCACATCGTCTGCGACGGCTGGTCGGCCGGAATCGTGCGCGACGAGCTGGGCCCGCTCTACGCGGCGGCACGCGCCGGCACGGACGCCGCGCTGCCGGCGCTGCCCGTCAGCTACTTCGACTACGCGCAATGGCACCGCGACTGGCTGTCCACCGAGCGTCTCGCGCGGCTCGATGCCTACTGGACCGGCCAGCTCGCCGGGCTGCCCGAACTCTCGACGCTGCCCACCGACTACCGGCGCCCCGAGGTCGCGCTGCACGCCGGGCGCACCGAGCCGTTCGTGCTGCCCGACGCGCTCTCGGCCAGGCTCGCCGAGGTCGCGCGCGAGCACGGCGCGTCGCGCTTCATGCTCGCGCTGGCCGCGTTCCAGGCGCTCGTCGCGCGGCTCACGCATCGCGCCGAGGTGGTGGTGGGCACGCCGGTGGCGAACCGGCTTCGCCCCGAACTCGAGGGGCTGGTGGGGCTGTTCGTCAACACGCTGGTGATTCGGCAGCAGGTCGACGAGACGCAGCCGTTCAACGTGTTGCTCGATGCCACACGGCGCACGCTGCTCGACGCCTACGCACACCAGGACATGCCGTTCGAGCGGCTCGTCGAGCAGCTGAAGCCGGCTCGCCACCTGGCCTACGCACCGCTGTTCCAGATCCTGTTCGTGATGGACACCGGCGCGCTCGACGGGCTCGAGATGCCCGAGCTCGCCGTCGAGCGAATCGACGCGCTGCCCGGCTCGGCCAAGTACGACCTGAACATGCATCTGCTGGAGCGCGACGGCCGGTTGTCCGGCTATGTCGAATACGACACGGCGCTGTTCGCGCCGGCGACCATCCGGCGCCTGATCGAGATGTACCGCTTCGTGCTGGAGCAGGTCACGGCCGCCCCGCAGCGCCCGCTGCACGAGCTTTCGCTGCTCTCGCCGGCGCTCGCCGACGAACTCGCCGCCCTGCCGGCGCGCGTCTCGCGCGCGCCGCGCGAAGCCACCATCGTCGAGCTGGTGCGGGCCAGCGCGGCGCGCTGGCCGGACCGCGCCGCCGTGATCGACGGCGACGCCTCGCTATCCTACGCCGGCCTGCTCGAGGCGGCCGAACGCGTGGCCGGCGCGCTGCTGGCCGAGCGCGTCCCGCGCGAGGCGCCGGTCGGCGTGCTGATGGGACGCTCGACGACGCGCGCAGTGGCGCTGCTCGGCACGCTCGTGGCCGGCTGCGCCTACGTGCCGCTCGATCCCGAATGGCCCGACGAGCGGATTCGACAGATCCTGCACTCGGTCGGCATCGCGGTGCTGCTGACCGAGGCCGGCCAGCGCGCGGCGGCGCTCGGCTTCGCCGGCACCGTGATCGACCCGTGCGCGGCCTCGCGGCCTGCGGTGGGTGCAGTGGGCGCGCGCCGCGATCCGGCTCCCGCCGATCTGGCCTACGTGATTACCACCTCGGGCTCGACCGGCACGCCCAAGAGCGTGATGGTGCCGCACCGCGGCGTCGCCCACGACCTCGTGTTCCTGGTCGAGTCGCGCGAGGTGCGGCCCGAGGATCGCGTGCTGCAAATCACGAACTTCAACTTCGATCCGTCGGTGCGCGACCTGTTCGGCGCCTGGAGCGCCGGCGCCGCCGCCGTGCTGCTGCCGCCCGAGGTCGCGCGCGATCCGGCCGCGTTGCTGACGCGGCTCGCGCGCGAGCGCATCAGCAAGGTGTTCAGCATCACGCCCACCCTGCTGCGCTCGATCCTGACGGTCGCCGAGACGCGCGGCGCGCCCGGCGAGCTGCGGCTCGACACCCTGATGCCGTGCGGCGAGCGGCTGAGCGCCGAAGACTGCATGCGCGCCTGGGCCGTGTTCGGCGACAGCCTGCGCATCGTCAATCAGTACGGGCCGACCGAGGCCACCATGACCTCGGCCAACCACCTCGTGACCCGCGACGACCTGCGGCTGCCGCGCCTGCCGGTCGGGCTGCCGAACCCCAACACGCAGGTGCGGGTTCTCGACGCGCACCGGCGCGAGGTGCCAGTCGGCACGTTCGGCGAGGTCCATATCGACGGCATCGGCATCACGCGCGGCTATGCGAACGACACCGGGCGCACCGCCGAGGCGTTCATCCCGAACCCGTTCGCGGCGCGCGCCGATGCTCACGGCCCGATCCTCTACCGCACCGGCGACATCGGCCGCCGGCTCGACGACGGCAGCATCGACCTGATGGGCCGCACCGACGCGCAGGTGAAGATCCGCGGCAACCGCGTCGAGCCCGGCGAGGTCGAGGCCGCGCTGGGGCGCATGAGCGGCGTCGAGCACGCGGCCGTCAAGGTGTTCGAGGACGCCGACGGCCAGTCGCAACTGGCCGCCTACGTGGTGCTGGGCACGGCGCCGGACGACCCGGAGCGCGCACTGCGCCGCCATCTCGAACGCGAGCTGCCGTCCTACATGGTGCCGGTCTCGCTGCAGGTGATCGACGCGATGCCAACCACCATCACCGGCAAGATCGACCGCCGCCGGCTGCCCGAGCCCGTGGTGCGGACCGGCTCCCGCGAGGTCCGGCACCTGCCGGCCAGCGCCACCGAGGCGGCTATCGCGCAGATCTGGGCACATGCGCTCGGCCATCACGACGTCGATACCCGGACCAGCTTCTTCGATCTGGGCGGCAACTCGATGCAGTTGATCTCGGTGCAAGCGGCACTGCTCGCACGCTTCGGCCGCGAGCTGCCGATCGTCGACCTGTTCCGCCATCCGACCGTCGAGCTGCTGGCAGCCTTCCTCGACGCGGGCGGCGGCATCGCCCCGCCCGGTGGCCAGCCAGGCGGCGCCGATCACGACGCACGCGAGCCGTTGCTGTCGGCCGCCGCGCGCCGCCGAATCGAACAGCGCAAACACCGCAACACCGGTGCCACCGCGCGCCGACAGGGGAGAAACGAACATGAATCATGAACTCGAGGGCATCGCGGTGGTCGGCATCGCCGGGCGCTTTCCCGGCGCGGCCGACGCGGACGCGCTCTGGCACAACGTGGTGGCGGGGCGCGAATCGATCCGGCGCTTCTCCGACGAGGAACTCGCGGCGGCCGGCGTGCCGCGCGAGTCGATCGACGCGCCGCGCTACGTGAAGGCACGGCCGCTGATCGACGACGTAAAGGGCTTCGACGCCGAGTGCTTCGGGATGACGACGCGCGAGGCCGAGATCACCGACCCGCAGCTGCGCCTGCTGATGGAGTGCGCGCACGAGGCGCTCGAACAGGCCGGCCACGTGCCCGGCGACGACCTCACGGTGGGCGTCTACGCCGGCGTGCGGCTGAGCCGCTACCTGGAGGAGCACCTGCTGCCGAACCCCGACGTGGTCCGCTCGGTGGGCATCGAGTCGCTGCAGATGATCAACCGCAAGGATTCGGCCGCCACGCTGCTGTCGTACCGGCTCGACCTGACCGGCCCGAGCATCAGTCTCAACACGGCCTGCTCGACCGGGCTGGTGGCCGTGCATCTCGGCTGCGGCGCGCTGCTGAATCACGAATGCGACATGGTGCTGGCCGGCTCGGCGGCGATACCCGCGTTCGATCCGGAGGGCTACCTGCACACGCCGGGCGGCATCCTCTCGCCGGACGGCCACTGCCGGCCGTTCGACCAGGCCGCGAAGGGCACGCTCGACGGCGCCGGGGTAGGCGTAGTCGCGCTGATGCGGCTCGAGGATGCCGTCGAGCGCGGCGTGCCGGTACTGGCCGTGATCCGCGGCACCTCGGTGAACAACGACGGCGCGATCAAGATCGGCTACACGGCGCCGAGCGTGGACGGCCAAGCGCGCGTGATTGCCGAGGCGATGGCCACCGCCGGCGTCGGCGCCGAGACGATCGGCTACGTCGAGACGCACGGCACCGCCACGCCGCTCGGCGACCCGATCGAGATCGCCGCGCTGACCCGGGCGTTCCGGCTCGACACCGATCGCATCGGCTTCTGCGGCATCTCCTCGCTGAAGAGCAACATCGGCCATCTCGGCGCAGCCGCCGGCATCGCCGGGCTCATCAAGGCCGTGCAGGCGGTGCGCCACGGCGTGCTGCCGCCGAGCCTGAACTTCGAGGCACCCAACCCGGAGCTGCGGCTCGCCGACAGCCCGTTCTACGTGATCCGCGACGCGCGCCCGTGGCCCGCGGACCGGCTGCCGCGCCGCGCCAGCGTCAGCTCGTTCGGCATCGGTGGCACCAACGCGCACCTGATCCTCGAACAGGCACCCGACGCCGCCGCGGCACCGCAGGCCGACGCCGGCACGCCGCGCGCCCGCCTGCTGCCGTTCAGCGCGACCTCGGAGGCGGGCCTCGCCGACTATGCGCGGCGCCTGGCCGAGGTCTGGCGCGCGGCGGCGCCGCCCTCGCTCGACGCCGCCGCGCGCACGCTGCAGCACCAGCGCCGCGCGCGGCGCCATCGCGGCTTCGTGGTGGCCGCCGACGCCGCCGAGGCGGTGCGCGAGTTCGAGCGGCTGGCCGCCCGCGCCGCGCCGGCGGTGCCGGCCGAGGGCGCCCACCGGCCCGCGTCCGGCACGCCGCCGGTGGTGCTGCAATTCACCGGCCAGGGCGCGCAGAAACGCGGCATGGGCACGCTGGCGGCAAGCCGGCAGCCGCACCTCGCGGCCCGGCTCAACGAGGCCGCGCGCTGGCTGCACGAGGACCACGGCATCGAGCTGGCGGCGCTCGTCGCCGACGGCCACGACCCGCGATCGGGCCTGAGCCTGGACGCCACCGCCGGCGCCCAGCCCGCGCTATTCGCTCTCGAATGGGCGCTCGGCCGCTTCTGGCTCGACGCCGGCATCGTGCCGGCCGCGCTGGTGGGCCACAGCCTCGGCGAGCTGGTGGCCGCCACGCTCGCCGACGTGATGAGCCTGCGCGACGCGCTGCGGCTCGTGGTGGCGCGCGGGGCCGCGATGCAGCAGGCGCCGGCCGGCGCGATGCTGGCCGTGCCGCGCGGCGAGGCCGCGCTCGCCGCGCTGCTGGCCGCCAGCCCCGCCGAGGCGGGGACCTGCGTGATCTCCGCCGTCAACGGCCCGGCCGCCTGCGCGGTGTCGGGCAGCCTCGCCGGCATTGCCGCGCTCGAGGCGCAGCTGAGCGCGCAACGCATCGTCCACAAGCGGCTCGACACCTCGCACGCGTTCCATTCGCCGCTGATGGAACCGGTGCTCGAAGACTTTCGCGCCGCGTTCGACGGCATCGCGCTGCGCGCGCCGACGCTGCCGATCCACTCGACCGTCACCGGCCGCCGGCTGACCGACGCCGAGGCGATCGACCCGGCCTACTGGGTCGGCCAGCTGCGCGCGCCGGTGCGCTACCAGCAGGCGCTGCAGGCCGCGCTCGCGGATCTGGCCGGCGCGGCCGCCGTGGTGCTCGAACTCGGCCCCGGCCGCACCCTGACGAGCGCCGCGCGCGGCTTCGTCGAGGCGCGCCATGCGGTGCTGCCGAGCCTCGGCGGCGTGCCCGACGACGAGGCGCGCGCCCTGCTGCAGGCGTTCGGGCAACTCTGGTGCCTCGACGTCCGGCTCGACTGGCGCGTGCTCGACGCCGCCGCCGACGCCCCGCTCGCGGCGCTGCCGACCATGCCGTTCACGCGCCGGCGCGCCTGGATCGAGCGCTTCGTGCCGGCGGCACCGCTCGCGCCGTCCGGCCCGCTCACCCCGGCCGCCGCCGCGGCGACGGCCCCGGCCGACGCGGCCGAGCCCCTTGCCGTTTCCACTTCCGTTCAACCCACCGATGAAGGACTGCCCATGGCCTCTCCCGAAGAAGACGGCACCGCCACGCTGCACGAACAGCTGACCGCGATCTGGCGCGACGCGCTCGGCGATCGCCCGATCGGCCCCGACGACAGCTTCTTCGACCTCGGCGGCAACTCGCTGCTGGCGCTGCAGGTCGTCGGCCGCATCAATCAGGCGTTCGGCGTGGCGATCAACCCGTCCGACATGCTCAAGCGCCCCACCGTCGCGGAGTTGTCCGACGTGATCACCGGCAAGCTGCTCGGCAAGACCGACGACGCCGATCTGGACGCGCTGCTCAACGAGATGTCGCAACTGTCGGACGACGACGTGCGCGAACTGCTGAAGCAGACCTGACCGGCCCCATGACCGCGAACCGAAGGCCGCGCGACCCGAGGCCCGAGCGAGGAACCCTGCCATGACCAACCTGCACGAACGCATCAATCAGTTGAGCGATGCGCAGAAAGCCGCGCTGCAGGCGCGGCTCGAACAGAAGCGGACGATCCGGCCGGCCGGCCGGCCGCTCGACTTCGGCCTGCTGTTCTTTTCGTCCGACGGCTCCGGCCAGACTGCCGGCAAATACGACCTGCTGATGGACGCGGCGCGGCTCGCCGACGCCGAGGGCTTCAGCGCGATCTGGACGCCCGAGCGCCATTTCCAGACCTTCGGCGGGCTCTATCCCAACCCGGCCGTGCTGGCCGCCGCGCTCGCCATGGTCACGCGCCGCATCCAGTTGCGCGCCGGCAGCGTGGTGGTGCCGCTGCACGATCCGGTACGCGTGGCCGAGGAATGGGCGATCGTCGACAACCTGTCGGGCGGGCGCGTGGCGCTGTCGTTCGCGAGCGGCTGGCACCGCGACGATTTCGCCTTCCGCCCCTACGCGTTCGAGACGCGGCGCGAGACGCTGGAGCCCGCGATCGACACCATCCGCCGGCTGTGGGCCGGCGAGCCCGTCACGCTGGCCGGCGTGGGCGGCAAGCCCACCGAAATCCGCACCTTCCCGCGCCCGGTCCAGCCGGCCTTCTCGTTCTGGCTCACGGGCGCCTCGCGCGAGACCTGGAGCCGCGCCGCGCGGCTCGACGCCAACGTGCTGTGCCTGATGGGGCCATCGCTGGCCGACCTGCGCGAGAAGATCGCGCTGTACCGCGAGGAACGGCTCGCGGCCGGGCTCGACCCGGCCGGAGGCAAGATCACCGTCACGCTGCACACCTTCATCGACGACGACCTGGCCGCGGTCAAGCGGCAGGTGCGCGCGCCGCTGACCGACTATCTCGAAGACTATGTGCGCCAGTTCCGCAGCCTGATGCCTGCCGAGGAAGTCGCGCGGCTGGAGGGCGCAAAGGAGTCGATCCTCGATTTCGCGTTCGAGCGCTACTTCAATTTCAGCTCGCTGCTCGGCGACCGCACCAAGTGCATCGAGATGCTGAACCAGCTCACCGAGGCCGGCGTGGACGAGGTGGCCTGTCTGGTCGACTTCGGCCTGCCCGCCGACACCGTGATGGCCGGCTTGCGCAAGCTTGCCGCGCTGCGCCGCGAATTCGCCGACGCGCAGGCGCAGGCATCGCCGGCCGCCGCGCCGGTCGCCTGAGCGCGCCCCGAGCCGCGCCATCGAAGCCGCAGCCGCCCAGCGCGCCCCCGTCAACCCGTACTCGCCCCCGAACATGAACACTGACCGATTCGCCGATTTATCCGCCGAGAAGAAAGCCCTGCTGCTGCAACGCCTGACCGCCATGAAACGCGAGACGGCCGCCACCCCGGCCGCGCTGCGCGAGGCCGTCACGCCCCACCTGTCGGTCGACCGCCGCCCACTGCTGTCGCTCTACGCGGCGGGCGAACTCGAACCGGTGGACGCGGTGGCCGTCGGCTGCCTGTCGGACCGTCTACTGCGGCAGAATCCGCAGCTCGACACGCGCCACTTCACGCACGCGCTCTGCCACGACCTGCCGATCTTCGCGAACGTGCGCACGCTCGCGGCCGGGCGCATCGCCTCGGTGATCCTGCCGCGCTTCTATTCGCAGATCTATCTCGACCAGTCCGACATCGTCCGGCTGGTTCGCCAGTGCCAGTCGCTCGCGAAGGTGCTCGGCGCGCGCATGGTATCGCTGACCGGGCTGATACCGTCGGCCACCGACTACGGCCGCGCGGTGCCCGAGGACGACGCGCTGCCGCCCGTCACCACCGGCCATGCCACCACCACCTCGGCCGTGGTGCTATCGGTGCGGCGGCTGCTGGCCACTGCCGGCCGCCGCCTCGAGGACGAGACGCTGGCCTTCATCGGCCTGGGCTCGATCGGCTCGTCGACGCTGCGCCTGCTGCTGAGCGTGCTGCCGCATCCGCGCCGGCTGATCCTCTGCGACATCTACCAGAAGCGCGAATACGTCGAGCGGCTGATGCAGGAAGTGCGCGACGAGCTGGGCTTTCGCGGCGAGCTGTCGTTCCACCACGAAAGCCGGGGCGTGGCGCCGCAGGCCTACGAGGCCACGCTGATCGTCGGCGCGACCAACGCGCCCGACGTCGTCGAGGTGAGCCGGCTGCGGCCCGGCACGCTGATCGTCGACGATTCGGACCCGCACTGCTTCAACCCCGAGCAGGCGATCGCGCGGCTCGAGGCGCATGGCGACATCCTGTTCTCGGAAGGCGGCGCGCTGGCCGCGCCGGCACCGTTCGAGCACCTCGCCTACATCCCGACCGAGTTCGCGCAGCAACTGCCGGTCGATACCACGCCGGGCACCGAGCGGCGCATCACCGGCTGCGTGCTGTCGAGCCTGCTGTCGGCGGCGCGCCATTATCCGTCCACGCGCGGCGACGTGAAACTGGCAGACGCGCTCGCACACTACCGCGGACTCTGCGACGAAGGCTTCGACGCCGCGCCGCTGCATTGCGGCCACTACGCGATCGCGCAGGAACGCGTGGACGCGTTCGTCGCCAACCACAGCGCGCACGCGCTGAAGCTAGCCTGACGCCGCCGCCCATGCCGTCGATCCCGTCCATGCCGCCCTCGCACGCCGCGCCGCCGCCAGCACACCTGCCCGAGCATCCGTCGTTTGCCGCCGTGCCGGCCTACGCGCCGGTGGAAATCGTGGTGGAGATCGCGCGTAGCGCCGACGGCACGCCGCATATCCGCGCGCACGACTTCGAGTCACTCGGCTACGGCCACGGCTACGTGGTGGCCGACGATCACGCGGCCGTGCTGCTCGCGCACCTCGTCACGCTGCTGGGCGAGCGCAGCCGCCACTATGGCCGCGACGAAGCGCCCGGCGACGACGCCAACCTCGACAGCGACCTCGGCTACCGCGCGCTCGACTACGGCGGCCAGGCCGCCGGCGCGCTGGCGAGGATGTCACGCCACGCCAACGCGCTGATCGACGGCTTCGCGGCCGGCTTCAACCGTCGCGTGAGCGAGCTCGTCGAGGCCGGCGAGCCGTTCGCGTCGATGCCTGGCGGCACGCCGCGCGTGCTGCAGCGCAACGACGTCGCCGCGCTGCTGCTCGCGCTGGCCGACGAGGCGAGCGGCCGGCGCTTCGTGCAGGCCCTTGCGCTGGCGCGGCCACCGGTGCCGACCGCGGCGCCCGACGCGCATGGCGAGGTCGCGGCGGGCGCCGACCACGCGGCTCGCGCCGACGACGCCCGCCGCGCCGACCCGCCATGGTCGGCCCACGCCGATCTGCCGCTCGGCAGCAACGCCTGGGCAATCGGCGGCGAGGCGGCGGCCGGCGGTGCGAGCGTGCTGATCGCCAATCCGCACTTCAGCTTCAACGACGGCTTGCGCCTCTACCAAGTGCATCTGACGATCCCCGGCGCGTTCGACGTGGCCGGCGTGTCGATCCTCGGCTGCCCGACCGTCAATCTCGGCTTCAACGCGTCGCTGGCCTGGACCCACACGGTGTCGTCGGCCGAGCGATTCGTGCTGCAGCGGCTGCAGCTCGTGCCGAACGACCCGACCGCCTACTTCTGGGACGGCCGGCCCGAGCCGATGCAACGGCGCCGCGTCGCGATCGAGATCCGCGGCGAGGCACGGCCCCACGAGCGCGACCTCTGGCAGACGCGCCACGGCCCGCCGCTCAGCGTGCCGGGCCTCGCCGAATGGAATCCCGAATGGGTGTTCTGCCTCGGCAACGCGAACGCCGGCAACGCCGACGTGCTCGACCACTGGCTCGCGATCGGCGCCGCGCGCTCGCTCGACGAGTTGGAGCAGAGCTTCGCGCGCTGGGCGGGAACGAGCTGGGTGAATCTGCTCGCGATCGACGCCGCCGGGCAGGCCTGCTACGTCGACGGCAGCAACGTGCCCGAACTTGGCGCGGCGACGCTCGCGGCACTGGCGGACACCGACCATCCGCTCGCGCTCGAACGCAGACGCCGCGGCCTCGTCGTGCTGCCCGGCGACGACCCACGCCACGCGCTCGCGCCGCGCCGCCCGCGTGCCGTCGCGCAGCGCCCGGCGCGCCGCACGCGCGGCGTGCTCGCCAACTTCAACAACCCGTACCAGCACGTCGATCTCGACGCCGCGCTGCCCGCGCACCATCCGCTGTTCGGCGCGTTCGACGCGCCGCTCACGCCGCGCGCGCGGCACGGCCTGCGGCTCACGCGCGAACTCGCGCGGCCGATCGGGGCCACCGCGCTCGCGCGCCTGACGCTCGACAACCACGTGCCGATGAGCGACCTGCTGCTCGACGACCTGCTCGCGCTCGGTGCGGCCTGTCGCGAGCCGGTGGCCGCGCGCGACGGCACACGGGTCGATCTCGCGCCCGCGCTCGCGATCCTGCGCGCGTGGCGTCGCGAGGACGCGCTCGACGCGCCGGGCGCGCCGCTGTTTCGCGAATTCGCGCAGGCGTGGCTCGCGGGCGCGCATGGCTACGCGCACGCCTTCGATCCCGCCGCGCCACTCGACACGCCGCGCGGCCTGCCGCACTGGCAGGGCAGCGGCCCGGCGCCGGCGCTCGTCGCGCTAGCCACGGCCGTCGAGCAGCTCGCGGCGGCTGGCTTTCCGCCCAGCGCCACGCTGCGCGACCTCCAGTTCCGGCTGCGCGCCGACGGCACGCGCGCACCGTTGGACGGCGGCCCGAACCTGACCGGCGCGCTCAACGTCAGCCAGGTCGGCGCACTCACACCGCCCGAGCGGCTCGCCCAGCTCGTGCGCGGGCGCGTGCCGCTGCCCACCGGCCTCGCGCCGCACGGCTATGCCGTGAACTTCGGCACCACCTGGCTCGCCAGCATCGTGTTCGACGGTGGCCGCCCGCTCGTGCATAGCGTGCTGCCGCAGGCGCAGCGCAGCCGGCCCGGCACCGCGTGGAGCGACGGCCGGCCGCCGCCGCCGCTCGGCACGCCGGCCAGCCACTTCGCGTTCGAGGCTGCGCAGGTGCAGGCCGCCACGGTCACGCGATGCGAATTACGCGCAAGTGCCGCATCGGTTACCTTCGCCGCCAGCGCGGCCGACGCCTCCCGTCATACCCCGCTCGCCCACCCCGTCCGCCCTCGCCCATGAACGATTTCTTCTCGATGTACCGCCACGGCTTCCTGCGGGTGGCCGTCGCCATTCCCCCCGTGGTGGTCGCCGATCCGGCCGCCAACCTCCAGGCGACGCTGCGCCTCGCGCGCGACGCAGCCGGGCGCGGCGCCCTCGTGACGATCCTGCCCGAACTCGGCCTGTCGGCCTACACCAACGACGAGCTGTTCTTCCAGCGCGCGCTGCTCGACGGCGTGAAGCGGGCGATCGGCAAGCTGCGCGCCGCCTCGGCCGAGCTGCCCGGACTGATCGTGGCGGGCGCGCCGCTCGAATGGAGTGGCCGCCTCTACAACGCCGCGGTGGTGCTGCACCGCGGCCGGATCCTGGGCGTGGTACCGAAAAGCTACCTGCCGAACTATGGGGAGTTTTATGAGAAGCGCTACTTCGCTTCCGGGCTCGGCGTGACGGGCGGCACGCTGCGCCTGGACGGCGCCGAGGTGCCGTTCGGCACCGACCTGCTGTTTCGCGCCGACGACTATCCGGAGCTCGTGCTCGGCGTGGAGATCTGCGAGGACCTCTGGGCGCCGGTGCCGCCGTCCACCTATGCGGCACATGCGGGCGCGACCGTGATCGCGAACCTGTCGGCCAGCAACATCACCGTCGGCAAGTCCGAGTATCGCCGGCTTCACGTGCGCTCCCACAGCGCGCGCTGCCAGGCCGCCTATCTCTATTCGGCGGCCGGTTGCGGCGAATCCACCACCGACCTGGCCTGGGACGGCCACGCACTCGTCTGCGAAAGCGGCGAGATACTGGCCGAAACCGAGCGCTTTGCCGACACCGCCCAACTGCTGGTGGCCGATCTCGACCTGCAGCGCATCATGCAGGAGCGCCTGCGCGTGCAGACCTTCGACGATTGCGCGCGCGCGCTCGGCGGCAGCGCGTTCCGCAACGTCGGCTTCGCGCTCGCTCCGCCGCGCGGCCCGAGCGGGCCGCTGCAACGCCGCCTCGACCGCTTTCCGTTCGTGCCGGCGGACGTGGCGATGCTCGATGCGAACTGCGAGGAAACCTTCATGATCCAGAGTCACGGGCTCGCCAAGCGGCTGCGCGCGACCGGGCTCGAGCAGGTCGTGATCGGCGTGTCGGGCGGGCTCGACTCCACCTATGCGCTGCTGGTCTGCGCGCTGACCATGGACCGGCTCGGCCTGGACCGCCGCAACATCCTCGCCTACACGCTGCCCGGCTACGCCACCAGCCGGCACACGCTCGACAATGCCTGGGCGCTGATGCATGTGCTAGGCGTGAGCGCGCGCGAGATCGACATCAAGCCGGTATCGGACCGCACGTTGGCAGACATCGGCCATCCGGCCGCACAGGGTGAGGCACGCTATGACGTGACCTACGAGAACGTCCAGGCCGGCGCACGCAGCGCCTACCTGTTTCGGCTCGCGAACGCGAATCGCGCCATCGTGATAGGCACCGGCGACCTGTCCGAGCTGGCGCTCGGCTGGTGTACCTATGGCGTCGGCGATCAGATGTCGCATTACAACGTGAACGGCTCGGTGCCGAAAACGCTGATCCAGCAGATGGTTCGCTGGCTGGCGGACCGGCAGCGCTTTGGCGCCGATGCTGCGGGTATCCTGCGGCGTATCGTCGAGACCGAGATCTCGCCTGAGCTGGTGCCAGGCAACGCGAGCCAGTCGACCGAGCAGGCGATCGGCCCCTACGCGTTGCAGGATTTCAACCTCTACCACGTGACGCGCTATGGCTTCGGCCCGGCGAAGATCGCATTCCTCGCATGGCATGCGTGGCACGACGCCGAGGCCGGCGACTGGCCACCGCTGATGGACTCGCGTCCTGCCTACGATCTGGCCGCCATCAAACGCTGGCTCGTCGTGTTCGTGAAGCGTTTCTTTGAGGGTAGTCAGTTCAAGCGCTCCGCGCTGCCCAACGGCCCGAAGGTGGCCGCCGGCAGCTCGCTGTCGCCGCGTGGCGACTGGCGCGCGCCGAGCGACTCGGTAGCGCAGGCGTGGCTCGACGAACTGACGCGCGCGGTGTCCGATCAGCCTGCCGGCGATGAAGACCGGCGCGAACGTGCTCTGCTTGCTGGCCGACCGCTCGACGGCGAGCCTGCCGACGGAAACGCGCGATGATTGTAGTCTTCGGCGATCGGCACGCCGATAGCGCCGCTGAAGGCCGCGACGCGATATACCGTCAGCGTGAAGGAACGCTGCGGCTCGAACCCGTTCGATCTCAGTTGGTCGTTCTCGACCATCTAAGAACCGCTAAGAGGCCAGTTCAAAAACCCTGCTCAGCTCGTCTGAAGATGTTCCAACAGATGATCGAGCAGCCAAGTTTGAGGAATGCTTCGTGAATGTAGGCACTTCGCTCGAAGCGAGTGCGTAGGCGCCGGAAATTGTGGAGCCAGGAATGCGTACGTTCGACTACCCAACGATACTTGCCCAGACCACGGCCATGCTCGGTCCGGCGCTTGGCGATCACGGGCTTGATACCGCGTTCGCGCAACGCGCGACGATGTCGGGTGGAATCGTAGCCGCGATCGGCGTAGACGACGCCGGGCTTCTGAAGCGGTCGGCCACGAACGCCGCGAATGGGTGGAATCGCATCAACGAGCGGCAGCAACTGCGTGACGTCGTTGGTGTTCGCGCCAGTCAGGATCGCAACGAGAGGAACGCCGTTGGCGTCTACGAGGACGTGGTGCTTGGAACCGGGTCGCGCGCGATCGGTGGGGTTCGGGCCAGTTTTTCGCCCGCCCCAACGGCGCGCACGGACGACGAATCGACCGCAGCGTATGACAGATCGATTTGGCCGGCCGCACGCAACTTGTCGAGTAGCAACTCGTGCAGTTGGTCCCATACACCAGCCTTTTGCCAGTCGCTCAATCGCCGCCAGCATGTGGCGCCCGAGCCAAAGCCCAGACGAGTCGGCAAGTGGTTCCAACGAATTCCCGTTTTGAACACGAACAGGATGCCGTTGAGAGCCGCACGGTCGGACACGCGCGGGCGACCAGGATCGCTCTTCGCTCGAAGCTTCGCAGGTGGCAGCAATGGTTCGATCAGTATCCACAGTTCGTCGTCAATGATTGGCGCTTCCATCCTTGGACTTCCGTTGTTCTGATGCCCAAGGTTAACAGCTTGCCGAGGAAGTAAACAGCCCCTCTCGGGAGTTTTTGAACTGGCCTCTAACACAAGTCATCCACGAATCTTGAGCAGATGATGGCGGCTGCCAGAATGAGCAAGGCGGCATGAATATCGAGGCGACACTCGAAGCGAATCCAGAGCTTTCCGAAATTTGTGGATGACTTGTGTTAGCGGCTCTTAGAGTCGCTAACACAAGTCATCCACGAATCTGGAGCAGATGACGGCGGCAGCCAGGACAAGCAGAGCGGTATGAATATCGAGGCGTCGTTCGAAGCGAATTCGAAGCTTGCCGAATCCGGCGAACCAGGCATGCGTACGCTCGACGACCCAACGATGCCTGCCCAGCCGTTCGCTGCTTTCGATACCGCGGCGTGCAATACGAGCCTTGATGCCGCGCTGTCTCAGATAACGTCGACAACGCCCGAAGTCATACCCTTTGTCAGCGTGCAGTTTGCTCGGGCGCTTGCGTGGCGGACCGTTCAGCCCGGGTACCGCAGGAATGGCATCGAGCGTGGACTCGAATGCCATCGAATCGTGGCGGTTGGCTCCCGTGATCGTGACGGCCAGAGGAATGCCGCGTGCATCTACGACGATGTGTCGCTTCGATCCGAGCTTGCCGCGGTCGGTCGGGTTGGGGCCGGTTTCCTGGCCCCCCGGGGGCTGGAGACGCTGGCTCCATCGAGGCTGGCGCGTTCCCAATCGATCTGGTCGTGCTCACGCAGCCGACGCAGCATCGCCAGATGCAGCCGGCGCCATACACCGGCCGCTTGCCAGTCTCGCAGACGTCGCCAACACGTCATGCCACTGCCGAAGCCCAGTTCTTGCGGGAGGTCTTCCCACGGGATACCGGTTTGCAGCACATATAGGATGCCGTTGAGCGCAGCTCGGTCATCGACCGTGCGCCGCCGTCCGCCCTTGGGCGATGGGGTGAATTCCGGAATCAGCGGTTCCAGCTCCACCCACAACTCGTTGCTGATTTTGCGTCTTGCCATATCGCAGACGATACGACTTCTGCTACGTCATGTCTAGGTTATGTTAGCGGCTCTTAAACCAACCAGCCTCCTCGATTCCCGGTGCGGTTCACTCGCTTCGAGCGACGTGCCTACATTCACGAAGCATTCCTCAAACTTGGCTGCTCGCTCATCTGTTGGAACATCTTCAGACGAGCTGAGCAGGGTTTTTGAACTGGCCTCTTACTGCAGCAGCTTCAGAACCTGCTGCGGCAGCGAGTTGGCTTGCGCCAGCACCGAGATGCCGGCCTGTTGCAGCACCTGCGCCTTGCTCAGCGCCGCCGTTTCCTGCGCGAAGTCCGCGCTCTGGATCTGCGATTGCGCCGACGACAGGTTCGTCGAGTTGGCCTGCTGCGTCTGCGCGATGCCTTGCAGACGGTTCTGGGTCGCGCCGAGCGTGGCCTGCAGGTTGTTGATGGTGGACAGCGCGTTGGCGATCGACACGATGGCCTGGTTGGCGCTCGTCGTGTTGCTGATGTTCACGTTCGACACGGTCGGCGGTGCGTTCACCGAGTTGATCTGCGAGATCATGTTGGCCGCCGCGCTGGCCTGGGCCGTCGTCATGCCGCTGGTGGCGCCGGTCGACAGCGTCAGGTTCGTGACCGCCGTACCCGTGCCGGCTGCCGTGCCCGTCGTGAAGATCGCGCCGACTGCCGACGCGCTCAGCGCCTGGCCGTTCTGGTCCGTGAACGTGAAGCCGCCCTTGCCGTCCGACAGCACGTTGACCGAGGTGATGGCCGGTTGTGCCGCCGTGGTGGCCGCGCCGTTCGCATCAAGGCTCAGATTTTGAATCGTGCCGACGTTGGTGCCCGATTGCACCAGGCCGCCGCCGATCTTCGCCGCCGACAGGCTTTGGCTCAGGTCCAGGCTGACCGTCTGGCCGACGTTCGCGCCGATCTGGAAGGTGACGATCCCGGCCGAACCGTCGAGCAGGTTCTTGCCGTTGAAGTTCGTTTGCGAAGCAATCCGGTTCACTTCCTGGATCTGCTGAGCCACTTCCTGCTCGGCAGCGGCCTGGTCGCTCGACGACAGCGTGCCGGTGGCCGCTTCGGTCGCCAGCGTGCTGATACGCTGCAGGCTGCTCGTCAGCGACGACAGTTGGCTCGACGTCGTCTGGATCAGCGAGACGGCGTCGTTGGTGTTCTGCACGCCCTGGTTCAGGCCGTTGATCTGCGTTTGCATACGCGTGGCGATCGCCAGACCGGCTGCATCGTCAGCGGCGCTGTTGATGCGGTTGCCCGAAGACAGGCGCGTGATGGCTTGCGACAGGGCACTCTGCGAGCCGTTCAGGTTCTGCTGAGCAACCAGTGAGTTGACATTAGTATTAATACCGAGCATGTTGCTCTCCTAATATGTAAAAAATAATTAATCTATTTGTTGGGTGACAGTTATCTTAAGCCTCCCGTGACAATAGAAATCTTCCACTTCATGTGGCTACACTGCACAACAGCAATCGCGCCAACGAAGCCAATCTCGCAGTTTCTTTACAAAGTCCGAATAGAATTTGTAAAGAAACTGTTAGTCGATTCTGAAAGGCACGTCTCTAATGCAGAGCCAGCAAGCATTTTTTCGGCACGGTTCGCCAAAACTTGAGAGGCCCTATCAAGGCAGCGTGGCCGGTGCTTCGACTAGATGCCAACACCGCAACATCTCACGGCCATACTTCACACACGTTCACGCAAGAGTCTGCATTCCACTACTGCAGGAGTGACATGTCAGACCTTGAAAGCCAAAAAAAAGGGCCACCGTTGGTGGCCCTGCAGCACAATGGGAAGTTGGCTAAAAAAACTCATGCTCGTAAAGCACTATAAACGCTACCCTGAGAACGAACAAGCATCCACGAAGAGGCTTTTACCAGGCCGACATTTTTCTGGTTGCCACTCGCATTCGAAACTTCTGTCGCGAGCGGGTCCGGCCGCCGCGTCACACTTGATCCGGGATCGCTGATCGTCCAGCCTGCGCGAGTTGTTTCGCGCGCTCCTGCGGGTCCAAATATCGATGGCTCGGAACAGCGAGCAGTTGTTGGTCGTGTAGGGCCAGGATCTGCTCGATCGCCTTACGGTCGTTGGCGTCCATCATGACACCGCCGCCATCGCCGAGCTCCTCAAAGCACGCGCCCAACGCTGTTTTGGCCTGCCGAAACCGTGCGATCGACACCGCGGACAGCGCCATCACGATGCGGCTCGGCTTCAACCGCCAACTACAAAGCCAAGTCGTCCGCAAAAATGGCTCTCAGGGGCCGCCACCCAGCGCCCGGGGCTCCATGAAAGTGTGCCGAAAATAGTCGCGCACCGCGTGCATCGCGGGACCCAACTCGATGTTCTTGCGCCACGCGAGGCCGACGCTCATCGGCGGCACCGGGTCGCGCAACACGATCGTCTCGATGCGCCGCCCTTCGAGCGACCACGGGCGATACACCATGTCGGACAGGATGGCGACACCGCTGCCGTTCGCGACCATGCTGCGCACCGCCTCGACCGACGAGGTGCGTAGGATCACGTTCGGCCGATACGGCGTCTCGTTCCAGTAACGCAGCGCGGTCTGCCCTGCCTCGTCCACCGTCAGCATCACGAACGGCTCGTGCGCGACCTCCGCGAACGTGACGCTCTCGCGCCGCAGCAGCGGATGATGCGCACCGACCCACAGCCTGCGCACCGAATGAATCACCGGCTCCAGCACGAGCTCCGGATTCGACACGTTCGACGTGAGCAGCACGGCCATGTCGTAGCGGCCCGCGATCAGCCCTTCCTCGATCGACTCGCGGTTCAGTTCGTGCAGGTTAATCGTCAGGCGTGGATAGAGCGTATTGAGCCGCAGCACGTGATGCGGCAGGAAGTAGCCGAGCACCGTGTAGCTTGCGGCGATCGCGAGCGTGCCGGTCAGCGTGCTCTCGAGATTCGGGATCCGCATCGCCTCGTCGACCGACGACAGAATTGTGTACGCGTGATTGAGAAAACGCCGCCCGGTATCGGTCAGCGTCACGCCCGCCGACGTGCGCACGAACAGTTGCGTGCCAAGCCTGTCCTCCAGCTCCTTGATCGCGCTCGTCACGGCCGACTGCGAGATAGTGAGCTGGATCGCGGCCTGCGAGATCTGTCCGAGCTCGGCGGTCGCGACGAAGTACTTGAGCTGTCTGAGCGTCAGGGCCATGGGCGGTGGAAAACTGATGGGGAACGGTAAACATCATATCAACCGCCCGTTTCGCGGCGATCCGGGGCCGCCCGACCCGCGCACATCCGCCAGTCGCAACGCCGGGCGACCGATTTCCACGATATCTAAAAAATCGATACGATCGCATATAAAAATAGAACTATTTTGACGCCCCCCACACGGCTAACCTGCGTTCAACACGGTGTCGACACGCGCTGCTGCGCACGCGAAACCGGAGAACCTGGAGGAACGAACCGTATGAGGAAACACAGTGTCGACCTGAATTCGGACCTGGGCGAAGGTTTCGGCCTGTGGACGATCGGCGACGGCGTCGACGAGCAGATCATGCCACTCATCAGCTCGGCGAACATCGCGACCGGTTTTCATGCCGGCGACCCGAACATCATGGCGCGCACGGTGCAGCTCGCGCGAGATGCCGGCGTGGGGATCGGCGCTCATCCGGGCTTTCGCGATCTGGTGGGCTTCGGTCGCCGCACGATCACCGAAACGCCGCAGGCGCTCGTCCACGACATCCTGTATCAGATCGGCGCGCTGCGCGAGTTCGCGCGGCTCAACGGCGTGAGCCTGCAGCACATCAAGCCGCACGGCGCGCTCTACATGCATGCGGCGGCCAACGAGGCGTTTTCGCGGCTGTTGATCGAGACGCTGCAGCGCATCGATCCCGGCTTGTGGCTGTACTGCATGGAAGCGTCGGTCACCTATCGCGTGGCGATGGAATACGCGCAGCCAGTGATCCGCGAGTTCTACGCCGATCGCGACTACGACCGCAGCGGCTCAATCGTGTTCACGCGCCGCGTTGGGCGCATCGACCCGCAGCGGGTGGCCGACAAGGTGCTGCGCGCGTGCATCGACGGCAAGGTGCGCACGATCGACGGCGACGACATCGACATCGATTTCGATTCGGTCTGCATTCACAGCGACACGCCCGGTGCGCTCGACCTCGTGCGCGAAACGCGTGACGCGCTGGTCCGCGAAGGCATCCGGACCGCCGGCCCGCGACCGCTAGCCGCTCATCACTGAACCCCATTCAAGGAGACGCCCGATGGCATTGCACGATATCGTCAGCCCGTTGCCAGGCACGTTCTACCGGCGCCCGTCGCCCGATGCAGCCTACTACGTCGCGCTCGATGCGACGGTCGCGGCGGGCTCCGTGGTCGGCCTCGTCGAAGTGATGAAGCAGTTCACCGAGATCGAAGCGGACGCGGCCGGCCGCGTCGTCGAGCTGCTCGTCGACGACGGCGAACCGGTCGACGCGGGCCAGGTACTGATGCGGATCGAGGGGTGACGCGATGAAGCCGGCAACCTCCCCCGACGCGTTCTATCGTCCGTCGCGGATCACGACCGTGCTGGTCGCGAATCGCGGCGAGATCGCGGTGCGCGTGATCCGCGCGGCGCGCGAACTCGGCATGCGCGCGGTCGCCGTGGTCAGCGACGCCGACCGCGACAGCCTCGCCGCGCGCATGGCCGACGAGGCGATCCGCATCGGCGCATCGCATGCCGCGAAAAGCTATCTAAATCCCGCCGTGATCCTCGACGCTGCGCGGCAATGCGGTGCGGACGCGATCCATCCCGGCTACGGCTTCCTGTCCGAAAATGCCGCGTTCGCCGCGCAGGTCGAGGCGGCAGGGCTGATCTTCGTCGGGCCGGATTCGCAGGTCATTGCGACGATGGGCGACAAGGCGCGCGCCCGTGACACCGCGCGGCGCGCGAACGTGCCAACGGTGCCCGGCAGCGACGGCGTCGTGCAGTCGCTCGACGAGGCCCGCGCAGTCGCCGGGCGAATCGGTTATCCAATTATGATCAAGGCGGCCGCGGGCGGCGGCGGGCGCGGCATTCGCGTTGCGCACGACGCCGCACAGCTCGACGCCGAGCTGCCGCTCGCGCAGCGCGAGGCGCAGGCCGCGTTCGGCGACGGCGGCGTCTATCTCGAACGCTTCATCGCGTGCGCCCGGCACATCGAGGTGCAGGTGCTCGGCGACGGCCACGACGTCGTCCATCTGTTCGAGCGCGAATGCTCGCTGCAGCGACGCCGCCAGAAGATTCTCGAGGAAGCGCCGTCGCCGTCGCTCACGCCGGAGCAGCGCGACGCTCTGTGCACGTCGGCCACGCGCCTCGCGCGCGAAGTCGGCTATCGCAGTGCGGGCACGCTCGAATACCTGTTCGACGACGCGCGCGGCGAATTCTACTTCATCGAGATGAACACGCGCATCCAGGTTGAGCATCCAGTAACCGAGGCGATCACCGGCATCGACCTCGTGCGCGAGACGCTGCGCATCGCCGACGGCGAGCCGCTGCGGTTCGAGCAAACGGACATCGCGATACGGGGCGCGGCGCTCGAATGCCGGATCAATGCGGAAGATCCGCTGCAGGATTTCCGCCCGAATCCAGGCCGGATCGACGCACTCGTATGGCCGACCGGCCCCGGCGTACGCATCGATTCGCTGCTCTACCCGGGCTACGTCGTGCCGCCGTTCTACGATTCGCTGCTCGCGAAGCTAATCGTGCACGACGAGAGCCGCGGGGCCGCGCTGCGGCGTCTCGCTCGCGCGCTCGGCGAGTTGCACGTCGGCGGCCTGAAGACCACCGCGCCGCTGCACGTCGCGCTGCTCGCGGACGACGACGTCCGCGCGGGCCGTTATCACACGAATTTTCTCGAAGCTTGGATGCTGCGATGGCGCGAGGCCGCAACGGCCGCCGCCCGGCAGCATGAAACCGCGGACGCCGCGCGCGTCGGGGAGGCACTGTGACGATCCGTTATACGTTCGGCGGCGACGAGTTCGTGTTCGCCGAGATCAGCGAGGCGATGTCGCTCGATGCCTTCTTCGAGGGCGCGGCGATCACGCGCGAATTGCAGCGGCGTTCAGTGCCGGGCATCACCGAGATCTGCCCGGCGAACGCGTCCTACCAGGTGCGCTACGACCCGGACGTGATCGAGCCCGACACGCTCATCGCGCTGCTCAAAGCGATCGAGGCCGAGGTCGGCGACGCGCCGCTCGAACTCGACACGCGCATCGTCGAGGTGCCGGTGCTGTACAACGACCCGTGGACGCACGAGACGTTGATGCGGTTTCGCGAGCGTCACCAGGACCCGTCGTCGACCGATCTCGAATATGCGGCGCGGGTCAACGACAAGCGCGACGTCGACGATTTCATCGCCGCACACTCGGGCTCGCCGTGGTTCGTGTCGATGGTCGGCTTCGTCGCCGGCCTGCCGTTCATGTATCAGATGGTCGAGCGCGCTCGCCAGCTCGAAGTGCCGAAATACTTGCGACCGCGTACCGATACGCCGAAGCTGACGGTCGGCCACGGCGGCTGCTTCGGCTGTATCTATTCGGTGCGCGGCGCGGGCGGCTACCAGATGTTCGGCGTGACGCCGGCACCGATCTTCGATCCCGCACAACGGCTCGACTACCTGCGCGACTTCATGGTGTTCTTCCGGCCCGGCGACATCGTGAAGTTCCAGCCGATCGATCGCGATGCCTACGACGCGGCCGTAGCGGCGGTCGAAGCGGGCACGTTCTCGCTGCGCGTGCGCCCCGTGAAATTCTCGCTCGACGCGTTCCTGCGTGATCCCGATGCGTACAACCGTTCTCTCGTCGAGGTGCTGCATGCAAGCTGACGCGCACAACCTAATGGAGGTCGTGAAACCCGGCCTCGCGACGTCGGTCCAGGATACGGGTCGGCAAGGCTACTACCACGTCGGCATCCCGCCGTCGGGCTCGCTTGACCAGTACGCGTCGCGCGCGGCGAACCTGCTGGTTGGCAATCCGGAACAGGCGGCCGTGCTCGAATGCACGCTGCTCGGCCCGGAGCTGCTGTTCCATGCGGATGCGCTCGTCGCCGTCACGGGTGCCGAGATGACCCCGAAGATCGACGGCGTTGGGCAGTGCTGCAACGTCGCGCTGTGGATCCGCGCGGGCAGCGTGCTGTCGTTCGCCTACGTGAAGGGCGGTGCCCGTGCGTACCTAGCCGTGGCGGGCGGCATTGACGTGCCGGTCGTGCTCGGCAGCCGCTCGACCTATACGCTCGGTTCGATCGGCGGCCACGCGGGCCGGCGCCTGCAGAAGGGCGACTGTCTGCCGATCGGCACGGCGCACGGCACGCTTCGCGAAGGACGCGAACTGCCGGCGTCGGTCAGCCGGCCACTCGACGGCCAGGTTGAACTGCGCGTGCTGCCGGGGCTATACCACTACCGGCTCACCGACGCGTCGGCGCACACGTTCTTCGATGACGAATGGACGGTCGCACCGGAAGCGGACCGCATTGGCTATCGCTTCAAGAACGGCCGGCAGCTGCAGTTCCGGCCGCGCGAGCAGCCGTTCGGCGCCGGGGCCGATCCGTCGAACATCGTCGACGCGTGCTATCCGATCGGCTCGATCCAGGTGCCAGCCGGCGTCGAGCCGATTATCCTGCACCGCGATGCGGTGTCGGGCGGCGGCTACGCGACGATCGGCACGGTCATCAGCGCCGACATGGACCTGATCGGCCAGATGCAGCCGAACCATCGCGCGCGCTTCGTGCGCGTGACGATGGCCGACGCGATCGCCGCGCGGCGCGAGTACCAGCGACGCCTCGCGCTGCTGCGCGCCGTACTGAAGGACTGAGCGTCACGCGCGCGGTCGTTGCGCCGGGCGCCGTTCGTCGCCCTCCGCTTTCATCCTTCGCTTCCGTTTTCCGTCCGGACGGCCGCGCGCGGCGCGGCGGGAACGCCTGCACACCGTTTTCGCCGAACCGGTTGCCCGCCCCGACGTCGGGGCAACCCCGCGGCCCGCATGGGCCGCGGCCGAGACGTCGTCCGCTGTTCTGCTCATCGAGGAGCACGCTCATGGCCAACCTGGCTCAGGCCCGCACCGACGAGGATCTCGACCTGTCGACACTCGCCATTCCCGATCACGCACGCATGCCGCCCTTCGCGCTGACGATGGCGTGGTGGGCCGTCTGCAGCGCGGTGTTCTACATCGTCGTCGGCGCTACGCTGGCGCTCACCTACGGCGCGCGCAACGCGCTGATCGGGATGGCGCTGTCGGTTGTCTCGTACGGCATCGTCAATTCGATCATCAGCCGCTACGCGATCCGTACCGGTCTGTCGGTCGCGCTGTTCTCGCGCGTGCTGTTCGGCAGCGCGGGCGCGGCGCTCGCGACGCTGATCTTCTTCGCGACCGCGATCTACTACGCGGTGTTCGAGGGCTCCGTGATCGCGGTCGCCGCGCATCACCAGTTTCCGGCGCTCGACTACAAGTGGGCCGCGCTGATCGTCGTCTGCTACAGCGTGCCACTCGTGTTCGGCAGCGTGCAGCACTGGCTCGACAAGTTCAACGGCGTACTGCTGCCGTTCTACCTGTTCGGGTTGCTCGCGTCGGTCGGGCTGGCGACGGCCGAGTACGGCTATCACGCCGCGTGGCTCGACTTCGGGCCGGCTGGCGGCGCCCCGGCCGGCGGCTGGTGGCAATGCTTCGTCTACTACATGGGCGTGTGGGTCCTGATGATGTTTACGTTCGACTACGCGCGCTTCGGCCGCAAGGCCGACGCCCGCTATCACGGCAGCTTCAACTTCGGGATGCCGTTCTACCTCATCACATTCCTCGTCAACGGCGCGGCCGGCATCTATCTCGTCAGCACGATTCCCGGGCTCGGCACGCTGTCGGAAGTATCAGTCGTGCTCGCGCTGCTGAAGCTGATGGGCGTATGGGGGCTGCTGTTCGTGTGGGTCACGCAGTCGCGCATCAATACCGCGAACTACTACCTCGCAACCGTCAACATGCAGGCGTTCTTCCAGAGGGTCACCGGGCTGCGCGCACCGAAGTTCGTGTGGGCCGTCGTGGTCGGCGCGGTGGTCTATGCACTGATGATGGCCGACATCTTCTCGCGGATCCTGCAAGCGCTCGCGTACCAGGGCATCTTCGTCGTAGCCTGGGTCGGCGTCGCGCTCGCGCACATCCTGTCGGCGCGCTACGGGCAGCCCGTCGGCGACGACGTCGAATGCCTCGACGCGCATGTGCCGGTGTTCAATCCAAATGGTTTGATCGCGTGGTTCGCGGGCGCTTTCGCGGGACTCGCGCTGAATCAGGCAACTGGATTTGCCGCGTCGCTGTCAGCACCGATGACGTTCGTCCTATCCTGCATGATTTACATTGGCTTGCTAGCTCGTGTGAAGATGTTTGCTCGGGGCATATAAATAGATCCGTTGTCTGAGGGGACACGAAACTGGAATGCCGATTCGAGGGCCACGGCGATCAAACCTGAGAGCGTGTTATGCACTTTCAAATGTACTGAGCCGCGCGCGCGAGCATCAAGGAGACAAAGACGACGAAGTGCAAGCCGGCCAGCGTTTCAGGCAGACGCTCGTAATCTGTAGAAGTTCAGACTTGATCTGACAGTTACGCGCCGTCGGAATGGGTAACTGTCAGATCCGGGCTCGACTTCTACACATCAGGTAATGACTGATATTCCGGTGTGCTTCCTGCGTCGACATGTAACCCACTGACGGCAGCCATTCCGTCTTGAAGCTGCGGAGCAGCCGCTCCATCGGGGAATTGTCCCAGCAATTTCCACGACGGCTCATGCTCTGCTTTACCCGGTAGCGCCACAGACGCTGATGGAACTTCCGGCTTGCGTATTGGCCGCCCTGGTCCGAGTGAAACAACAACCCTTGCGGTCGGCCTCGTTGCTCGTAGGCCATTTCCAACGCCCGCACGACCCAATCGGCGTCCGGGCGTGTCGAGAAAGCCCAACCGACAACTCGCCGCCTGAACAGGTCGAGCACGACCGCCAGATAATGCCAACGGCCTTGTGCCCAGACATACGTGATGTCGCCGCACCAGACCTGATTCGGCGCACCAACCTCAAACTGGCGGTTGAGATGGTTCGGAATATCGATCCGTTCAACCGTCGCCTGTTTGTACGCGTGACTGCCGCGCTGTTTGCAAATCAACCCCAGCTCTTCCATCAAGCGGCTGACCTTGAAGCGGCCAATCGCCGTAACCGCGCGTTGCTCGATTTTGAAGAGAGCCCGATCGTCGGACCACGTTCGAACACCTAGCCCAGAAACGACAAGGGCCGCTTACGCGGCCCTTGTCGTTTACTCTGGCTTCTGCACTAGTCAGGCTGGCTAAGAGCCGCTAACATAACCTAGACATGACGTAGCAGAAGTCGTATCGTCTGCGATATGGCAAGACGCAAAATCAGCAACGAGTTGTGGGTGGAGCTGGAACCGCTGATTCCGGAATTCACCCCATCGCCCAAGGGCGGACGGCGGCGCACGGTCGATGACCGAGCTGCGCTCAACGGCATCCTATATGTGCTGCAAACCGGTATCCCGTGGGAAGACCTCCCGCAAGAACTGGGCTTCGGCAGTGGCATGACGTGTTGGCGACGTCTGCGAGACTGGCAAGCGGCCGGTGTATGGCGCCGGCTGCATCTGGCGATGCTGCGTCGGCTGCGTGAGCACGACCAGATCGATTGGGAACGCGCCAGCCTCGATGGAGCCAGCGTCTCCAGCCCCCGGGGGGCCAGGAAACCGGCCCCAACCCGACCGACCGCGGCAAGCTCGGATCGAAGCGACACATCGTCGTAGATGCACGCGGCATTCCTCTGGCCGTCACGATCACGGGAGCCAACCGCCACGATTCGATGGCATTCGAGTCCACGCTCGATGCCATTCCTGCGGTACCCGGGCTGAACGGTCCGCCACGCAAGCGCCC
This sequence comes from Burkholderia glumae LMG 2196 = ATCC 33617, assembly GCF_000960995.1. Classification (NCBI taxonomy): domain Bacteria; kingdom Pseudomonadati; phylum Pseudomonadota; class Betaproteobacteria; order Burkholderiales; family Burkholderiaceae; genus Burkholderia; species Burkholderia glumae. The sequence goes on along the minus strand of NZ_CP009434.1, from coordinate 1,512,818 downwards.
GAGCAAACTGCACGCTGACAAAGGGTATGACTTCGGGCGTTGTCGACGTTATCTGAGACAGCGCGGCATCAAGGCTCGTATTGCACGCCGCGGTATCGAAAGCAGCGAACGGCTGGGCAGGCATCGTTGGGTCGTCGAGCGTACGCATGCCTGGTTCGCCGGATTCGGCAAGCTTCGAATTCGCTTCGAACGACGCCTCGATATTCATACCGCTCTGCTTGTCCTGGCTGCCGCCGTCATCTGCTCCAGATTCGTGGATGACTTGTGTTAGCGACTCTAAGAAGCTCCCACGCTCTCGCAAACTCCTGCGCCAACAGATCGTCATCGCGAGTCTCTTTCACCGCGCGTTCTAAATACGGACGAGCCTCCGAAGGCCGGTTTGTTTCGTGCAATAAGTCACCAAGGCACACCAACCCTTGGACCAAGGCAATTTGATCGTTTTCACGTCCGGCATCTTCGATCACTTGGTGCAACACGGCTTCGCCGCGCTCTATAGCTCCTCGGTCGAGAAGCATCAAAGCCTTCTGAAATTGTTGACGAGCTGCCATTTTGGCCTCCTTTGGGTTAGCAGCCTGAACCATATCGCTCTGCAAAGTTCCTTGATGAACGCGGGATGTTGTAGTCCTTCATCATGCTCTTGGTCTGTGCCTCCAAATCCTTACGCGTAAAGTTCGGGTTGTTTTGGTACCAGCTTTGCCAGTCCTTGTTCCAACCACCTTCGTGCACATCGATATGTTGCGCGTTCGATATTTGAGCGATTTGCCGATGGATATAGTCCTCAGGATCACTGACACCTGCGTTTTTCATTTGGGCCATGAAGTTATCGTTGTTCATCATGGCCTGAGGGATCAAATGATGCTCGCGCATGGAGGCCGGACCATAGCGGTCACGCCAGCCACTGCTACACCGAGACATCCCGCCCTTCGTCGTACCAGTAAGCGTGCGCTGCAACCCTAGCGGGTCAATCCAGCTTATCGGATTCGGCGCGTATTGATAGATGTTGATGCCGCCTGTCAGCCCAATCGGGTCCTTATTAACGAACCGACTGCTGCCCGGATCGTAATACCGATACCGATTGTAGTGCTGCCCCGTCTCGTCATCGAACTGCTGCCCCTGAAACCGCAGCGGATTCCGCACGACGTCGATGCCGGCCGCGGCCGACGCCCGCTCGATCACCTCCTGCGCCTCGCCCCACGCACGGTAGCTCGCCTCCCACACCAGTTCGCCCGCCTCATCCGTCATCATCAGCGGCGTGCCGATCTGATCGCAGTGATAGAACACCAGGTGCGCCGCCGCAGCCGCAGCCGGCACCCGCTGCAGCGGATCGTCCTCCGGCGTGTAGCGGTCGGTGCTCGCGGCCGCCGGCGTCTCGATGCCGTTCACCGGTGCGCCAGCGTATTGCGCCATCGGCACAAACGTCTCGAGCTCGTACAGGTAATGCGTGCTGTGCTCGTCGGCTGACTCGTAGGCCAGCGTATCCCCATCCCATCCGTAGACGGTTCGCGCGCCGTTCACCTCCTTCGCGATGCGTCGGCCGAACGCGTCATATACCTTGCGGTTTACACGACAGGCGCCGCGACGGCCTGCTGGGCCGTCAGCCAAGCGCTCCGCAGACGCTTCGCGAGCACAAGGAGGCTCAGTTGGCTAACTTCTCGCTGCAACCGCAGCCGGCCAACGCAGCGCCGCAGCCTCGGCGGCAACAGCAGGTGCAACAGCAGACTCAGTTCGATCTAGATTGAGCCCGGGTTGCCCGCGGGCGGCTGTTAGCCGGGCGTCCCGGCGTGACAATTCTTGCGGGTGCAGGGCTGCGCCCTGCCATATGGAGCGCGTCGCCGTTGGCGGGGCTTTGAGACGCGGGCGCAGCGCCGTGAATTCAGTGCGGCTATAGGTGCGCGGCTCGGGCAGCGCCGACTGCTCGAACCGGTCGTCACGAGTGCGGCACGTGCGACGCGATGGTCATGTCAAGCGATCGTGACCAAGTCACTTCGATTGGCCCGACAAGGCGTGGCGCAATCGCTCGCATCGGCCGCATTGGCGGCCGGCACCCGTCCTGCCGGTCGGCCCTCGGGGTCGACACGCGTTGCGCCCTCGACAATGGTTCGCAGGTACCGCGGTGCCGAGCACCAAACAGCCAGCGCCGCGTCCAGTTCGTCCTCGCCAATGTCATATTGCGCCAGGTAACGCCAAAACTTGCGCTGAACACGCACGCACAAAGGCAAGGGGGCGGCCGGCTCTGGCGGAAACGCCACTGCGAAGTGCCTCTGGAGCTTAGCCAGGGTAGCCTCGACCGGGAGCGGCGGGCGATTGGCGAAATAGGGAACCCGTTTCGGGGGCGGCCCTTTTCGCGGCCCGGGTTCAGGCCGCTCGGCGGCACCCGCTGGCGCCGGCGCAGGACGCGAGCGTTTGAGCGTGAGTAGGCTGCGTGGCGAATGCGGTGGTTCGGGTTTCGTCGGTGCCATCTTCAGGGGTTCAAATGGCGTGCGGGGCCAGCCAACAGCAGTTTGGCCCGGTTCTCGCCAGTTGCCTCATAGGCCCGATGTCATGACAAGGCGTGCTCGAGGTCGGCCAGCGTGATCAGGAGCAGCATCGGATCGAGCGGCGACGCCTCAAAGCCGACCCGCTCATAGAACGCCTTGGCCGAGTCCGAGAGTGCATGCACGATCAGGCCGCGAATCCCGATGGCCGCTGCGGCGTGCAACACACGCAAGCCGGCATCGCGTACCAGCGCACGCCCAACCCCAATGCCCTGATGGGCGCGATCGACGGCGAGACGCCCGAGCACAACCACCGGTATCGGATCGGGCATGTTGCGCCGGAAGCGGCCCGGTGCGACCTCGAGCGTAACCGCGCCGGACGCGAGTGCGTAGTACGCCCCCACTCGACCGTCTCGCGTCGCCACAAAGGTCCGCGACGCACCGCTACGCTGATTGGCCAGTGCACGGCGTTTGAGCCACGTGTCGAGGCTCGCGACGCCGGAATCGAAATCGTCGAGCCCGTGCGCGTCGCTGAGCGGTTCGGGCGCGCGCCAGCCCGTCACGCAGCGGGGTCCCAGGGCGCGCGTGTCTGCATGGTCTGGCGCAATGCCTCGTTCGGTTGGACGGGCTCGTCCAAACGCGCCAGGAAGGCCGCGTAGGCCTGCGGCTCGGCGCTCAGAACAACCTGGTCGAGCAAGGTCTGTTCGGCGGCGGCCCGCGCTGCGTCCAGAACGAAGTCGGTACGCGTTTTGTGGGCGGCCGCTGCGGCGCGGTCAATCAAGCTGCGATCGTCAGGACGAATGCGTAGGTTCAGAGTGTCGCGTGGGGTGGTCGAGGTCATGGGCTGCTCCCGGTGAAGACACCAGTATAGGGTAATTGTACTGACAATGTCAGTACAAAACAGCGTGTAATCCGCCCCGACGCTGGAGCAGCACCCTGGGCACGTGGTCTCGCGGCGGCCGACGCTGCCGCCCGGCGTTCGGGCCGGCCGGGGCCAATCGCCTCGATCAACCGGCTAATCGGGTCGTAGCGGTAGTCCACCGCGCCCGGCCGATTGTCCTCGATTTGGGTGAACTGGCCAGCGGTGTCGTGGTGGTAACGGCGCGCACTCAAGGCCTCGGGGGCGTGATGGCGCTGAACCATCTGACGCTCCATGCGGCCAGCCGGATCGTAGGCCGTGAGTTGCTGGATTCGGCTCGACAGCGTGCGCTTCACCTCCCGGTGCAACTCATCGCGCTCGAGCTGCAGTTGCTCCTCGCCGACTCGAGTTTTCCCAACGGCAGGTCAGCGCGACTTCTCACGGCATCAATATGTCGTATAGGTACAGTGTTGACTGCGCAGACTCGTCTCTCTTCACCCGGAAAACCGCAAAAGCATCCGATCGTCCGTTATTCGTAAAGAGCGGCACCTCGATAGATAACTGGTCTGGTGCATTCCCACCGATCTCAAATACATACCCCTCCAACAGGGCTTGATCCGGAATCGGCGCCATCGCCTCATTACCCAAACAGGCGTCCAGCGCAACTCTATACTCTGACGCGGTGCTCGGCCCAGCGAGACCTTGACGTACTAGTTCATCAAAATGGCCTTGGCTCATCTCGCCGCAGATATGCTTTACCAGCGGCACATAAATCGGATAATCCATCAACTTGCGTTCCATACTTCCTCCTATCGCCGATTCTTTACGGTTCGCATCGGTGAATCCCCGGTGAACCCAAGTTTTTCGAAATATGGGTCAACATGCTTGGTGATTAGACATCTCGCCTCCTGAGAGGAGAGGCCAGCTCGCCGAATCGCCTTGTAACCGATTCTGCGCTCAGCGGCGTAAGTTCCGCCGCCTGCCTGTCGTTGTACCGTTGTAGCTGCGTAATGCTCCGATCCGACGCGAGTAGAGGGCCCTTCCAGTTGAACTGCTGGAGCCCCACCATACGAGTACCCGACCGTCCCCTCCGGCACCGAAGCATGCTGGATGATGTGATGTCCGTCCGCAGGTGTCTCTGACTTTGGGCCATACGCTCGGCCATTTGCTCGCATGTCTGCGAGCACCTGCTCACAGTTGCACCGACAACGCGCCAAGCCAAGAGGATCAATCCATCCCAGCGGATTGGGGGCATATTGATAATTGTTCGGCCCTCCGGCCAGGCCGATCGGATCTTTGTTAATGAAACGACCGACCTGCGGATCGTAGTACCGATACCGGTTGTAGTGAAGGCCGGTCTCGTCATCAACGTGCTGCCCCTGAAACCGCAGCGGATTCCGCACGACATCGATGCCGGCCGCGGCCGACGCCCGCTCTATCACCTCCTGCGCCTCGCCCCACGCACGGTAGCTCGCCTCCCACACCAGTTCGCCCGCCTCATCCGTCATCATCAGCGGCGTGCCGATCTGATCGCAGTGATAGAACACCAGGTGCGCAGCCGCAGCCGCCGCCGGCACGCGCTGCAGCGGATCGTCCTCCGGCGTGTAGCGGTCAGCGCTCGAGGCCGCCGGCGTCTCGATGCCGTTCACCGGCGCGCCAGCGTACTGCGCCATCGGCACAAACGTCTCGGGCTCGTACAGGTAATGCGTGCTGTGCTCGTCGGCCGACTCGTAGGCCAGCGTATCCCCATCCCATCCGTAGACGGTTCGCGCGCCGTTCACTTCCTTCGCGATGCGTCGGCCGAAGGCGTCATAGAAATACGTCGCCGCCGCCTGCCGCGACTGTTCAGCCACGTGGGCGGCTCGCATCCGGTCGAACCCGTCCCATTCGAACCGCTGCACGCCCGCCGGCGAGCGCTTCTCGATCAGGTTGCCCTGCACGTCGTACTCGAAATGCGTCCCGGCATACTCCCGCAGCAGGTTGCCCAGCACCCGGGGCACCGAATCCGGCAGCGTGGTCTCGCGGCGGCCGGCGCTGCCGCCCGGCGTGCGCGCAGTCTCGGGCCGGCCGGGATCGACGATGTTGCTCGCCGGGTCGAACGCGAAGCGCTCCCGCCGGCCGGGGCCAATCGCCTCGATCAGCCGCCCCACCGGGTCGTAGCGGTAGTCCAACGCGCCCCGCCGATTGTCCTCGATCTGCGTGAGCTGGCCTGCAGCGTCGTAATGGTACCGGCGCGCGCTCAGCGCCCCGGGCGCTTGGTGACGCTGAACCGTCTGACGCGCCAAGCGGCCGGCCGGATCGTAGGCCGTGAGCTGCTGGATTCGGCTCGACAGCGTGCGCTTCACCTCCCGGTGCAACTCATCGCGCTCGAGCTGCAGTTGTTCCTCGCCGTCGACGAGCAGCCCGTGGACGTGGCCGGAACCGTAGCGGAGCCAGTCCACCACGTGGCCATCGGGCCGAACCGTTCTGATCCGGTTGCCCAGCTCGTCGTAGCCGTGGTGCCACACGAAGCTGCGCTTGACGCCGAACACGTCGTAGGCGTGATGCTCGCGAACGAGGTTGCCGACCGGGTCGAAGAAGCGCTGGATTCGGCTGTACCGGTTGCTGGCCTCGACCAAGCGGCCGCTCGCGTCGTAGCCGTACTGTTCGGCTTCATCGCCGCAGCTGCGTCGCGAGATCCGCCCGGCGCGGTCCTGACCGAGTTCCGTGGTCCGTCCCGCTTCCTCGATCGACGCCAGGCGGCCGCTCGCCTCGTCATACCGATATCGCCGGGTCTTCCCGTCGAATTCCGTCTCCTCGGCCAGCTGGCCGGCCGGATCGTACCGGAACGTGTAGGCGGCATCGTTCGCATCGGTCAGCCGCACCAGCCGGCCCAGGCGGTCGTAGCCGTAGGCGAGGCGCTGGCCGAGCGCGTCGATGCGCGTAATGACACGCCCGCCCGCGTCGTAGGTGTAGCAGGTCGTGCGCTGCAAGGGGTCGGTCGCGGCGAGAAGCCGGCCCTCCGCGTCGTGCTGGATGTGCTCGGTGCCGGCCGGCGACACGATCTCCTCCAACTGCCCGTTTGCGCCGTACCGGTAGCTTGTCGGGGTGCCGGCCGGGTCTCGCATCTCCACGAGCCGGCCGGCCGCATCGTACGTCCAGTGCGTCGTCTTCCCCGAGCAGTCCCTGAACGACAGGAGGCGGCCGCTCTCGTCGTACTCGAGCGACTTCTTCCCACCCTTCGCGTCGACCACCGCCGTCGGTAGCCCCTGGGCGTTGTACTGGTACTTCGTCTCGTGCCCAAGCGGGTCTCTCGCCAGGACGACGTTGCCGGCGGCGTCGTACTCCTGAATCCAGGCGTGGCCGTGCGGATCGATAGTCTTGACCAGCTGGTCCTGTTGATCGTAGACCATCTCGATCACCGAGCCGTCCACGCGCTGATGACGGGTCAGGTTGCCGCGAGCGTCGTAGTCGAAGAACTCGGTGCCGCCGTCGCGGTGGATGTACTGCACCAGCTTGTCGTTGCGGTCGCGGTAGAGCCATTCCTCGCTGCCGTCCGGGTGAATGACCCGGAACGAATAGCCCTTGATGGTGTAGTAGTGCCGGGTGACCTGCCCGAGTGCGTCGGTGATCGCGACCATCCGGAAACTCGGATGCCACGCGAGCCGAACCTCGTCGCTGCCGTCGTCCCGGTACTCGCGCACGCAGCGCGCTTTCGGATCTGTCCCGTCCCATTCCAGGTTCATGCCGCGCCCGGTGCGGTCGGTGTAGCGCGTCAGCAGGTGGTGACGATATCGATACTCACGTCGGTTGCCGTATCGGTCGCTGGCCGCAACCAGATCGCCTTGCGCGTCATACTCGTAGGCAGCGAGGCGCCCCACGCGCTCGCCGTCCGCGTCGTGCTCGAAGACTTCGACGATTCGCCCGCGCGCGTCGTGCTTGAACGCGACTTGCCGATGCGGCACGAGCAGGCGATAGAGGCGCCCCGCCTCGTCATAGTCGGCCGTCAGCTGATTGCCGGCGCGGTCCTTGACGAACGCCAGGCGATACCGATCGCCGTGGCGTTCGTATGCCTCGAGCATGTCGTGGCCACGCGTCAGTGCGATCCACCGCTCGTCGACCCGCAGCAGTGTCAGGTTTTCGGCGCGGTCGTCGTGGGCGCCGCCCACTTCCAGCAGGGGGTAATCGAGACTGCGGCCTTCCGCATCGTGATAGACGAGTTTCGTCGCCTGCACGTCGAAGCGCACGGTGTACGGCGTGATCCACCGCGGCCCGAGCTCGCCCTGCTCGTCGTTGCCGTCGAAAAACGATCGATAGGTTCGCGTCCAGGCAATCGGCAGCGGGCCGTCGATCACGAAATCGTCATGGTCGATCCACTCGTCGCCCAGGGCATAGCCGATCGAGCCGGGCGAACTGGCGGCCGGCGTGGGCACCGGCCCGGTCGAGTTGCAGCAATTCGGCCCGGGGTGCTTCGCCGGCGCCGTGGCGCCGAGCGTCTCGGTCGGCCCCTGCCCGCGCCGCTCCTCGGCCTTCGAGGCGCCCTTCGACGGGATGCCCACCGCCTGCGGCTTGGGATGCGTCTTGCGCCAGCGCATCACGCCTTCCTCGCACACGAGGATCAGCCAGCCGATCTTGCCCACCTCGTTGCCATCGAGTCCCCGCACCGCCTGTTGCACGGCCGGCACCTTCCGCCGTAGCGAATTGGCCACGCTCATGAGCTTCGCGCTGGCATCCGAGTCGATGTACTTCGCGACGGACGTCGCGGTGTTGATCGTTTCCTTCCCGACCACCCTGACCGCGTCGTAAAACAGCGCGCCGATGTTGTCGAACGCTTCGCCCGGCTCGTAGAGGATGTTGCGCGTGGCCGCGCTCAGGTGCTGGCCGGCCTGGTCGAGATCCTTGCCGTAGTCCAGGGGTTCGCCCGCCGCGTGTGCGAACAGGTCGGCCAAGCCGTTCATCACCTTGCCGACATAGTCGGCAGCGGCACTCAGCACGGCAGCCAACTCGGCACGCAGCGCGGTGAGGAAGGTCTCGATTTCGCCGGCGTAGCGCGCCTGCAGGCTGGCGACGATCGCGGTGATGATGCCGTCACGCACCATCTGCATCGCGGCCTCGCCCATCGCCTTGCCGTTCTTCGCGATTTCCTCGCGAAGCAGCTTGAGCATGGGCCGCGCCCCCATGCGAATCTGGGCGGTTCCCATCGGAATGGGGATCACGCCGATCAGGTCCAGGCCGAGATTCACCCAATCGAACAGGTCGATCGGCCGGTCGCCGTGGTCGATCATCGCGCGGATGTCTGCGATCAGGTCGACGGCCGCGAAGATATTCGCAAGCACGGGCGCATTGCGCGCGATGGTTTCGACACGATCCAAGGTCAGCACGCCCCCGCTGACATCCACGAGCCAGCGATCGAGCGCCTTGAGATTGGCATCGATGTCAGCGGGATGAAGATCGTCGAGGGGCGAGACGAAGACGTCGGTAGGCTTCGGTTGAATCTGAGTCGATGCGGTCATGGTGAGATGACTTTTGCTCTCGGTTAATCGGCACCCGAATCAAACGCAGCGTTCCGCTGCCGTGGCTTGCCGAAAATAAAGCCAAGGCCAGCAGGTGCAGCGTTTGCCTAGGAGCCGCTAAGACAATCACCACCAGGTCGAACCATACCGATGCACATCCTCGGCGGCCCGTTTCAAAATGCGAAGAGATATGCTTTAAAGGAGGCTATTTTTACATAACTCGGGGCACCAAGCTATGTTGCGTGGACAGCCAACCCTGACTGCCGGGGTCTCGCTGTGACGTATGACCTGCCTGACTTCTTCGGACCGATTCGATCTCGGGGAACGGCCTCGATTGCTTCAGTTGAACAGTATCGCTGCTTGAACTGGTTGGGTGTCGGGTAGGCCAGACTCGAATACGGCCGAATGCCATTGTAGTGTAGAAGTCGCGACCCGATCTGACAGTTACCCGTTCCGACGGTGCGTGACTGTCAGATCAGATTCAGGTGGCTCACTTTCTCCTTCCACACCTCCTTGCCCGCGATGAGCGTCTGCAAAGGCGTGCGACCACAACACATCTTACCTTGATGCGTTCGCTCGCCGTTGTAGTACATCAGCCAAGTATCGAGATCGACCTGCAGTTCCGCCAGCGTCAGATAGAGCTTGTGGCGGAACGCGACCTGATAAAACTCCTGCAGGATGGTTTTATGGAACCGCTCGCAGATGCCATTGGTCTGCGGATGTCGCGCCTTGGTTTTGGTGTGCTCGATGTCGTTCAGCGCCAGGTACAGCTGATAATCGTGCGATTCCGGCTTGCCGCAATACTCCGTGCCTCGATCGGTCAGCATGCGGATCACACCCATGCCGTGCTCCTCGAAGAACGGCAACACCCGGTCATTGAGCAGATCGGCCGCCGTGATCGGCGTCTTGGTCGTGTACAGCTTGGCCATCGCCACTTTGCTGTAGGTGTCGACGAAGGTCTGCTGGTAAATCCGGCCTACGCCCTTGATCGTGCCCACGTAGAACGTGTCCTGCGAGCCCAGATAGCCGGGATGAGCGGTTTCGATTTCGCCATGAGCCACATCGTCGTCCTGCTTTCTTTCCAGCGCGGCCACCTGGTCCTCGCTCAGCACGATGCCTTTTTCAGCGACCTGCTTCTCCAGCGCCACGAGCCTCAGCTTGAAGGACGACAACGCGTGACGCAGCCAGATCGAACGAACGCCGGATGCAGACACGAAAATGCCGCGCCGGCGTAATTCGTTGCTGACCCGAACCTGCCCGTGGGCGGGCTGCTCGATGGCATAGGCCAGCACGGCGATTTCCGTCGCTTCATCGACTCGATTCTTGGGATTCGGCTTGCGCCGATTGCTGTCGAACAGGGCATCGACGCCGCCCTCGGCCACGGCGTTCTGATAGCGGTAGAACGTATCGCGCGACAGCCCCATCACCTTGCAGGCTTTCGACACGTTGCCCAGCTCGGCGGCCAGATTCAGCAGACCGATCTTGTGGCGGATGACATTTTGGTTGAGACTACTCACGGGGTTACTCCTTGGCGCTTGCGCGCTGTTTTGATGAAGATTCGCACCTCTATCAAAACGGGTAACCCCGCCTCTTGGCAAGGCCTTACTGTCAGATCAAGTCTGAACTTCTACAATTGTAGCGACGCCGCCATTGCTCAATGACGACCTTGGCCTCGAGCCGTGTCCGAAACCACTCCAGGCTCAGACATTCGTCCCTGAACTTGCCGTTGAAGCTTTCATCCGTACCGTTCCGCCATGGCTTGCCGGGATCGCTCGACGCCATCTCCATGCCGTTCCGAGCCGCCCATTTCGAATGGCGCGTGACACGAACTCCGGGCCATTGTCCGAACCCAGGTAACGTGGCGCACCGTGCAGGCTGACCAGCCGTGACAGCCCTTCGATCACCCGCCCCGAGCGAATCGCCCCTGCCATATCGACGGCCAGGCATTCGCGCGTGTATTCGTCGATCACCGTCAGGCACTTCAGCTGCTGAGCGTTGGCGCAGGCATCGAACACGAAGTCATAGGCCCAGACGTGCCGGGCCGCCTTGGCTGGTTGAGGCCAAGGGCGATGCACCAATACTCGCCGGCGTGGGCGTTTGCGAGCCACCGGCAAGCCCGCGAGCCACCACCGGCGCCAAGCCCGGTCGGCGCTCATCGGATGGCCTTGCCGATCCAGAAAAATCTGGATCCGACGGTAACCGTAGCGCGGGTATTGCGCCGACAGCATACACATTGCTGCCAGCACCGGCGTATCGCGCTTGGCGAGCCTCGACTCCTAACGCAGCGTCGACCTCGCCACCGACATCAGCGCGCACGCTCGCCGTTCCGACAGGCCACGCGCCTTCGCCTAGGCGACCTGCTCGACCAGCGCCCTGGCCGCCTCGCGCAGGATCGTGACCATGTGCTATTCCGTAAACCGGCTCTTCTTCATGACTTCCTTTCTCCGTGGGAAGCCATTCCCTCGAGCTTCAACTGGCCCGAAAATCGCAAGGCCGGTCCCTAGTTTGAGCGGGGATAAATGTCGGAAAGCTTGGCGTCAAACGTGGCGTCCGTATCCAAAACGGCTTGACTCATACCGGCCGGAACTGACGTAAATTGTAGATTGAAGTTGCCGGTGCTAAATTCCGGAGTAACAGGCATCAAGGTTACTGCTTTTGCAGCCCCCACATCAAATTTCGCACCCAAGATTTGAATCTTGTCATCAGCAGAAGGCAAAGGCATCACCCGATAGACAGGGTCTTTTATGGAAGAAGCAGTCCCCACTGCAACCCAACTTCCATCATTTTCCTTGGTGTACAACAAATAGGTAAATTCACCATTCAATTCAATTGGCGCCCCCCAGAGCTGGTCGTCACCCTGTTGATTCAGATAACCCAAAATCAGCGGATAACCATTCAAGGTCAGCCAAGCACCGTAGAGCGGAGCCGTCACCGATACCGTTGCCCTGAAGTTTTGCGCGCCAGAATAGATCGGCATGCTGCCCACCAACGTTGCCGTACCATCAGAATTCACTGAAGAGAACAACAAACTATCAACATCAAGAACGCCAGCATCACCCCTGATATCAGCCGCAATCGCTCCATTTTTGACTGCAGCATCAATTTCATGAATACGCGGCTTTGCCGAAATCACGGAAAGATAGTTTTTTGAAAAATCCTGATATTTTTGAGAAAAATTGATAGCTTGATAACGCAAAGAGCCGGCAGCACTACTCAATGAACGAGAAGGAAAATATGCCGTCAGCCCGGAAGCATTGCCATAGTTATAAGTGGTGTTATTATAAACCACCGCCTGACTGATCGAATCAGATAGTTTCTCCGAGCCTTGCACGATGTCCGAGATGCTTCTCGAGAAAAGCTTTAAATCCACCAAATCAAGGTATCCATCTCCGTTAGTGCCGTCGCCGGTTCCGCCGAAACCGAGCGAAGTGGCGCGCTTCCAAACTATGTTGGACCAGCTACTATCATTCGCACTCGCCTTGGCCATAACCGAATCCGACCATGATTCGAGAGCACTTTGGACCGCACCAATTTTTTGTAGATCGATGAGAGACAGTGTCCCGTCTTTTTTCTCAGATTCTTGTTTCAAGATATAAGAATCCGCAACGACCTTTCCAAAGGTTCGTGCCTCTTGAGCCGCCGACGAAATAACCGACGTCCAATTCCAGCCCGATCCCGGCTCAATTTCTTCGGAAGCCAAAAGATAGTTGGCATATGGGCTCAGTGCAGTCGACACCTCAACTGTAGCCATCAAGCAGGCATCGAACCCAATAACATCGAAATGAATATTCGATGCCTGGACCCCGTCGCGAATGCCTTGAGCCAAGGCATTCAGAGACAGCATCGAATTGGAGCCATCTGCAGCCTTAGTATTTTCATCCCCACCAAAACCCGTCCAACCTCCACCGTGATCCCACATCAGCAGTTTATAACTGCCTGCCGGATACTGTTTTTGCGCCCAATAGATAAAATCAGACAATGTCTTGGGCGCACCCATGTCTAGCCGCCCGAGCTCAGAGACCTGCTGGATTTTTCCGCTCGATAGTACGTGCCGCCTCACACCAATCCAATCCGGAATCTGCCGAGACGCATCGTTACTGACGTCGGCCCCTCCGGTTTCAATTACAACATTGGTATTGGGAGGGAGCGACGCCTTAAGCATTTCGATTATATTCTCATCCGCACTTTTATGGATGCTTTCCAAATTAGACCCAACCATATAAACCATCACGGTTGTCGATGCTTGCGGCTGGGGATTGGGAGGCAAAGGTGCATCATCACCACCACCGCATGCCGACAAAAACACCACAGCCGAAAACATCACTGATCGGGAAAATTTATTTTTCATGAACCAACCCCACTTCATTCAAAAGAATAGACAACCACTGTCAGAAAAATTTCCAATTCTCATCAACACTCTGCATCCAATCTTAAAAGCCGGATGACTTATTGAATCACGTGAACTGGTGCCACAACATCTTGGTTTCGCATCGAGCCCGCTGCAGCGCGAGGGCTCGTCTTAATCGTGACGTAGCCGAGCGTACCCGGTACGGCGCTGAACCGCCCAGGCGGGACAAATCTCCCGCTTCTGTTATTAATCCCTCTTTTCTATTGATGCGATAATCCAACCAGGCAGACGAGTCATACCACGCCAAACGAATCGGAGTCTCATAGTTGCCCGCGGCAATAGCCAGCCATATGGATTCTCCGGCTTTCAAGCGAATCGCATTGTTTCGTCCACTCGGAGCCGGGCCAAGGGAATCGTCGCCATTTACCGCATTCACGTGGAACACGGGCGTTGAGTAGCGGATCGTATAGGGCCGGAGCAGCACGTCACTATTCCTCAACCAACGGCGCATCGAACTTCACACATGGTTCCATGACATATTCGCGACGAGCATGACCTGCGCAATGAGATTCAGCGCGACGAAGCTCGCATGGTAGACCTGATTGCGCGTGCGCATGGCCACAATGCAGCAGACGCTAAACGCGGCGGCCTTTATCCAGTAAAAATCTCCGAGTTCCGCTACGTGCAACTCGCCCTTGATCAATGAATCGCCGATATCGACGATGTTTTCTGCAAGTGCGAGGCCGAAAAACCACACGCGCCGCGACATGAAATAGTCGCGATAGTCCTTGTAGTCACGCAACGAGTCGGGAAAAAGCATCGCGCTCATCAGATAGATGATGAACGCATAGAAGATCAGGTACAGGTAAATACCGAAGGTCCACACCGGGATCTCTTTCAGCGAGAATTCCCACCACCAGAACTGCAGGATATTCAGAATCAACGACGCGACCCACGCCATATGGATCGGATAGATATTCTTGTGCGACGGATGCTGGACCGTCAAACTCAGTCCCTTGAGCATATGTGTCAGCCCAAGGCTGACGATCATGCCCATGACAATGCGCACGTGCGTGAACTTTTCCATGAGGCGATCCGGCGCGGCTAGCGGCGCGCATGTCTGAAAACCCGCGTCGCCAGTGCAAGCCAACCGAGCGCTGGTGGATCGGTCACCACGCGTAGCGCGCGTGCGTAATCGAGCACCAGTCCCGGCGTCCATGCCATGGTGCGGGCGCGATGGCGCAACTGCGCGGCGATCCACAATTCGGGCGTCGCGATCGGGCGCAGCGCATCCGCCCAGCCACCGTCGCGATACGCCGTGCCCGCGAGCGCGGCTTCGAGGCCTTCCGCGACGGTGCTCGAACAGTTTCGATTGGTAAGGTTGTAGATCGCGGTTGATTGATAGCCACGCACGAAGTCGCGAAGACGGGCAAAATCGAAACGGCGGAAAGTAATGCGCGCGGTCGATTCGCACCAGTTGGCCGCTTCTTCCGGATAGCTCGGCAGATAACGTCCAGCCACGTTGTTGAAGGCATCGGCCCGCAGCAAACGTGCGAACTCTTCAGGAGAACGGTCGATCTCCACTGCGGGGTAGAGGCTCAAGTAAAGATCGCCAGCCTCCAGCGCCGCATGACCGGTGGAAATCACACCGTCGGCGTCGACTGCGGCGATATAGCGATCCATCACCGGGCGGTTGAGCGCCTTACTCTTTGCCGAACCTACAGGTGTCCATACGTGCACGATCATCGGCACCGCATTGGAAGTCACGTTCAATGGCGTGTCCGCGACTTCCGCCAGCACCCCCTTGCGCACACGGAGATACAGCCAGATCATGCGGCAGCCGCTGACGGCCATCCACAGGCCGATGCAGTACGGCACCGTGCCGCGATAGTGCGTCGGGTACGGTTGGAAGAAAAAGATCGCCAGCGCCAGGCTCATCGCGCCGAGCGCCATGGTGGAGCGCCAATGGCGGTACCGCACCACCCATGCCGCCGCGATAAGGAGAGCCCCCTCTAGCGCGAAGCCCGCACCGAAAGTCATGGCGAGGAGAAAGTCGGAATAGCGGTGGCGGATGATGATGAGTATGCCAATCAGCACGCCGATCAGACCTTTTATAACGCGAAAGCGGGTCTGTATAGACAAGCCGCTCTTCGCCAGCACGATCGCAGCGGCGCCTTCCGTTGCCAGCAGCACGCCGAAGGTTTGCAGCGGAAACCACAGTGCGCCGTCCAGCGCATCGACTACCACGAATGCTCCGACGCCAAGCCAGATCGCGCCGAGAATCAGCAGTTTCGTAACATGACGGCCAAGATAGCGCGCGCCGAGCAAATGGAGGAGAAGCTGGATCATTTTCTTGTAACGCTATCGGCTAAAGCATGAGGCGGAACGCCCTGCTCGTCGGACGTATCATCGAGCATCGTGCGACGCAGACACATCTTTAGCGCCTCGATGGCGCGGACATGGCGGAGGCGCGCGGCGCGCAGGTACTTTGGATCGTTCGCGGCGGCCGCGCTTTCCAGTTGCGCGCGGATGCAGCGCTCGTCTTCCAACAGCGATGCGACGACCGCATCGCCGCTACGGCTTTCGTCGAGCAGACGGATGAAGGCATGAACGTTTTCAGTGGATATCGAGCGCGCCTTCTCACCGATCGCAAGCGCGCGGTTCCAGACCGACACCACGATCGCCGCGACCCACACGAGCACATTGGCGGGCACGAGCCAGGCGGGTAGCGGCAACGCCGCTACCGCGCCGTGCAACCAGTTGGGGGAGACGGTCGCGCCCTGCAAGCTGCTCGCGGAGGACACCGCGCTTTCGAGCGCATGATGACGCGCGACTTCGATATCAACGCCCTTGGACGCAAGAAGCAGCGCCACGACGAACAGAATGATGCCGGCTACAAAGATGTTTTGCCGATGCTCGCCTTCGTAGATGGAGCCAATCGCTTCGCGCAACGAGTCAAGCATCAGCACGGACGCGACGATGGGCAACTCTGCGCTGCCCAGAAAGTTCACGATTCCGTGGTTACCGCCCACCTGCGCGTGCAGCATGGTCAGCACAGCCGTGACGAACACGGTAAGTACGACGCCGCCGACAGCGTCGGCGAATACTGCCTTTTTCATGATAATCCTGAATCTTTTTCCGATTGAGCTGACACAAGGCGTCGGCGTTACGTCTTTACTAACGGACGGTCGAGCAAAAACTTAAGTCATCGAAAAGTTTTTTTCAGTGGCGACCTCAGAGGTGGTTGCGCGAATTCGGACAGTCGGATAAGCGGCGCAACCGGGGCCTGGGCCAGTGACAATGCCGGCAAAGGAACCCGGAAGATGAGGAAGAGAACCCGACGGGGCGCTGTCACGTTGGCGGGTATGACCGAGTAGACAAGGTGATGAAACCGAGGGCTCGTCCGCAATTTCGTGGTCGAGGCAGATGCTGGTTCCTAAGAGGCCAGTTCAAAAACTCCCGAGAGGGGCTGTTTACTTCCTCGGCAAGCTGTTAACCTTGGGCATCAGAACAACGGAAGTCCAAGGATGGAAGCGCCAATCATTGACGACGAACTGTGGATACTGATCGAACCATTGCTGCCACCTGCGAAGCTTCGAGCGAAGAGCGATCCTGGTCGCCCGCGCGTGTCCGACCGTGCGGCTCTCAACGGCATCCTGTTCGTGTTCAAAACGGGAATTCGTTGGAACCACTTGCCGACTCGTCTGGGCTTTGGCTCGGGCGCCACATGCTGGCGGCGATTGAGCGACTGGCAAAAGGCTGGTGTATGGGACCAACTGCACGAGTTGCTACTCGACAAGTTGCGTGCGGCCGGCCAAATCGATCTGTCATACGCTGCGGTCGATTCGTCGTCCGTGCGCGCCGTTGGGGCGGGCGAAAAACTGGCCCGAACCCCACCGATCGCGCGCGACCCGGTTCCAAGCACCACGTCCTCGTAGACGCCAACGGCGTTCCTCTCGTTGCGATCCTGACTGGCGCGAACACCAACGACGTCACGCAGTTGCTGCCGCTCGTTGATGCGATTCCACCCATTCGCGGCGTTCGTGGCCGACCGCTTCAGAAGCCCGGCGTCGTCTACGCCGATCGCGGCTACGATTCCACCCGACATCGTCGCGCGTTGCGCGAACGCGGTATCAAGCCCGTGATCGCCAAGCGCCGGACCGAGCATGGCAGTGGTCTGGGCAAGTATCGTTGGGTGGTCGAACGTACGCATTCCTGGCTCCACAATTTCCGGCGCCTACGCACTCGCTTCGAGCGAAGTGCCTACATTCACGAAGCATTCCTCAAACTTGGCTGCTCGATCATCTGTTGGAACATCTTCAGACGAGCTGAGCAGGGTTTTTGAACTGGCCTCTAAGAGAACATATGCCTGGCAGGCCGAAAGCCGAGCCGGCCGAGTTGCCGGATCGGCCACGCCGTGACCGACCTGCGCGGCGAACTCCAGCCGCTCGCCGGCGGCGGGCGAGGCGCGCTGGCGGGTTCCGCTGCGCGCCATGCTGCGCCTGCTGGCCGGGCTGTTCGAGGCACCCGCGCTGGCCAGGCTGTTGCGCGCGCAACGGTCTGTCGAATTGGCGACCCGTGCGATCCAGCGCACGAGGACCGCCTGGGAAGCGGCGCCCGAACAGCGCCTGCCGATGCGGCGCGTGCTGGCCGGCCTGCATTTCGTGCGCAGCGCGTTGCTCGAGCACGACGCCCGTTCGTTCGCGCACGGCGCCGCCCTGGCTGACCGCAAGGGCGCCACGCCGATCCCTCGCGAAAATGGAAAGATGCTAACCATCGCAACGGCTTAATCGATCGAGGCCGCGCTCCTAGAGTGACGACACCGCTGCAACGACAACGGCACTCACTGAGGAAATTCGACATGAAATCGCTGCAACTCGCGCTGGCCGCCCTGCTCGTTTCCACCGCCGGCCTCGCCCAGGCCCAGGCCGCCACCGGCGGCGCCGACCAGCCGGCACCGAAGGCCCACGCCTCGCAATCGCCGCGTCCGGCGGCGGCCCGGAATCCCGACGCCTGCGTCGGCCCGGCCAGCTTTTGCAACATCTATTTCGGCAGCTGAGCGTCGCCGCGCCGGCCGCCGAGGCGGGACCACCAGACTTCTATCGCAACGGCCCCGGCCCGCGCGAGGCGAATCCGCTCATCCTATGGCACGGCGACGATCCGGCTCGACACCTGTTTCACGCGGCTCGATGGGCTCGCGCAAGACAGGGTCCACTCGGCGGCCAAGCGGCGCTTCACGCACGACTGGAAGATCATGACGCTCGCGTCGCTGCCGAACCCGGGCGGCGCGTGGGTGCCCGAGCCGGCCGCACGCCTTTGCGGCTGGGCTACGAATCTGCGGCGCGGCAGCCGCGTCTCGCCGGTGGCCGCCAGCCTGCGATGGGACGGGTTGCGCAACGGCCGGAACGGAGCGGACCGAATACGCGCCCGCCGGGGCCGGCACGGAACACCGAACGGCGCGGGTATCGGGAGCAGGCATGGGGCACGGACATCGGGCGCGGCGTTTTCGCAACGGTTCGGCGGCCGCCTCGCGGCTTCAGGAGAAATCTTTTGACATTCGGCAGGTCGAGGTCTAGATTAGGGTTAACACTTAGGAAACAACCCTAGTTCACTTCCGTACACGACCATGTCGAACCTTCGCCAAACCCAAGCCGCCTCGCGTCAATCCTCGCCCTCGTTACTGTCGAAAATCGGCGCCGTCATGCGCAACGTGTGGGCCCTGTTCGAACTCCAGTCGCAGCTGCAACTGAAGGCGGCGACGAGCTACGCACGCGGCCCGGTGCAAGCCGCCGCGCGCCGCGATCGCCGTAGCTGAAGCCCTGCCGGCACCATCCCGCCCGGCCCATGGCATGTCGTCGTGGGCCGGGTTTTTCATCGCCGTGCAGTTACCCGCGCGGCGCGGGCAGCGGCCCGATGCGGGTCAGGCGGGCGTGGCTTCCGCCGCCGGGGTCGGCGCGCCGCGCGTGAAGCGCGACAAGTCGCGATACGCGGCGCCGGGATGGGTCCCGCCCAGGCGCGGTCCCTCGCCGAACAGCTTTTCGCGCAGCGTGCCGGGCCGGTAGGCGGTCGGATAGGCGCCGCGCCGCTGCAATTCGGGCACCAGATATTCGACGACGTCCTCGAAGGTCTCGTGCGCGAGCGCGTAGGCGAGATTGAAGCCGTCCACGCCGGTGTGTTCGCGCCATTCCTGCAGAATGTCCGCGACCGTCGCGGGCGAGCCGACGAACACCGGACCCAGGCCGCCCACGCCGCCGAAACGCGCCAGCTCGTCGATGGTCCAGCGCCGGTCGCCGCCGGCCAGGTGCTCGACGGCCGACACGATCGCGTTGGTCTCGACATGGCGCACCAGATCGGTCGGTGCGTACTGGCCGAAGTCGATGCCGGTCCAGCCCGACATCAGCACCAGCGAGCCATCGTAGGACACGTGCCGCAGGTAGTCGTCGAACTTGGCCTGCGCTTTCTGGTCGGTTTCATCGACCACGATCGTCACCAGCGTGTAGATCAGCAGCTTGTGCGCGTCGCGCCCGGCCTCTGCCGCGCGCCGGCGGATGTCGGCCACGTAGTCGCGCAGCGTGGCGCGCGTGGGCGCGGCGACGAACACGCACTCCGCGTGCTGCGCCGCGAACGCCTTGCCGGCCCCGGAGGCACCGGCCTGATACAGCACCGGCGTGCGCTGCGGCGACGGCTCGCAGAGGTGGTAGCCGGGCACCTCGAAGTGCCTGCCGTGGTGGCGGATCTCGTGGATTTTCGCAGGATCGGCGAAGATCCTGCGCTCGCGGTCGCGCAGCACGGCGCCGTCCTCCCAGCTCCCCTCGAACAGCTTGTACAGCACCTCCAGATACTCGGCGGCGATCTCATAGCGGTTGGTGTGATCCGCGAGCCCGGCCTGGCCGACATTGCGCGCGCCGCTCTCCAGATACGACGTGACGATGTTCCAGCCGACCCGGCCCTTCGTGTGGTGATCGGCGGTGGAAAGCCGGCGCGCGAACGTGTACGGATGCTCGAAGGAGGTGGAGGCGGTGATGCCGATGCCGAGGTGCTCGGTGGCGAGCGCGATCGGCGCGGCGAGCTGCAGCGGATCGTTGACGGGAATCTGCACGCCCTGATGCAGGGCATGGTGGCTGCTGCCGTGATAGACGTCGTAGTAGCCGATCACGTCGGCGATGAAGATGCCGTCGAAGATTCCCTTCTCGAGCGTCTTCGCGAGATCGGTCCAGTATTCGAGGTCCTTGTACTGCCACGAGCGATCGCGCGGATGCGACCAGAGCCCCGGCGACTGATGTCCGACGCAATTCATCTCGAACGCATTGAAGCGGATGGGGTGGCTCATGCTCGATATCTCCGGTCGAAAAAGGGCCGCGCGATGCGCAACCGGCTCATGGGGGCCGCTGCCCGCCGTAAGCCGGACCATCCGCCGAATCTATCGAACCGGCCGCCACGTCTCCAATAACGATTCCCGCAAAGGTCATGACTGCGTCGCGCGAATGCTTATCGGCAAACGCGGATACCCTCGCGCGACGCCCTGCCCAGGCTTGGCCGGTCGGGTGTCGCCAACCGCGGCGGGGCCGCGCGTGGATGCCGCCGCATGCCGTGCCGCATCAGGCGCGCCGCCCGTGCCCGAAGGCATGCCCGCTTTCACGCCTGAGCTGGTCTGGCGCGCGGCGCGGGCGGGCCAACCCCGTCAACGCCTGGCTGCGCCAGCAGCTGGTCCGCGCCTGCGTCTAGCGCTCGGCCGCGGCCGGTCGGACCGCGAAATGCCGTGGATAGTCGGCCGGCCGGAAGCGCTGCACCATCAGCATCATGGCGACCGTCACGACGGCCAGCAGCAGCCAGGCCTCGGTGAAGCTCGACGAGACATCCTTGATGAAGCCGGCGATCAGCGGCGACATCGCCGCGATCAGGTATCCCACGCCCTGCACGAACGCGGCCAGCTGGCCCGCGCGGCGCGGCGCATCCATGTGGTCCATCGCCACAATCAGGCTGAGCGGGAACAGGCCGCCGATGCCGATGCCGAGCAACCCGGCCCAGACCACGGGATAGGCGACGGGCGCGAGGATCAGGCCGACGAAACCGGCGATCACCGAGGCCAGCACCAGCAGCAGCACCGGACGGCGGTCGGTGTGACGGCTCGCCAGCGCCGGCATCACCAGCCCGGACACCACTTCCATGCCGGTCAGGTAGGCGAGCAGCAGCCCGGCATGCGTGTCGGGCCAGCCCTGCTCGACGTAGAACGGCGGCAGCCAGGCCAGCACGCAGGTATAGGACGCCGTGCCGAGCCCGAAGAAGATGCCGAGCAGCCAGGCCCGCGGTCGCGCCACCAGCGGCTCGTCCTGAACCGCCGCGCCCGCCGTGCCGGTTTCGGCCGCGGCGAACGCAACGATGTCGCCGCGGATGGCGTACCACGCCGCCAGCGCCACGGCGGCCAGTGCCGCCCAGGCCGCCAGCGCGCGCTGCCAGCCGCCCAGCCAGACACCGATGAACGGCGAGGTGGAGGCGGCCAGCGCCGCGCCGCCCATGATCGCGGTGACGTATACGCCCATCAGCAGCGCGACCGCGTTCGGGAAGCGGCTCTTGATGATGCCCGGCATCACCGATTGGATCACGGCGATGCCCATGCCTGCCACCACGGCGGTCAGGATCAGGTCGAGCGCCGTGGACGCATGCAGCCGCGCCAGGCTCGCCAGGCCGATCACGAGCAGCGCGATCGAGATGACGCGATGCTCGCCCCAGCGCGCGGCCAGCCGCGCGCCACGGAACATCGCGATGCCCATCGCCAGCACCGGCAGCATGGTCAGCAGCGATACCACGGTGTAGCTGAGCGGGATGGAGTGGCGGATCGGGGTCAGCAGCGGGCCGATGGCGGCCATCGAGGGCCGCAGGTTCAGACCGACCAGCACCAGTGTCAGGATCAGGGGCACGCGGCTGGGCGTGCGGGATAATTGCGTCATGCTTTCGCTCTTTACAAGGAGTAGTGATTGCGCATTAGATCGTGCCCGGACTCTGAAAGGCAATTTAAAATTTCATATGCGTCATCGAATTTTTAAAATTGTCGAAATGCGGAATCGGCACCGGTGCGCCTTTCGCCTGGCGCGGCACGCTGATCGGCACCTGACCCGCCGAATTGAAGCGATTTATCGATTCGATGCCTTGGCTCGAGCCATTATCGCGCCATTGCATCGCTTGCCCCGCTCATGCGGGCAGCCCGATCCGCAGCGGCCCTGCCGAGGCGGCATGCCCGGATCGCGGGCCGATTTTATCAAGCTTCGCTGTTTCGTGACGGCAGCGGCATTCGCATCAATCCCTCAAATCATTGACACGATTGAAACCACGTGTGAAAAATGATTCGATCGAGATGCGCCGGAAAGCGCGGAGCCCGTGAATCGGGATGCTCGCCGATATCGAATGTTTCGCATTCCCCGAGCCACCGGAACCGACCGGATCGACAGACGCGATTCACCAGGAACCGCCGATCCGGCCGGCCCTGCCGCCGCCCCGCGAGCCAATCGGCGCCTTCGCCTCGATATCCGGCGATTCGATCACCTCGCTATTGTTGGATTTATCCACCCGGACAATCCTATTCATTTATTCGGCAGCGAATTGCGCAGAAGCACACAAAGCTCATCAAGCTCGAATATTCAATCGAATCGGCGAGCCGCCGGAATTCAGCCACCGGCTCATCATGCCCGCCGATTTTCAGCAACCGCCCGGGAGAGGCGATCAAGATCCGAGTGACAAAAAGGCAAGGCGTTTTGGACGATTGCGGCTGACGCGGCAAAGAGGAAATCCCGTACCGCCTACGCAGCGCGGATTGCAGCCGATGCTGAATATTTCGTCGCATGGATCGACGCTGCGCAGCGTATTCTCGCGTGCCCCGGCATCATCTTTGCCGGGGCGAATGCATTATTTTCCGAATACTATCTGGAGCAGCCGATTGAGTCGGGCATTCACGACGTCCGGCGCATCGAATATTTTCCGAGCGAAATTGCGGAAACCGGCAATCCGCTCTCGAACGACATCGGCGCCGCGGCCAGCGTCATCAAGCTGGTGCCGCGGCTGGCCCGGTGCATCGGCACGCGGGCCGAACCCGAAGCCGCACGCGCGCCGAGCGCCCGCTGGCGCGCATCGCCGAGCGCGATCAACGCCTGAACGCCAGCCTCGAGCCGAGGCTGGCAAGGTGCTGGGGAAGCGGCGCATCCTCGGCGGCGACGGCCGCCGGCGGCTGCTTGTGCGAGCGGATCGGCAAGCCGGCGTTCTCGCCGCCCATCGCGCCCCGGCTCGAGCGGAGCGCCGGGCCAGGCAATCAGCGTCGGCGCTCGCTCAGGCCGTGGCGTTCAGCGCCTCGGCCAGCGCGCCCACCAGGCTGTCGATCTCGCGCGGCTCGGCGATGAACGGCGGCGCGAGCTGGATCGTGTCGCCGCCGTAGCGCACATAGAAGCCCTTCTCCCAGCAGCGCATCGCGATCTCGAACGGACGCCGCGCCGGCTCGCCCGGCAGCGGATCGATCGAGATGCCGGCGGCGAGGCCGAAGTTGCGGATGTCGGCCACGTGGCGCAAGCCTTTCAGGCCGTGGACGGCGTTCTCGAAATGCGGCGCGAGCGCACGCACGCGGCCCACCCCGTCCTCGCGGCGCAGCAGTTCCAGCGCCGCGTTGCCGGCCGCGCAGGCCACCGGATGCGCCGAGTAGGTATAGCCGTGCGGGAACTCGACCAGATATTCCGGGCCGCCCGCGGCCATGAACGTGTCGTGGATCTCCCGCGTCGCCACCACGCCGCCGAGCGGCTGCGTGCCGTTGGTGACCTGCTTGGCGAAGTTGAGCAGGTCCGGCATCACGCCGAACGCGTCGGCGCCCGTCAGCGCGCCGGCACGGCCGAAGCCCGTGATCACCTCGTCGAAGATCAGCAGGATGTCGTGCGCGGTGCAGATCTCGCGCAGCCGCTTCAGGTAGCCCTTGGGCGGCACCACCACGCCGGCCGAGCCCGAGAACGGCTCGACGATCACCGCGGCGATGTTCGACGCGTCGTGCAGCGCGATCAGGTCGAGCAGCCGGTCGGCCAGCTCGACGCCGTGCTCGGGCAGGCCGCGCGAGAAGCGGTTCTGCGCGAGCTGCGTGTGCGGCAGGAAATCGG
This sequence comes from Burkholderia glumae LMG 2196 = ATCC 33617, assembly GCF_000960995.1. NCBI lineage: Bacteria > Pseudomonadati > Pseudomonadota > Betaproteobacteria > Burkholderiales > Burkholderiaceae > Burkholderia > Burkholderia glumae. The sequence goes on along the minus strand of NZ_CP009434.1, from coordinate 1,488,519 downwards.
CGTCCACGCCCTGGCCGAACAGCTTGCGGTTCGCGCCGATCCCGCCCACCGAGATGCCGCCGAAGTTCACGCCGTGGTAGCCCTTCTCGCGGCCGATCAGGCGCGTCTTGGTGCCCTTGCCCTTGGCGCGCCAATAGGCGCGGGCCATCTTCAGCGAGGTATCGGCGGCCTCCGAGCCCGAACTCGTGAAGAACACGTGGTCGAGGCCGGCCGGCGTCAGCGCCTTGATCCGGTTCGCCAGCTCGAACGACTGCGGATGGCCGAACTGGAAGCCCGGCGCGTAGTCGAGCTTCGCGATCTGGCGGCTGACCGCCTCGGTGATCTCGCTGCGGCCGTGGCCGAGGCCGCAGCACCAGAGGCCCGACAGGCCGTCGAAGATCTTGCGGCCGGCCGCATCGGTGTAATAGGCGCCCTTGCCCTCCACGATGATGCGCGGGTCCTGCTTGAACTGGCGATTGCCGGTAAACGGCATCCAGTGGGCGTCGAGCCAGGCGGCGTCGGTGCGGATCGCGTCCGCTTGCGGGGGGGCGGTCAGTTCGGTCATGTCGGCAGGCGCGGCGCGCTCCTCGTGGTTCGGTGTGTTGCGCATTGTTGGGGCGCCGGATAGTCTTTTGAATATCGCAATATCAATGTTTACTTGAGCATTCATGCAAGTAAGAACTTCCAAGCATCGCGCGCTGCTCGGCCAGCTCAGCGACATGGACCTGCGCCTGCTGCGCGTGTTCAAGGTGGTCGTGCAGTGCGGCGGGATGGCCGCGGCCGAACTGGAACTCAATATCGGGATCTCGACCATCAGCCGCCACGTGAAGGACCTCGAAACGCGGCTGGGCCTGGTGCTGTGCCGGCGCGGGCGCGCCGGCTTCACGCTGACGCCGGAGGGGCAGACCGTCTACGAGGAAACCCTGCGGCTGCTCGCGTCGCTGGAGGCGTTCCGCAGCCGCGTGGACGGCATTCACGACCGGATGGGCGGCGAGCTGCAGATCGCCATGTTCGACAAGACCGCCACCAATCCGGCCGCGCGCGTCGCCGACGCGATCCGCCGCTTCACGCAGGCCGCCCCCGACGTGGGGTTGAACCTGCATGTGGGTTCGATCCAGGAGATCGAGCGCGGCGTGATCGACGGCAGCTACCAGATCGGCATCATCCCCGAGCACCGCAGCTCGGGCAGCCTCGTCTACACCGCGCTGTTCGACGAGCGGATGCTGCTCTATTGCGGCGCCGGCCACCCGCTGTTCGGCGCCGCGCACCGGCGGCTGGGCTGGGAGCGGATTCGCGAGCATGCCTTCGCCGGACTCGGCTTCCATTCGCCGAACCTGCAGCTCACCCATCGCGCCAGGCTCACGCGCAGCGCCACGGCCTCGGACCAGGAGTCGATCGCCACGCTGATCCTCTCGGGCTGCTTCCTCGGCTTCCTGCCCGACCACTACGCCGAGAGTTTCGAGCGCGCCGGCCGCATGCAGGCGGTCGCGCCGCACCGCTTCCAGTACCGCTGCCGGTTCGTCAGCCTGCACCGGCGCTCGCCGCAGCCGTCGCGGGCCGCGCTGCTGTTCCAGGAATGCCTGGGCGCCGCGCATGCGGGCGGTGCGCCCGGGCAGCCGGCGGCGGGCACGAGAGAGAAGGACGGGAATGCGGCACCGCGGGCGAACGGCGCACCGGCGGCACGCCGCGCCGCACGCAAGACCGGCACGGCCTGAGCGGCGCGCCTTTCGCGCAGGGCCGGCGCGCCGCCCGCCGGCAGGCAGCGCCGCCCTCAGCCCTCGCGCGCGGTGCCGAGATGCGTGTCGAGAAACGCGATCATCGCCTCGTAGAACTCGTACTGGTTCTCCTCGTTGGCGAAGCCGTGCCCCTCGTCGGCCTTCAGCATGTACTTGACGTCCACCCCGCGCTCGCGCAGCGCGGCCACGATCTGGTCGCTCTCGGCCTGCTTGACGCGCGGATCGTTGGCCCCCTGCGCGACGAACAGCGGCGTGACGATGCGATCGGCGAAGAACAGCGGCGAGGCGTCGTGCAGCGCCTGCCGCCCGGCCTCGGTGTTCGGGTTGCCGATCTGCTCGTACATCATCTCGCGCAGCGGCTTCCAGTAAGGCGGCATCGATTCGAGCAGCGTGAACAGGTTGGAGACGCCGACGTAGTCGACGGCGGCCGCATAGCGCTCGGGCGTGAACGCGACGCCGGCCAGCGCCGCGTAGCCGCCGTAGCTCGCGCCGTAGATCGCGACGCGCGCCGGATCGACGAGCCCCTGCCCCACCAGCCAGTCGACGCCGTCGTCGATGTCGTTCTGCATCGCCCGGCCCCACTGGCCGAAGCTCGCCTCCCAGAACGCGCGGCCATAGCCCACCGAGCCGCGGAAGTTCATCTGCAGCACCGCATAGCCGCGATTGGCGAGCAGCTGCACCTCGGGATCGAAGCCCCAGTGGTCGCGCGCCCACGGCCCGCCATGCGGGTTCACCACCAGCGGCAGCTTCGCGGCGCCGGGCGCGTCGGGCTCGACGCCGGCCGGCAGCGTCAGGTAGCCGTGAATGCGCAGCCCGTCGCGCGAGGTGTATGCGATCGGCCGCATCGGCGCCATGTCGGCCGGATCGAGCCACGGCGCGAGATCCTCGATCTGCGTGAGTTGGCGCGAGCCGGCGTGGTAGAACCAGACCGCGCCCGGCGACAGGTCGCGCGCGTTGCGCACCAGCATCCGCGATTCGTCGCGCGTGAGACTCGCGATGCTCGATTCGCCGCCCGGCAGGCGCGCGTCGAGATCGGCGTAGATGTCGGCCACCCGCGCGTCGAAATGATGCGCGCGGACCCGGTCGTCCTCGTACCAGGCGGTGGTCAGCACGCGCCGCTCGCGCGAGAAGCTCATGCCCTTCACGTCCACCTCGGCGTGCTCGAACAGCAGCGTGCCTTCCAGCCCGGTCTGCGGATCGAACTCGAAGATCGCGACGCGGTCGCGCCCGCGGTTGGACAGCACGTAGAGCCGGCGGTCGTCGAACGTGAAGAAGAGCGGCGCGAGCGCCTCGCGGAAGTTGGTGGTGACGAGCGCGCGAAACGGCTCGCTCTCCTCGTCGCGATAGAGCAGCGTCCGGTTCACGCCGTCCGACGAGACGGCCACGCGCAGCCGCCCCGCGTGGTCGGTCATCCAGCCGAGGACGTTGCCGGGGTTCTCGGCGACCAGGCTCGCCTCGCCGGTGATCACGTCCACCCGCAGCACGTCGAACACGGTGGCGTCGCGGCGGTTGTGCGACAGCAGGACGTGGCGGTCGTCGTCGATCAGCCGGTCGACGATCGAGGCGCGCACGCCGTCGTAAGGCGTCAGGTCCACGGCCGGGCCGCCGTCGATCGGCACCGACAGCACGTGGTAGTTCTCGTCGCCGCCGAAGTCCTTCACGTACAGCACGCGGTCATTGCCCTTCCAGACGTAGCCGGACACGTCGCGCGCCGATTCGTGGCTGAGCACGCGCGGCTCGCCATGGACGCGGCCCTGGCCGTCGATGGCCTGCACGAACAGATTGAGGCGGCCGGCATGGCGCGCGAGGAACGACAGGTGGCGGCCGTCCGGCGAAAGCTGGAAGCCGGTGCGTGCGGGGCGGCGAAAGAAGTCGCGGACATCGTGGCGTTTGACGGGCGCCGCACCGGCGGCGCGCTGCGGGATGGGTTCCATGGGCTCACCTGTTCGGTTGGTGTCCAGGGCGCGCCGGCCAGAGCCGGCTCGCCCGGCTGAAGGCTCGGGCGGACCCGCCATTCTAGCGCCGCCGCGCGGTCGAAAGCGTTGTCCGGCGCCGGCCACCGCGCCTTAGCGCACGGAACCCGGCGCGGCATCGCGCGCGCAGGGCACGGCCGCGCCGAGCCGCTCGCGCAGCGTCTCGACGGCGCGCGCCATGCGGCTCGACAGCCCCCATTCGGCGCGATGGATCAACCAGAGCGTGTCCATCACCGCGGCGCCGCACTCCACCACCTCGATCGCGTCCTGGCGCGCGAACGCCTGCCGCGCGTAGCGCGGAATCACCGTGAAGCCCAGCCCGCGCGCGACCGGCTCGAGGATCAGGCCGACCTGGTTCGTGAAGGCACGGCGCGGCAGGCCGCACACCCCGGGGTGGTCGGGGAAGCGCCGGCTCAGCAGGCGGCTGGCCATCGCGATGCCGTCCGGATAGTCGATGAAGCCGAGCCGTTGGAGGTCGCCCCAGTCGTGCGCGCGCTCGCCCGCCGGCACCACGAGTTCGAGCGGCTCCTCGGCGAAGCGGCGGGCGGCGAGCCGCTCGTCGTCCGGCTTCAGCGTGACGATCCCGACTTCGTAGCGGTTCGACAGCACCGCTTCGAGCACCTCGCGATCGGGCGCGAAGCGGTGCCGCACCACCAGGCCCGGCGTTTCGAGCTGCATGTCGAGCAGCCAGGGCGCCATCGCCAGGCCGATGCTGCCGGGCGTGATGAGGCTGATCTCGCCGCACTCGGCGTCGGCCTCGGCGAGCCGGCTGCGCAGGCGCCGGTCGGCGCGCGCGAGCTCGGCGCAGTAGTCGAGCACCACGCGGCCGGTGGGCGTCACGTCGATACCGCGCGGACGCCGGATCACGAGCAGCCCGAGCTGCTGTTCCAGGTGGCGCAGATGCTGGCTGACGGCGGCCTGCGTGAGGCCGAGCCGCTCCGCCGCGCGCGTGAAATTGCCGGTATCGACGAGGGTTTCGAAAGTGCGCAGCCACTGCGGGTTCAGCAGCGTGTTGCCGGCGACGAAGCCGGACGACGCGGTGGTCATGATCGGGAGCGGGTGGAGAGTCGGAGCGATTCAGTGTAGCAGCCGGGCGCGGCCGCCCGGCACCGGCCGCGAGCCGGCCGGCCGCAGCGCCGAGCGCGCCCCATCGCGCACAAAAAGACCTGCCTCAAGCCCCGGCTCGCCAGTGCTTGCGTTACGCGCTACGATCCCCGAGCATTCATCACCTCGCCGCCGCGCGGCTCGCCGGGCGTGCCCGCCGGACAGCCGGGCGCGGACGGCTGCGAATCGATCTCGGGAGCCCCAGCGGTGACACAGAACATCTACGACGATCCGGCTTTCTTCGCCAGCTACGCCCAGCTGAACCGCTCGATTCACGGGCTCGACGGCGCCCCGGAATGGCCGGCGCTGCGCGCGCTGCTGCCCGACCCGCGCGAGCTGCGCATCGTTGATCTCGGCTGCGGCTACGGCTGGTTCTGCCGCTGGGCGGCCGAGCACGGCGCGGCCAGCGTGCTCGGCATCGACGTCTCGGAGCGCATGCTCGAACGCGCCGCCGCCTCCACCAGCGACACGCGCGTCGCCTACCGCCGCACCGATCTCGAACGGCTCGACCTGCCGGCCGCCGCATTCGATCTCGTCTACAGCTCGCTGGTGTTCCACTACATCGAGAACCTGCCCGGGCTGATGCAGGCGATCCACCACGCGCTGGTGCCCGACGGCCGGCTGGTGTTCTCGATGGAGCATCCGGTGCTGACCGCGCCGGCGCATCCCGGCTTTCGCAGCGACGCCGACGGCGGCCGCTTCTGGCCGCTGGAGGGCTATCAGCGCGAGGGGCGGCGCGAGGTGAACTGGCTGACCGAGGGCGTGATCAAGCAGCATCGCACGCTCGGCACGCTGCTGAATCTGCTGGTGGAGTCGGGGTTCGTGTTCGAACATCTGACCGAATGGGGGCCGACGCCGGCGCAGGTGGCGGCGCAGCCCGAACTGGAGAAGGAACGCGAGCGGCCGATGATGATGCTGGTGGCCGCGCGCCGGCGCGCCCGCTGAAGACGGCCGCGGGCCGATTACATCTTCACCTGGTCGACGAAGGTCTTCTTGCCGGCCTTGTAGCCGTACAGCGAGATCACGCCGTGCTTCAGGTCGCCCTTCGCGTCGAACACGGTCTGGCCGATCACGCCCTGGTGGTCGGTGGCCGGCATCGCCGCGAGGATCTTCGCCGGATCGGTCGAGTTCGCGCGCTTCATCGCGTCGACGATGATGTACACCGCGTCGTACGAAAACGGCGCGTCGAACTTGATGATCTGGCCGAAGCGCTTCTGGTACTTGGCCTGGAACGCCGCGCCGCCCGGCATCGTCTCGAGCGCGGCGCCCGGCTGCGAGCAGATCACGTTGTCGGCGGCCGGGCCGGCGAGCTCCGACAGCTGCTCGGTGCAGACGCCGTCGCCGGAGAACAGCTTCGCGCGCAGGCCGAGCTGGCGCGCCTGCTTGGCGAGCGGGCCGCCCGTGGCATCCATGCCGCCGTACATGATCGCGTCCGGGTTCTCGCCCTTGATCCGGGTGAGGATCGCGCGGAAATCGACCGCCTTGTCGTTGGTCGCGTCGTGCGAGAGCACCTTGATGCCGAGCGCCTTGGCCTTCTTCTCGAACTCGTTGGCGAGCCCCTGGCCGTAGGCGGTGGAGTCGTCGATCACGGCGACGGTCCTGATCGACTTGGCATGCGCGTAGCTCGCGAGTGCCGGGCCCTGCTGCGCGTCGGTCGCGACCATCCGGTAGGTGGTCTTGAAACCCTGCCGGGTGTAGACCGGGTTGGTCGCGGACGGCGAGATCTGCACGATGCCGGCATCGCTGTAGATCTTCGAGGCCGGGATCGAGGTGCCCGAATTCAGGTGGCCGACCACCGCCGCGACCTTCTCGTCGACGAGCTTCTGCGCGACCTGCGTGGCCGTGCGCGGGTCGCCCGCGTCGTCCTGGCCGTCGAGCTGCAGCGTGATCTTGCGGCCGCCGATCGTCAGGCCCTGCGCGTTGATCTCCTCGACGGCGAGGCGCGCGCCGTTCTCGTTGTCCTTGCCCAGATGCGAGGCACCGCCCGTCAGCGGTTCGACGCTGCCGATCTTCACGACCTGGTCCGCCAGCGCGCCGCTCGCGGCCGTCAGCGAAAACAGCGCGGCGACGCCGAGCCAGATGGCGGCGCGCGCGCCGGCCATGGATGTCTGCTTCATGCGAAAGGGTTCCTCCGGTTGCATGGTGGGAAAGGCGGGGTGGCAAAGGCGGGGTCGGACCGCGGCGGGGTCGGACCGCGAGGTCGGACAGTGTACTGAAATCGAAAGGAAAACCCCATGGCCGCCGCATTTTTTTATGACTCGGCGACACGCCGGCCCGGGCGGCGACGGCGTGGATCGCGCGGCACTGCCGGCGGTACGGGCGGTGGCATCGGCGCCGCAGCCGGGCGGCGCCGCGAACGCGGGGACGCTCGCCGCCGCGGGCAGATCCGCACCGTTGGTCGCGCTCTCAGGCCGGCGGGCAATAGAGGGCATGTGAAATGCGCCGCGCGCCGCGCTTGGAACCGGAGGGCGCGCATCCGAGCCGCAAGACGGTGCGCGGCGCGAGCGCGTTGCGTGATCGGTGCGGTGACGGCCGATTGTTTCAATTTTCCGGCACGAGGCATCGAGGCATCGAGGCATCATCGAGGCACGGGCGGCCCGCCCCGCCGGTGCCGCGCGACATGCCGGCCGGCACGCCGAAGCCGGCTCGCGCAGCGGCGCCCGCCACGGCGCGGCACGCAACACCGCCCAGCCCATTTCGCCGCTCGCCAACGGCCCGGCCTCGGTCCTCGCGCCGCCCCCCATCGGCGCTCTCGCCCGTCCGGCAAGCTCGCAGCGCCCGGCCGCGGCACGCCGCCGGGCGCGCCGGCGCCACGAATCGCGGCTAAACGCCCCAAAATCCGTCTGCGCATCCACCACGGCGGACATCGATCCCTTTTTGCTCAAACCCCGGCGAGACATCGTCATGTCAAAATCGAGCCCTGCCAAAAAGCAAATCGTTACAAATCCGTATATATTCCGCCGATGGACCAAAGAAAATTCATCGCGCCGCCGCCCCCTCGCACCTGGGACGCGCGGCTCGCGCGCCGGCTCGTCACGCCGCTCGTCGATACGCCCGTCACCCCGAACCACCTGACCACGCTGCGGCTGCTGATCGGCCTGGCCGGCGCGGTCTGCCTCGCGCAGGGCGGTTTCGGCTGGAGCAACGCGGGGGCTTTCCTGATCGTGCTGTCCAATTTCGTCGACCATACCGACGGCGAACTGGCGCGCATCAGCGGCAAGACCAGCAAGATCGGGCATTTCTACGACCTCGCGAGCGACGCGGTGATCACCGTGGCGCTGTTCGTCTGCATGGGGGCGGGCATCGTCGCCCAGGGCGGCCGGATGTTCGCGCCGCCGGTGCTGCTCGGCACCGTGGCCGGCGCGGCCGTGGCGCTGATCTTCTTCCTGCGCATGCGGATCGAATCGTTCGCCGGCAAGGCCGGCACCAGGCAGGCGTCGATCGGCGGCTTCGAGACCGAGGACGTGCTCTATCTGCTGCCGCTGGTGACGCTGTTCGACGGCGTCGAGCGCTTCGTGTTCGCGGCCGCGATCGGCGCCCCGCTGTTCGCGGCCTGGGTCGTGATCGACTACTGGCGCATCGTGCGCCGCGGCACCGCCCGTGCCGCCGCCAGCAATCCCACCGAAATCCAGCCGACGAAATGAGCACCCCCATCGAAGCCGGAATCGAGCCGCGCGCCGCCGGCGCGGCTGCCGGCGCGAGTGCGCCCGTGAGCGCCGACCGGATCGTCGCCGCCGCCGTGGCGACGCTCGACACCGACCGCCTGCGGCAGGACTTCGACCGCCAGGGCGCGTTCCTCTACCTCGAGCGGTTCCTGCCGAAGGAGGCCGCCGCGCAGCTGGCCGGGCTTGCGCGCGCGCTGCTGCCCGAGCTGAACCGGAACTATCTGCCGGGCCACAAGCAGGGCGGCAGCGTGAGCCGCCACACGATCGACGAGAAGGCGCCCTACATCGCCGAGCTGTACCGCTCGAAGGCGCTGCTCGGCCTGCTCGAGACGCTCACCGGCGACACGCTGCAGGTCTCGCCCGCCGACGATCCGCATGCCTACGCGCTCTACTACTACACGAAGCCGGGCGACCACATCGGCTGGCACTACGACACCTCGTACTACGACGGCCGCCGCTACACGCTCCTGATCGGCGTGATCGACGAATCCTCGTGCCAGCTCGAGTACGAACTGCACACGCGCAACCCGGCCCGGCCCGATGAGCCGGGCGCGGTGCGGATCGCCGACGGCGGCATCGTGCTGTTCGACGGCGACAAGCTGCGCCACCGCGTGACGCCCGCGCGCGAGAACGAGATCCGCGTCTCGCTGACCTTCGAGTACGTGACCGACCCGGGCATGCGGCCGTGGAAGCGCTTCATCTCGAACATGAAGGACGCGATCGCCTACTTCGGCTTCCGGCAGGTGTTCAAGCAGCTCGCGACGCGCCGCCCGACCCGCTCATGACGCGCGCCGGCCTGATCCTGCTGTCCGTCGGGACGGTATTGTTCATCGCGTTGCTGTCGTGGCAGGGCTTCGGCGCCGTGGTGTCGACGCTCGCCACGGCCGGCTGGGGCCTCGCCCTCGTCGCCCTGTTCCATCTGGTGCCGCTCGTGTTCGACGCGCGCGCGATCGCCGTGATGTTTCCGCGCGGCACGCCGGGCGCGTCGCTGCGCGATTCGCTGCGCGCGCGCTGGGTGCTCGAGTCGGTCAACAGCCTGCTGCCGGCCGGCCAGATCGGCGGCCCGGTGCTGATGGCGCGCTATCTCTCGCAAAAGGGCGTGCCGATGCCGCGCGCGGCCGCGGCCGTCACGGTCAGCACCACCATGCAGGCGCTCGCGCAGATCCTGTTCGCGCTGGCCGGGATCGCCACCTTCAGCGTCGGCACCCACAGCGAGGCGGCCGCGCACCTGCGCACCCCGGCGCTGATCGCCACGGCGCTGCTCGGCATCTGCGCGGCGGGCTTCTATCTCGCGCAGCGGCGCGGCCTGTTCGGCCGCGGGCTGCGCATGGTCTCGAAGGCGCTCGGCCCGCGCGACTGGCCCTCGCTCGCCACCCGTGCCGACGCGATCGACTCGGCAGTCGGCGAGCTGTACGGCAAGCGCGACCGCGTCGTGCGCACCTTCTGGTTCAGCTTCGCCGGCTGGGTGCTCGGCACCGGCGAGGTGTGGCTCGCGCTGCACTTCCTCGGCCACCCGGTCGGGCTCGTCGACGCGCTGCTGCTGGAGAGCGTCGGCCAGGCGATTCGCGGCGCCGCCTTCATGATTCCCGGCTCGCTCGGCGCGCAGGAAGGCGGCTATCTGCTGCTCGCCCCGCTCGTCGGGCTGCCGCCGGACGCGGCGCTCGCGCTGTCGCTCGCCAAGCGCGCGCGCGAGCTCGCGTTCGGCCTGCCCGGCATCCTGTACCTGCATTTCATTGAACGAAACTGGCAGCGGCGCCGTGCGCCGCAGCTCGCGGACTAAAGGCCCGCTCCGGGCCACGTCGCAACCAACCTTGCGTGGAGTATTCAATGCGAGCCATCATCCTCGCCGCGGGCCTCGGCCTGCGTCTGCAACTGCCTCCCGAGGCGCAATACCCGAAGTGCCTGCTGCGCTTCGACGAGGTCAGCCTGCTGGAACGGCACCTGCGCCTGCTCGAGTCGCTCGGCGTGACCGAGATCGTGCTCGCGCTCGGCTTCCAGTCCGCCAAGGTCGAGGCCGAACTCGCGCGCCTCGGCCGCCGTGCCGAGATCGTCCTGAACCCGCGTTTCGACCTCGGCAGCGTGCTGACGGTGCATACCGCGGCCGACGCGCTCACGCGCGGCGGCGACGTGCTGCTGATGGACGCCGACGTGCTCTATGACGACAGCATCATGCAGGCGCTGGTCGCGAACCCGGACCAAGCGGTGGACCGCCTGCTGATCGACCGCGACTTCGAGGCCGGCGACGAGCCCGTCAAGCTGTGCGTGAAGGACGGCGTGCCCGTGGAGCTGCGCAAGCAGCTCGCGGTGGACCTGCAGTACGACACCATCGGCGAATCGGTGGGCTTCTTCCGCTTCAGCGAAGCCACCGCGAAGCGCCTCGCCGAGATCGTCGCCGGCTACGTCGACTCCGGCCGCGCCAACCTGCCCCACGAGGAAGCCGTGCGCGACCTGCTGCTCGAAGGCGGCCGCGCCTTCGAGATCGCCGACGTGACCGGCGCCCCGTGGATCGAAATCGATTTCCCCAACGACGTCGCGCGTGCCCGCGACGAAGTTCTGCCGCTGATTCAGCGCAATACCGTAGGAGCCGCACGATGAATGCACGCGAACCCAATTTCACCGAATCCCGCGCCGCGCGGCTGCGGCGCATGCTGACGAGCCACGAGCTCGAATTCCTGATGGAAGCGCACAACGGCCTGTCCGCGAAGATCGTGCGCGAGGCCGGCTTCAAGGCGATCTGGGGCTCGGGCCTGTCGATCTCCGCCGCGCTCGGCGTGCGCGACAACAACGAGGCGAGCTGGACCCAGGTGGTGGACGTGCTCGAATTCATGGCCGACGCGAGCGATCTGCCGATCCTGCTCGACGGCGACACCGGCTACGGCAACTTCAACAACATGCGCCGCCTGGTGCGCAAGCTCGAGCAGCGCGGCATCGCCGGCGTCTGCATCGAGGACAAGCAGTTCCCGAAGACCAACAGCTTCATCGACGGCGAACGCCAGCCGCTCGCCGAGATCGACGAGTTCGCGGGCAAGATCAAGGCCGGCAAGGATTCGCAGCACGATCCGGACTTCTCGATCGTGGCGCGCGTCGAGGCGCTGATCGCGGGCTGGGGCATGGACGAGGCGCTGCGCCGCGCGCATGCCTACGCCGACGCCGGCGCCGACGCGATCCTGATCCACAGCAAGCTGTCGCGCCCGGACGAGATCCTCCAGTTCGCGCGCGAGTGGGGCAACCGCGCGCCGCTCGTGATCGTGCCGACCAAGTACTACAGCACGCCCACCGACGTGTTCCGCCAGGCCGGCATCAGCACCGTGATCTGGGCCAACCACCTGGTGCGCTCGTCGGCCGCCGCGATGCAGGCCACCGCGCGCGAGATCTTCGAGAGCGAGACGCTCGTCAACGTCGAGGATCGCGTGGCCACCGTCAACGAGATCTTCCGCCTGCAGGACGCCGACGAATACTCGGCCGCCGAGCGCCTCTACCTGTCGTCGTCGTCGCGCGCGTCGAACTCGGCGCTGGTGCTCGCGGCGAGCCGCGGCTCGGGCCTCGAGGCCGTCACCGAGGACAAGCCGAAGGTGATGCTGCCGATCGCCGGCAAGCCGCTGCTGCGCTGGCTGGTGGACGGCTTCAAGAAGGAAGGCGTAAACGACATCACGGTGGTGGGCGGCTACCGCGCCGACGCGATCGACAAGTCGGGCGTGAAGCTGGTGGTCAACGAGCGCCATGCCGAAACGGGCGAGCTCGCCTCGCTGGCCTGCGCGGTCGACCGGATCAACGGCGACACCGTGATTTCCTACGGCGACCTGCTGTTCCGCAGCTACATCCTGCGCGACCTGGCCGAGAGCGACGCCGAGTTCACGGTGGTGGTGGATTCGTCGCTGACCGATTCGCCGAACCAGAGCGTGCGCGACTTCGCGCTGTGCTCGGCCGCCGACGACCGCGGCCTGTTCGGCCAGAAGATCACGCTGCAGCGCGTGGCGAGCGACGCCGGCAACGGCGCGCCGCACGGCCGCTGGATCGGCCTCCTGAACGTGCGCGGCGCGGGCGTGGAGCGCCTGAAGGCGACGATCGCGACGCTGCAGTCACGCCCCGACTTCGACCAGCTCGACATTCCGGCGCTGCTCAACGCGCTGGTGGAGGCCGGCGAGCAGATCGCGGTGCAATACGTGCACGGCCACTGGCGCGGCGTGAACGACCTCGACGAATTCCGCCGCGCAGGCGACTTCGCGCACGGCCAGACGCCGCTCGCGAGCGGCACGGCCGACGGGGACGCGCAATGATCGAGGCGGCACAGTTCGTCGAGGCCGCGCGCGAGCGCGGCTTCGACTGGTATGCGGGCGTGCCCTGCTCGTACCTGACGCCGTTCATCAACTACGTGCTGCAGGACCCGGCGCTGCACTACGTGTCGGCCGCCAACGAGGGCGACGCGGTCGCCATCGTGGCGGGCGCGACGCTCGGCGGCAAGCGCGGCATCGCGATGATGCAGAACTCCGGGCTCGGCAACGCGGTCAGCCCGCTCACCTCGCTGACCTGGACGTTCCGGCTGCCGCAGTTGCTGATCGTCACCTGGCGCGGCAAGCCCGGTGAGCACGACGAGCCGCAGCACGCGCTGATGGGGCCGATCACGCCGCAGATGCTCGACACCATGGAGATCCCGTGGGAGCAGTTCCCGACCGAGGCCGAGCAGATCGCCCCGGCGCTGGACCGCGCGATCCGCCACATGGACGAGACCGGCCGCCCCTACGCGCTGGTGATGCAGAAAGGCAGCGTCGCGCCATATCCGCTGAAGGACGCGCCGATGCCCGCGCCGCGCCCGCAGGCAGCGCCGCTCTCGACGCGCGCCGCCGCGGCCGAGCTGCCGACGCGCCACGCCGCGCTGGCCGCCGTGATCGCGCGCACCCCGCTCGATTCGACCGTGGTGCTGGCCTCCACCGGTTTTTGCGGACGTGAGCTGTACGCGCTCGACGATCGCGCCAACCAGCTCTACATGGTCGGCTCGATGGGCTGCGTGACGCCGCTCGCGCTCGGTCTCGCGCTGGCACGCCCCGACCTGACCGTGGTGGCCGTGGACGGCGACGGCGCCGCGCTGATGCGCATGGGCGCGTTTGCGACGCTCGGCGCCTACGGGCCGAAGAATCTGGTCCACGTGCTGCTCGACAACGGTGCGCACGAATCGACGGGGGGCCAGTCCACCGTCTCGCCGTGCGTGTCGTTCGCGGGCGTGGCGGCAGCCTGCGGCTACGCGTTCGCGCGCGAGGGCGGCGATCTCGGCGTGCTCGACGCCGTGTTCGCCGAGCCCGCCGACGGCGTGCGCTTCGCCGGCGTGGCGATCCGCACCGGCGTGCCCGAAGGCCTGCCGCGCCCGAGCGTCACCCCGGTCGAGGTGAAGACTCGTCTGATGCGCCACATCGGCGCGGGAGCCCAATGATGCTGCTGCTGAATCCCGGCCCGGTCACGCTGACCGAGCGCGTCCGCCAAAGCCTGCTGCAAACCGACCTCTGCCACCGCGAAAGCGAGTTCTTCGACCTCCAGGACGAGGCGCGCGCGCGGCTGGTGGCCGCCTACGCGCTCGATCCGGCCGAATGGCAGGCGGTGCTGATGACGGGCTCGGGCACTGCCGCCGTCGAAAGCATGATCGCCGCGCTGGTGCCCGAGGACGGCAAGCTGCTGGTGATCGAGAACGGCGTCTACGGCGATCGCATCGCGCAGATCGCGAAGCAGTACCGGATCGCGCACGAGGTGCTGAAGCACGAATGGATGGAGGCGCCGGATCTGGCCCGCGTCGAGGCCGCGCTGGCCGGCGACCGCGCCATCACGCACGTCGCCGTGATCCATCACGAGACCACCACCGGGCGCCTGAACGCGCTCGGCCCGATCGCCGCGCTGTGCCGCGAGCACGGCGCGCGGCTGCTGGTGGACGGCGTGAGCAGCTTCGGCGCCGAGGCCATCGAGTTCGGCGACGAGGTGCTCGACGCGGTGGCCGCCACCGCCAACAAGTGCCTGCACGGCGTGCCGGGCGCGGCATTCGTGATCGTGCGCGGCGCGGCGCTGGCGCGAGCCGCGAGCCGCGCCTACTACCTCGATCTGGCGCGTCTGGCCAAGCTGCAGGCGCAGCGCAACACGCCGTTCACGCCGTCGGTGCATGCCTATTACGCGCTCGTCGAGGCGCTGCGCGAGTTCGAGGACGAAGGCGGCTGGCAGGCTCGCCACGCGCGCTATCGCGCGCTCGCCGGCCAGGTGCGCGACGGGCTCGCCGCGCGCGGCATGTCGCCGGTGCTGCCCGACGGCGCATCGTCGGTGGTACTGCGCGCCTACACGCTACCGGCCGGCGTCGGCTACCAGACGCTGCACGACGGCCTGAAGGCGCGCGGCTTCGTGATCTACGCCGGCCAGGGCGGCCTGTCGGCCTCGCTGTTCCGCGTCTCGACGATGGGCGCCATCACGCCGGCCGACATCGAGCGGCTGCTCGACGGCTTCAGCGCGCTCGCGCGCTGACCGGGCGCACCGGCGGCGCACCGCGCCGCCATCGAAAACGGTCGACGGGCAAGCGCCCGCCGGCCGTTTTTCGTGCCGGCCGGCGCGGCTCGCGCCGTGGCGGTGCGCCGCGCTCGCGTTTGTCCGGGCTCTCGGCACACGGGCGATCCATTAGAATCGCGGAACGTATCGGCCGCGCCGCTTGGGCGGCCGGCCCGCGCCGAAGCGCCGCCGCGCGAGCGCTCCGTTCTGCCACTGCCCGCCATGACCGCTGCCCCGTCGCCCCGCCTGCCCGCCGCGCTGCGCGCGCTGTTTCGCCCGCTGCTCGACCCCTATCGCCGCTACCGGCATGCGAAGCTGATCCATGCCGCGCGCGTCGCGCTCAGCGTGCTGGCGTCGATCGCACTGTCGACCGGGCTCGACATCCCGCACGGCGAATGGTCGTCGATCACGGTGCTGATCGTGATCGGCGGGCTCCAGCATCACGGCAACATCCGCAAGAAGGCCGCCGAACGCGCGCTCGGCACCACCATCGGCGCGCTCGCCGGGCTCGCGCTGATCGTGCTGCAATCCACGCTGCACGTATCGATCGTCACCTATCTGCTGATGAGCGTGCTGTGCGGGATCTGCGCCTATCACGCGATCGGCAAGGCCGGCTACATCGCGCTGCTCTCGGCAATCACGATCCTGATCGTGGCCGGCCACGGCGACAACGAGATCGTCGACGGGCTCTGGCGCGCGGTCAACGTGCTAGTCGGCATCGGCATCGCGCTGGCGTTCTCGTTCGCGCTGCCGCTCTACGCCACCTATTCGTGGCGCTACAAGCTCGCCGACGCGCTGCGCGCCTGCGCCATGGTCCACGCACGCATCGTCAGCGACCAGACCGTCAGCGACACCGCGCACCTGAAGGAGATGGCCGCGCTGAACGCGCTGCTGGTGCAGATGCGCTCGCTGATGCCGTGGGTGTCGAAGGAAACCGACATCACGATGGCGCAGCTCGACGCGATCCAGCGCTCGCTGCGGCTCGTGATCAGTTCGCTCGAAATGCTCGCGAGCGTGCAGCCGGCCGACGGCGACGTGACGGGCCGGCGCTATGTGCAGACCGCGCTGCGCGGCCTGAACCGCCGCATCCACGGGCTGCTGATCGGGCCGAGCCGCGCGCTGAAGTTCGGCACGCTCGCGCGGCTGCAGCCGCTGCCGGCGGTGAGCGGGCCGCATCATGCCGAGGTGCCGGCACAACTGTCCGGCTACGTGTCGATCAACGAGAAGATCGAGCGCGAATGCGATCTGATGCGGCAGCGGCTGCAGGACGTGTCGCCGCAATGGAACATCTAGCGGCGACGCGTGGCTTGCCCCGCGCGACAGGCAGCGGCCAAACCCGGGCCGCTGGCCCGAGCGCGCGGCGCGGCGGCGAACGCGGCCCGCGCTTCGGTTCGAAGTCTGGCGGCCGCCGGCCGATGGGCTTGAACGCGGCGCGACGCGCGGCCGGCCGCGTCGGCCGCACTCGGCATCAGTCGTGCGAGAGGCGGTTGCCCGCGTCGATCCGCACGCGGTCTCCCGGCCGCCAGTCGTCGGCATCCAGCAAGTCGAACGAGCGCAGCGCGCCATCGTCGAGCCTCAGGTCGAGGCGATAACGGGCGAGCGCGCTCAATGGCTGACCGGCCGGGTCGTCGGGCTCGCCGAGCATCGTTCCCAGCACGCCCGCCGGCCTCGTCGGGCCGCCGATCGGACGAACGCCGAGAACCATGCCGAACTGGGGCGCATAGGGCGCGGGCTGGCCATAGCCGGGCTGCGGCTGGCCGTTGCCTGGCGGCGGATATGGGCTGTCGTTGTCCTCGGACGGGTTGAGATAGATGGGCCGGCCCGGCGAGCCGGGTTGGTGTCGATAGCCCGGCAGACCTGGATATCCCCGCCGCCCTTGATATACCGGCTGCCCTTGATATGCCGGCTGCCCGCCCGCCTCGGGCGGCGCCGCCTCGTCGTCGGGCTGCTGCGGCCCGTAGCCGATCTGGCCGCCAGCCGGCCACGCTCCGCCGCCGCCGTAGCCAGGCACCGCGTTCGCCGGCGGGCCCGACATCGACGGATAGGCCGGCTGCGCGCCCGGTTGCGCATACCACGGCGCCATGCCGTCTCCCGCCTGTCCATACGGGCCGGCCGCCAGGCAGGCCGTGATCGGCAGCGCGACGCCGGCGGCCAGCGGAACCAACCGGACGGCCCGGGCAAGCACCAGGCGAAACAGGAAACGGGCGGGGATGGGCGTGGGCATCGTCGTGGCGGGAAGCGGAGGAATGGGCGCGGTAAGCAAGGCTGAGCGGCCAGGCCGAGAGGCAGCGGAAACACGGCAAGACCACCAACAGCGACCGCCGGGCCAGCGCCAAACCGCATGGCGATCACACCAGTATAAGCAACGCTCGCCCGTGCCCGTGCATGGCTTCGGGTAAGCATCTGTAAGGTCCGTTGCAACGGGCCGGCCACCACCGCGCGCGCTTCGGCATAATGTGGGGACGCCCGGCACGCCATCACGGCGAGCCGGCGTGGTGCGCGCAGCGATGATTCCGCCGCGGCACCCGGGCGGCCTGCCGGCACGGCAGCCGCGTCGCCCTCGTCCTCGTAACCGGCCCTCCCTGCGGAGTTCGCAGCATGTATCCACCTCTCGAACCCTACGCCCACGGCCATCTCGATACCGGCGACGGCCACCGCCTCTACTGGGAGCGCTGCGGCACGCCCGGCGCGAAGCCGGCGGTGTTCCTGCACGGCGGCCCCGGGGCGGGTTGCGCGCCGCGCCATCGGCAGTTGTTCGACCCGGCGCGCTACGACGTCCTGCTGTTCGACCAGCGCGGCTGCGGTAGATCAACGCCGCACGCGAGCCTGCGGAACAATACCACCTGGCATCTGGTCGATGATATCGAGCGGCTGCGCAACATGGTGGGAGCCGAGCGCTGGCTCGTGTTCGGCGGATCGTGGGGCAGCGCCCTCGCGCTCGCCTATGCCGAAACGCATCCGGCGCGCGTCAGCGAGCTGGTCGTGCGCGGTATCTTCACGCTACGGCATGCCGAGCTGCTCTGGTATTACCAGGAAGGCGCCTCGTGGCTGTTTCCGGACCTGTGGGAGTCGTTTCTCGCGCCGATCCCGCAAGCCGAGCGCGGCGACCTGATCAGCGCCTACCACCGCCGCCTGACGGGCGACGACGAGGCGGCGAAACTCGAGGCCGCGATCGCCTGGAGCGTTTGGGAAAGCCGCACCATCACCCTGCTGCCGAACCCGCAGCTGGCCGCCCAGTACGGCGAGGCCCACTACGCGCTGGCGTTCGCGCGGATCGAAAACCACTATTTCGTCAATCGTGGTTTCATCGAGGAAGGACAGCTGCTGCGCGATGCCCACCGGCTCGCGTCGATCCCCGGCGTGATCGTGCAGGGCCGCTATGACGTCGCGACGCCGGCCAGGAGCGCATGGGATCTCGCCAAGGCCTGGCCGGGCGCGAGCCTCGAAATCGTCGCCGATGCCGGCCACGCGTTCGACGAGCCCGGCATCCTGCGCGCGTTGCTGGCGGCCACGGACCGCTTCGCGGCGACGTGAGCGAGCCCGGCGCGGCGCGCCCGCCAAGCGCCGCGGCAGCTGCGCCGGCCCCGGCCTGGCGCCGGGCCGCCGGCGATTTTTCAACAACTGTCAGGCAACAAAGAGGTTCGAGTCGTGGTGGTCGGTGAACGTTTCAATAGCATCACGCATCTGGTCGGCGCGCTGATGTCGGTGGCGGGGCTCGCAACGCTCGTCACGCTGGGCGCGCTCGCGGGCGATGCCTACAAGGTGGTCAGCGCCGCCATCTACGGCGCCGCGCTGCTGGTGCTCTACGCGGTCTCCACGCTCTATCACAGCGTGCATCGGCCGCGCCTGAAGGCGATCCTGCAGAAGTGCGATCATTCGGCGATCTACCTGCTGATCGCCGGCAGCTACACGCCGTTTACGCTGATCACGCTGCGCGGCCCGTGGGGCTGGTCGCTGTTCGGCGTGATCTGGGGGCTGGCGGTGTTCGGCATCGTTCAGGAGCTCACGCTCGGGCGCCGCACGCGGACCGTCTCGATGGTGCTGTACGTGCTGATGGGCTGGCTCGCCCTCGTCGCGGCCCGGCCGCTGCTGGCGGCGCTGCCGCTCGGCGGCACGGCATGGGTCGTGGCGGGCGGCATCATCTACAGCGCCGGCATCTACTTCTTCGTCAACGACGAACGGATCCGCCACGGGCACGGCATCTGGCATCTGTTCGTGCTCGGCGGCAGCCTGTGCCAGTTCGTCGGCATCGCCTGCTACGTCATCTGAATCACGGCAGGATGCGCCGCCAGGGCAGCGGCGGCGCATCCGTGGTGAGGGCGGCGCCCGGCCCCGGCCGCCGCGCCGGCCGATACGCGACGGCGCCGGCCGGCCCTGCCGGTCACGGCGCCGAGCCGATGCCGCCGCCCGGCAGCAAGTCGTCGCCGGCAGCCGGCTCGCGCCGCTCGAAACGATCCTCCACCGAGCGCACGCCGTTGACGTCGGCGACGCCATCGAGCACGAGGCGGCGCTCGTCGTCGGCGATGCGGCCGGCCAGCCACGCCCGGCCATGCTCGACGCCCACCTCGATGTCGCGCGGATGGCTGGCCATCAGTGCGAGCGCGGCACGGATCCGCTCGACGATTCGTGCGTCGTCGAGCGCGTTCGCGTCACCGCCTTCATGGCCCGGCCCGCGGCCCGCGTTGCGCCATTCGGCCCGCAGGTCGGCGGCCACGCCGCGGGCCTGCTCGGCCACCCGCCTGGCCCCCGCGCTCGCGTATTCGCTCACGCCGTGGCGGGCCTCCACCGCCTTGTCGCGCACGTAGGCGCGGCGCCGGCGGCCCGCCTTCGGATCGAGAAAGTACATCGCGGCCGCGCCGCAGGCGGCCGCCGCCGCGATATTCAGCAAGGGTTTCATGAGGTTGGTCGGCTCCATGTCGGTCAGCACCGTAAGCGGCGGTCCGGACCATCCGGACCCTCCGCGGCAGCAGCATCGCGCGTGCCGCGCCGCGCGGCACCGCCCGTCAGCGCGCGTGGCCGCGCCGTTTGCGCCACAAATGACAGCCGCTTGAAAAAACTACCGCGCCAGGCGGCCTCGCGGCCACGGCGCTCGGGCGCGCGGCGGCGGCCGGCCCGCGCGGCACGGCGCTTGCTGGTGTTCTCGTCATCCCGGCACGACCGATGCCGCCCCATCGACGAAGGAGGTTTCCATGAGTGGCAAGCTGAACGATTGCAGGATCGCGATTCTGGCCGTAGACGGCTTCGAGCAGGTCGAGCTGACCGAGCCGCAGCGCGCACTGCAGGCCGAGGGCGCGAAGGTCGAGGTGATCTCGCAGAAGCCCGGCGAGATCCAGGGATTCAAGCACGTGGACAAGGGCGACCGTACCAGGGTGGATTTGACCTTCGAGCAGGCGAAGGCCGGCGACTACGATGCCGTCGTGCTGCCCGGCGGCGTGGTGAACGGCGACGCGATCCGGATGATCCCGGCCGCGCGCGAATTCGTGGTCGCGGCACATCAGGCCGACAAGCCGATCGCCGTGATCTGCCACGGCGGCTGGCTGCCGGTATCGGCCGGCATCGTCGAGGGCCGCCGCATGACGAGCTGGCCCAGCCTGCAGGACGACATCCGCAATGCAGGCGGCCAGTGGGTGGACGAGCGCGTGGTGAAGGACGGCAACCTGATCACGAGCCGCAAGCCGGACGATCTCGATGCATTCGTCTCGACGCTGATCGAGAGCCTCGCCGCACGGCCCGCGGCCGGCAAGGACGGCGAGCGCGGCAGCGCGGACAAGCACGCCTGATGGCCACGCGGCGGCGCAAGAAGCCGGGCGCGCGCGCGCCGCGCGGACCGCGCGCGCCGCGGGCTGCGCCGACGCCCGCGGTGGCGGCCGGTGCCGCGCTGCGGCACGTCGACGACCGGCGCCCCGGCTACACACGGCGGCGCACCCGCGCCGGCTTCGCCTACTACGACCGCGACGGCGCGCGGATCCGCGATGCCGCCGAGATCGCGCGCATCAACGCGCTGGCGATCCCGCCCGCCTATACCGACGTCTGGATCTGCCCCGACCCGCGCGGCCACCTGCAGGCCACCGGGCGCGACGCGCGCGGTCGCAAGCAGTATCGCTATCACCCGCAGTGGCGCGAGATCCGCGACGCGAACAAGTACGCCCGGATGGCCGCGTTCGGCCGCGCGCTATCGAAAATCCGCGCACGCGTCACGCGCGATCTCGCGAAGCCGGGCATGTCGCGCGACAAGGTCACGGCCACCGTGGTGCGCCTGCTCGACACCACGCTGGTGCGGATCGGCAGCCCCGAATACGCGCGCGACAACGACTCGTATGGCCTCACCACGCTGCGCAAGCGCCATCTGAAAGTGCGCGCCTCCAGCATGCGGCTCTGCTTCACCGGCAAGAGCGGCATCGAGCACGACGTCAACATCGAAGACCCGCGCGTGAAGCGCATCCTGCTGCGCTGCGCCGAGCTGCCCGGCCACGACCTGTTCCAGTACGTCGACGACGACGGCACGCGCCACGCGGTCGGCTCGGCCGACATCAACGATTACCTGCGCGAGGCGAGCGGCGCCGATTTCACCGCCAAGGACTACCGGACCTGGGCCGGCAGCGTGCTCGCGCTGACGGCGCTGCGGCGCCTGGCGTGGCGCGACGCCAGCAGCGCGCGCAAGCAGATCGTCGAGACGGTGCGCGCGGTGGCGACGCTGCTGCGCAACACGCCGGCCGTCTGCCGGCGCTGCTATATCCATCCGGTGGTGCTCGACAGCTTCGAGGCCGGCGAACTCTGCCTGCTCGGCCCGTGCCCGGTGCCGCGCGGCCTGCGCAGCGACGAAGCGCGGTTCGCCGCGCTGCTGCTGCAGACGGCGCGCCGCGCGAAGGCGGGCGCCACGGCGCGCCGGGCGCCGCGCGGCGCCCGGGCCACGGCGCCTGCCTCGCGCGCCGTGCCGGCCGCCTTGCAAGGCTGAAAGCCGCCGCCTGGCCCAGTTGGCAGGCGCGCGGTTTTTTCCTATCATGTCGCATGCATCAAGAGTCGGGAGTCCGTTTTCCGACGCCAACCTGCCTCCCCGGGCAAGGTGGAAGCCATCAGGCGATGCGGCCGATAGTCGGCAACGAAACGGGACGGCATGGCTGGCACCGGTTCGAACACCTCTTACCCCCGGAGCCCTCATGCATCAGACGCCCTGCTCGCAACCCGTCGCGGAGCTCATCGCGGATTCGTCGTTCTATCTGCCGGGTGTCAGGCTCACCCACGTTCTCCATCTCGTCTGCCTGGCCGACCGGCAGGTCACCGCGCGCGTGCGGGGCCATCTGCGCGATCAGGATGCGCAGGTCGGCGACATCGTGGTGGTGCGCTGCCGGCACGTCGACGCCCATCGGATCGTGCTGGAAGGCATCGGCGAACGGCGCGCCCGGGCGCTGCGCGAACAGTTGCTGGAGCTCGACGGCGTGCTGCGGATTCGCCTCGAACATCATTTCGTGCGCGCCGCCGCCGACGAGCTGCCGGCGCCGGCGGCGCCGGCACGCTGCACGGTCGAATAACGGCCAACGGGATTCGCGGATTGCGCGCACGCTCCGGCGCGCACCGCCTTCGCGCCGCCACCGGGGGGGCGGCGCGGCGTGCCGCGCGCCGCCTCAGGGCGCCGTGCTGACGATGCCGACCAGCGGCGCCTGCGGTCCGATCACGCATTCCCCGGCCACGCGCCGCGCGGTGCCGAACATCGCGGCGGACACGAACAGCCGCGCGTTGTTGCACCCGGGGCCGCCCTGGTCGATGACGACGTCGCCGCTCTCGCCCGACAGCCCCGCATGGCGCACCACGGTCGGCGCGACGCTGCCGGTGGCCATGTCCTCCTGGGTGCCGACCCGGATCGCGAAATGCCGCGCGGCCAGGCGCGGCTGCTCACGGTCTTTCACGGCGAACGCATAGATGCCGGTCGTCCCGAGCCGCTCGCACAGCGCGTCGCGACGCGCCGGATCGAGCTCGATCCGGCCCAGCAGCAGCGGGTCGGGCAATTCGAGCAGCAGCTTCTCGCGCGGCGCGCCCACGGTACGCGCGAGCTTCGCGCCGCCGGTGCGCAACGCGTCGGTGTGAGTCAGGCCGAGCGCACGCAACGCGTCGTCGAGCAGCCACAGATCGACCGGCTCCGAGCCGCCTTCCTCCTGCAGATAGAACCAGCGCCCCGCGCTATCGCGCTCGACCGACACCAACGCACCGCTGACCTCGAACACGTGGCTCGCCTGCTCGCCGTCGAATGCATCGAGCCAGGCGGCCGACGCCAGCACGCCATGGCCGCAGAACGCGATCTCGCCGCCCGGCGTGAAGAAGCGCAGGCCGAGGCCGGGCACGCCCGCATCGCGCCGCAGCCACGCCACCTCGCTTTGCAACTGCGCCGATAGTGCGATGCAGGCATCGATGTCGACGCGCTCGTGTGCCTGCGTGGCGAACACGAAGGCGGCATTGCCGCGCTCGCCGTTCACCGTGAATGCCTGGACTCCCGCCCCATGCCTGTTCATGCGCCTATGACTCCTGTGCCTGTGATGCTGCCCGGCCAGCAGCGACGACGCGACCGGGAGCGCGCGCCATGACGCGGCGCGCTCGTGATACGTCCGGATCTGCCGCGCGGGCGCGAGCCGGCCCGCACGGCGGCGCAGCGGGTGGCAGCACTGCGCGAGCGAGGCGGCACGGCAGGCTTTCCTCGATCGGATCGCACGCCGGGCGCGCCTTCCAAACCGACCGCGGGCTCCGGCAGGCGCCAGTATCGCACCACGCGGCACGCTCGGCAAAACGCGCGCTCGGGCCGCGGCAGCCGCGCGCCGGAACGGCGAGCCGTGCCTTCGCCGTGGGCTCGCGCGCGACGCGTCGCGCCTTCGCCATGCCGGTGCCAACGAGAGACGGCCACGCCGGCGCTCAGCCGGCCGCGGGCGATTCGTCGAGCGGCTCGACCGTGACGCCCACCGCCAGCACCTGATCGGCGCCGCCGCCGCGGATCACGCCGCGCAAGGGCGTGACGTCGGCGTAATCGCGGCCGACCGACAGCATCACGTAGTCGTTGCCGGGCGCGCGATCGTTGGTCGGATCGAGCTGCAGCCAGCCGCCGTCCTCGGGCCACGCCGGGTCGTACACCTCGACCCAGGCATGCGAGGCGTCGGCGCCGATCAGGCGTGGCTGGCCCGGCGGCGGCTGGGTCAGCAGATAGCCGCTGACGTAGCGCGCGGCGAGCCCGAGCGAGCGCATCGCGCCGATCATCACGTGCGCGAAGTCCTGGCAGACGCCGCGCCGCAGCGCGAGCGCGTCGAGCGCCGTGGTGTCGACGTCGGTGCTGTTCGGCAGGTAGGCGAACTCGGCGTGGATGCGCCGCATCAGGTCCCAAGCGGCCTGCGCGAGCGGCCGCCCCGGCGTGAAGCTGCGCGCCGCGTAGGCGGCCAGATCGGCGTGGCAGGCCACCTGGGTGGACGGAAACACGAACTCGCTGGCGGCTTCGTAGGCTTGTCCGGCGCGAAACGTCAGCGTCTCGCGCACCGTCTCCCAGGCGCTCGCGGTGCCGGGTGCCGGGCTCGCGATGGCGGGCGGCGGCTCGCCGCGCTTGCCGGCCGTCAGCGCCGGCGGGCTCACGCGCACCAGGCTGCGGCTGCGCACGAACAGCTCCTCGTGCGGCTGGTTCAGCGCGAACGAGGTGCGCTGGTTGCCGAACGCGTCGATCTCGGCGCTCACGCCCTCCGGACGCGGCTCGATCTCGATCGCGAAATCGAGCAGCTGCTGGCGCGGCAGGTCGAGCGGCCTGAGCCGCGCCTGATGCTGGGCCGATTCGACGCGCGCCGCGTAGCGATAGTGCGTGTCGTGAGTGACGCGCAGCGTGCGCGGCTCCGCCGCCGAGGCGGCCGATGGCGCGCCCGCCGCCGAACTTGCCGCCGAAGCTGCCGCCGAAGCTGCCGCGGCGCCGGCCGCCGGCCGCCCCGGGCCGCCCGCGACCGCATCGGGCCGGCGCGCGGCGGCCGGCGACGCCCCCGCCCCGCGCTCCCGCTGCTCCGCGCCGTCCGGACCCTCGCGCTGGCCCTGCCGGGCCCCGTCCGCGCCGTTCGCGCTCATCCCCATAACGACCTGCCCGCTTCCCGCACATGACTGAAATAACGTTCGCCGATCCGATTCGACAGATCCCAGGCGGCCCGGCCAAGCGTCTGCAGATGCTCGAGCAGCGCCGCGTGGCGGCCGTCGCCGTCGGTTTCGCAAAGCGCGTGCAGCGACCATTGGCCGAGCACCGGCAGCGTCTGCGACAGTTCCGACAGCGCGTATCCCTCGCCGTGCTCGACCTTGGTCAGCCGGCCCTGCATCTTCTGCACGACCCAGGCGAGCGAGCGCGGGTTGTCGCCGTCGAGCACCACCAGCGAGATGAGCGGCGCGACATCGAAGCAGCGCTGGAACTGCGAGCGGAACGTGATGGTGCTGTCGAACAGCTCCAGCACGAGCTCGAAGCCGTCCTGCTTGGTCACCGCGCCGTCCTCGAAGGCAAAGCGCAGCACGCCCGACAAAAAATCGATCCGGTCGATCTGGCGCCCGATCGACAGCAGGCGCCAGCCGTCGTCGCGCGTCATGTTGTCGGTCTGCGCACCGGTGATCGCCGAGAGCAGCAGGTTCAGGCGGTCGAGCAACTGCAGCGCGGCGTTGCCGAGCTGCTCCTCGGGCTCCTCCTCGGGGCCGGCGCCTTCGCCGAACAATTGCGTCGCGTCGTCGATCAGCCGCCACTGGTCGCGCGAAAGGCGCTCGCGGATCGCGGCGGCGGCCCCGCGCATGCCGAACACGCAGGCGGCGATGCCGGAGCCCGGGTCGGCGCGCCGCGACAGCGCACGCGCCAGCGTCTGCTGGAACTCGCGCGGCGAGGTGGCGGCCGAGCGCGTCCCGGACGGAATCAGGCCGTGCTCGCGGCACAGCGCGTCGAGCAGTTCGAGATGCGCGGGGCTGTCGAGATCGTCCTCGCCGCGCAGCCGCTCGAACGCGGCGCGCGCGAGGCGCGTGAGATTCGCCGCACGCTCGGTGTAGCGGCCGAGCCAGAACAGGTTCTCGGCGGCACGGCTCGAAATGGTGCGCGGCCGCGCGATCAGGTCGTCGGGGCCGAGATGCGTCTGCAGCAGCGTGGTCGGATCGATCGCGCCCTCGGTGATCACCCAGGTGTCGACGCTGCTGCCGCCGCGCGGCATCGGCGCGTTGAGCAGCTCGTCGCGCGTGCCCACGCGCGACAGGCCGCCCGGCAGCACGCGCCACGAGCCCGCGCCGTCGGCCAGCGCGAACACGCGCAGCAGCAGCGGCTTCGGCACGATCCGCGCGCCGCCCTGGTAGGACCGCGCGCCGCTCGCGCTCGGCCAGGTCGGCGCCTGCGACGGGGGCAGGTCCGACTGGATCACGTAGTGCGCCGGATGCGCGGCGATCCGCGCGCGCCAGTCGGCGAGCTGCTGCGCGGTGAGCCGCGCGCCGATCACCGGATCGAAACGCCCGCCCGCCTGCGCGCCCGGCGGGTAGGCCGGCTTGATGATGGCGCGCGCGAGCTGCGGCAGCGCCTCGGCGCAGGCCGCCGCCTCGCCGCACCACCAGGTCGGCAGCGCCGGCAGCGCCAGGGTCTCGCCGAGGATGCGCTCGGCCAGCTTCGGCATGAAGCCGAGCACGCCCGGCGATTCGAGGAACGCCGAGCCCGGCGCGTTGGCGATCAGCACGTTGCCGGCACGCACCGCCTGCAGCAGGCCCGGCACGCCGAGCATCGATTCGGGGCGCAGCTCGAGCGGATCGAGCCACTCGTCGTCGACGCGGCGCAGGATGCCGTGCACCGGCTCCAGCCCGCTCAGCGTTTTCAGATAGACATGGTTGTCACGCGCGGTCAGGTCGCCGCCCTCGACCAGCGTGAGCCCGAGATAGCGGGCCAGGTAGGCGTGCTCGAAATAGGTGGGCGCGTGGCGGCCCGGGGTCAGCAGCACGATCCGCGAGTTCTTTCCGGCCGGGCTCAGGTCCTGCATGCTGCGCAGCAGCGCGCGATAGCTGGCCGCGAGCCGCTGCACGCGCAGCCCGCGGAACGCGCGCGGGAACAGCCGCGAGACGATCAGCCGGTTCTCCAGCAGGTAGCCGAGCCCGGTCGGCCCCTGCGTGTGCTGCGCGGCGAGCCGCCACTGGCCGTCGGGCGTGCGCATCAGGTCGAAGGCGGCCAGATGCAGCCAGGTGCCGCCGGGAATCGCCGCGCCGCACATCGGCCGCAGATAGCCGGGATGGCCGGTGACGAGCGCGGGCGGCAGCAGCCCCGCCTTCAGGATGGTCTGCGCGCCGTAGATGTCGGCAAGGATCGCGTTGGCGAGCCTGACGCGCTGCAGCACGCCGCGCTCGATGACGGCCCAGTCGGCCGGCGCGACGATCATCGGCAGCAGGTCGAGCGACCAGGGCCGCGCGGCGGCGCCGGCCGTGTGCTGATCGTGCAGCTGGTAGGCCAGGCCGTTCTCGCGCATGCGCCGCTCGAGCGCCTCGGCGCGGCGGTCCAGGTCGGCGAAGCCGACGCTGCCGAGCTGCGTGAAGAATTCGCGCCAGACAGGCGCGAGCGCGGCCGTCTGCAACGCGGCAGCGCCGCCGCGCAGCTCGTCGTAGCGGCCCGTCACCGCCGGGGCGGCGAGCGCTGCGCCGAGCTCGGCTGCGTCCTGTATCGATCCGGTGTCGAACAGCGTATGCATGGCGGCGGCGGCCAGATCGTCGGTAATGTGGGGATGCACGATGTCGTTTCGTCAGTCTCGGGCGGCATGCCGGCGCGGCCGCGGCCTCCGGGGCCGCGACGCGCGCCGCCCGTCGAGCCCGCATCCTATCATTCCCGCCGCGACGTTCCCGCCGCCTCGCAGGATGCCGGCCTGGCCGCGCGCGCCGCGCCTCATTCGCGCCGCAGGTCGAGCGTGAACGGAAACTCGCGGCTCGGCGCGGCCGGCGCCACGTCCATGCGCCCCGGCGTGTGGCCGATCGAGACGAAGCGCGCGAGCCGCCGGCTTTCCGCCTCGTAGGCGTTGACCGGGAAGGTCGCGTAGTTGCGCCCGCCCGGATGCGCGACGTGATAGCAGCAGCCGCCCAGCGAGCGCCGCATCCAGGTATCGACGATGTCGAAGGTGAGCGGCGCGTGGACGCCGATCGTCGGATGCAGCGCCGAGGGCGGCGCCCAGGCCTTGTAGCGCACCCCGGCCACGTACTCGCCGGCCGTGCCGGTGGGCTGCAGCGGCAGCGCGCGGCCGTTGACGGTCACCACGTGGCGGTTGTCGTTGAGCCCGCTCACGCGCACCTCGAGCCGCTCCAGCGAGGAATCGACGTAGCGCACCGTGCCGCCCGCCGCGCCCTCCTCGCCCATCACGTGCCACGGCTCCAGCGCGCCGCGCAGGCTCAGCTCGATGCCGCGCACGGCGATCTGCCCGAACAGCGGGAAGCGGAACTCGAAATGCGGAGCGAACCAGGCCGCGTCGAAGCCGAAGCCGGCTTCGCCCATCTCGGTCAGCACGTCGTCGAAATCCATCTTCACGAACGCGGGCAGCATGAAGCGATCGTGCAGCGCGGTGCCCCAGCGCGTGAGCGGCGTGGTGTACGGGGTCTCCCAGAAGCGCGCCACCAGCGCGCGCAGCAGCAGCTGCTGCACCAGGCTCATGCGCGCGTGCGGCGGCATCTCGAAGGCGCGCAGCTCCAGCAGCCCGAGCCGGCCGGTGGACGAATCGGGCGAATAGAGCTTGTCGATGCAGAACTCGCTGCGGTGCGTGTTGCCGGTCACGTCCACCAGCAGGTTGCGCAGCACGCGATCGACCAGCCAGGGCGGCATGTCCTGGCCGTACAGCAGCTTGTTGCGCGCGATCTCGCCGAACGCGATGTCGAGCTCGTAGAGCTGGTCGTTGCGCGCCTCGTCCACGCGCGGCGCCTGGCTGGTCGGCCCGATGAACAGGCCCGAGAACAGGTACGACAGCGACGGATGATTGTGCCAGTACGCGATCAGGCTCGCGAGCAGGTCCGGGCGGCGCAGGAACGGGCTGTCGGCCGGCGTCGCGCCGCCCAGCACGAAGTGGTTGCCGCCGCCGGTGCCCACGTGGCGGCCGTCGATCATGAATTTCTCCGACGACAGCCGCGTGCGCCAGGCCGCGTCGTAGAGGAATTCGGTCTGCTGCACCAGTTGCGGGAAGTCGTGCGCGGGATGAATGTTCACCTCGATCACGCCGGGATCGGGCGTGACCTGCAGCATCGCCAGGCGCGCGTCGCGCGGCGGCGGGTAGCCCTCCAGCACCAGCTTCATGTCGAGCGCGCACGCGGTCAGCTCGATCGCGCCGAGCAGGTCCAAATAGTCCTCGAGCGCGGCCAGCGGCGGCATGAACAGATAGAGCACGCCGTCGCGCACCTGCGAGCACATCGCGGTGCGCGTGATCCAGGCCGCCGATTCGAAGCGCCCGGGCTCGCGCGAGCCGGCGTCCTCACCCGCCGGCGGCGCGTCGAACCCAGGCGGCGCGCGATCGAGGTCGGGGCCGCCGAACGCGTGCCCCTGCGCATCGAGCCGCGACTGCAGCGTGGTGCGCGGCGTGCCGGCCAGCCAGGGATCGGGCTGCCCGGCCAGATAGCGCGGCGCGTCGGCGGCGGCCAGATAGCGCGCGCGCAGCGCCTCGGCGCCCGGCAGCGGCTCGTGCGGTGCGAACGGATCGCGATCGACCAGATAGGGATAGTCCGTCGCGCTCACCCACGGCAGCGAATCGAGCGGCAGCCGGTAGCCCATCGGCGAATCGCCGGGAATCAGGTACATGCGCTCGTCGCGGAAGAACCACGGGCCGGTCTGCCAGCGCGGGCCGGCCAGCTCCGGCGACGCCGGCAGCGCCTTGAGCGGCAGCACGTAGCCGATCACGGTGTCGAGCTTCTGGTCGAACACCTTGCGCAGGCGCGCGCGTTCGAGTTCGTCGTCGAGGCGCGAATCGAAGGGATCGACGTTGACCGGCAGGCGGCGTTCGCGCCACAGGTAGTACCAGACATCCTCGAAGCCAGGCCGGATGTGCTCGCCCGACAGGCCGAGCCGCTCGGCCAGCGCGCGGATGAAGCGCTCGGCGTCGGCGCTGGTATAGGCCGACGGCTCGCGCTCGTCGGCGAACCGCGACGGGTCCTGCCAGACCGGCTCGCCGTCCTTGCGCCAGCACACCGACAGCGCCCAGCGCGGCAGCTGCTCGCCGGGATACCACTTGCCCTGGCCGAAATGCAGGAAGCCGCCCGTGCCGTATTCGGCGCGCAGCTTCTGCACCAGCGAGGTGGCATAGCCGCGCTTGGTCGGCCCGAGCGCGTCGGTGTTCCATTCGGCGCCGTCGCGGTCGTCGATCGACACGAAGGTCGGCTCGCCGCCCTGCGTGAGCCGCACGTCGCCGGCCGCGAGCCGCGCGTCCACCGCCGTGCCCAGCTCCAGCACGGCCGCCCACTGGTGGTCGGTATAGGGCTTGGTCACGCGCGGCGATTCGTAGATGCGCGTGACCGCCATGTGGTGCTCGAACGCCACCTCGCAGTCGTCGATCAGCCCCTCGACGGGCGCGGCACTGGTGGGCTGCGGCGTGCAGGCGAGCGGAATGTGCCCCTCGCCCGCCAGCAGGCCCGAGGTCGGGTCGAAGCCGATCCAGCCGGCGCCGGGCAGGTAGACCTCGCACCACGCGTGCAGGTCGGTGAAATCGACCTCGGTGCCGCTCGGGCCGTCGAGCGCCTTCACGTCGGGCGCGAGCTGGATCAGGTAGCCCGACACGAAGCGCGCGGCGAGTCCCAGGTGCCGGCACAGCTGCACCAGCAGCCAGCCGCTGTCGCGGCACGAGCCCGAGGCGCGGCGCAGCGTCTGGTCGGGCGTCTGCACCCCGGGCTCCATCCGCACCAGGTAGCGGATGTCCTTCTGCAGCCGCTGATTCAGCGCGACCAGGAAGTCGATGGTGGCCGCCGGCGCGCGATCGATGCTCGCGAGGTAGTCGCGCAATACCGGCGAGGCGCTGGTGGCCGCGTCGCAGGCCAGATACGGCGCCAGCTCCTCGCGCAGCGCCGCGTCGTAGTCGAACGGGAACTGGCCGGCCGATTCCTCCAGGAAGAAGTCGAACGGATTGTAGACCGCCATCTCGGCCACCAGATCGATGGTGATCTCGAACTCGCGCGTGCGCTCGGGAAACACGAGCCGCGCCAGGTAGTTGGCGAACGGGTCCTGCTGCCAGTTCACGAAGTGCTGCGCCGGCTCGACCTTCATCGAGTAGGACAGGATCGGCGTGCGGCAATGCGGTGCCGGACGCAGCCGCACGATCTGCGGCCCGAGGCCGACCAGCCGGTCATAGCGGTAGCGGGTGGTGTGGTGAAGCGCGACGTGGATGGACATGTCGGGATCGATGGGTTCGGTTCAGGCCGGGGCGGCGATGCGGCGGATTCGGTTCGGGGTGGCTCGGTTCGGGCAGTCGGGTTCGGCCTCAGGCGGCTCCGGGCAAACGGTTCGGCGGTTCCGCAGGCGGCGGCGGGCAATATGGAGCGGGCCGGGGTTCCGGTTTGCGCTCGCCGCGTTGCACGACCGCCGGCATGCGGCGGCATGCGCGAGCCGCCGGGTCCGGTGCGCGCAGCGCGGCGCACCGTGGGCCGCCCGCCGCCGACGCCATGCCCGCCGCACCGGCTCAGACGAGTTCGGGCGACTGGATCACGCTGATCTCGACGGCCACCGGCGAGGCGCCGATTCCCGTCACGGGCCGCGCGTCGGTATGGTCGAGCCCGGCGGCCACGCGCACGTAGCGCTCGTCGGGGCAACGGTTCATGAACGGATCGAAGCCCACCCAGCCGAGCCCCTCGACATAGGCCTCGGCCCAGGCGTGGCCCGACGGCGGGTAGGTCGTGACGCTCGTCTGCTGCTGGCGGGCCACCGCCTCGGGCGCGTCCGCGGCGAGGTGGCGGATGCCGTCGGCCTCGAGCGGCATGCGCTGCGACTGCTGCGCGCCGCCTGCCTGCTGCATGGTCTCGGCGATCCGCTGCAGCGGGCCGTCCGTCAGCAGATAGCCGGCCACGTAGCGCGCCGGAATCTTCAGCGCGCGCGCCACCGCGATGAACGCATGCGCGTGGTCGCGGCTGGTGCCCTCGCCGGCTTCGAGCGCGTGCTCGGCATCGGTGTCGGCGTCGGCCAGCTCGGGCGCGTAGCGAATCCGCGCGTGGACCTCCGACATCAGCCAGTGCAGCGCGTCGAGGCTGCGGTGTTCGAGCGGCAGCGCGGCGGCGATCGAGAGCACGCGCTCGCCGGCCTGGGTGAAGCCGGTGGTGCGCTCGAAGATCCACGGCACGGCGTAGTCGTCGGCGCTGCCGACGATGCCGGCGCGGTCCTGCGTCTCGACCACGCCGGCGGCGATCACCACCACCTCGGGCCGCTCGCCGCGATCGTGGCGCACCAGGTCGATGCGGTTGCCCAGGCCGTCCGCGTAGCCGACGGTGGGCTCCACGCCGTCGATCGTCACCTGCCAGGCCCGCACCGTCTGGCCGGGGCCGCCCGGCGGGCGCAGGCGCAGGCGCTGCAGGGCGTGGGTGGCGTTGTCGTCGAACCGAAAGCGTGAGATATGACGAATCGCAAGTCGCATGGCAGCTCTCTCAGTCGAAGTTGTAGGCTTGGGCGATTTCGATGCCGAGGCTGTTGTTCCGGCCGATGAAGTCGGTCAGGAACTCGTGCAGCCCGCTCTTGAAGATCCGTTCGACCGAATTGTCGGACAGCGTCTGCAGGATTTTCGCGGCGGTGTCGTGACATTCGTGCGTCACGCCGTAATCTTTCCCGAGGCGGTTCAGGCTCGACATCACGCGCCCCGCGCAGTAGCGCAGCGAGCGCGGCATGCGGCCGTTCAGGATCAGGTAGTCGGCGATGTTGATCGGCTTGTACTGCACGTCGTAGACCCAGCGGTACGAGCGGTGCGCGGCCACCGAGCGCAGGATCGACTCCCACTGGTAGTTGTCGATCATGGTGCCGACGTGCGACACCGACGGCAGCAGCAGGTGATATTTCACGTCGAGAATCCGCGCGGTGTTGTCGGCGCGCTCGATGAACGCGCCGATCTCGGCGAAATCGAAGATCTCGTTGCGCAGCATGGTGCTGTAGAAGCTGCCGAGCATCAGCGCGGTCTCGCGCTTGATGTGGTCGAGGATCGCCGGCAGCTGGCTCGACGTGAACGGCCGCGAGAGCAGGCGCTTGACCGACTGCCAGGCGTCGTTGACGGTCTCCCACAGCTCGCGCGTGAGCGCGATGCGCACCATGCGCGCGTTCATCCGCGCGTATTCGATGCACGACAGCACGCTCGACGGGTTATCGCGGTCGCGCAGCAGATAGTCGGCGACGTTGTCCACCGTATATTCGTCGTATTTCTGCCGGAAGCCGTCGTCGGCGCCCGAGCTGACCAGCACCGAGGACCATTCGGCCGGCGCGTCGGCGGTGCGCGTCAGCGCCATGCGCAGGCCCGCGTCGACGATGCGCGCGGTGTTCTCCGCGCGCTCGATGTAGCGGTACATCCAGTAGAGACCGCTTGCAGTGCGTCCAAGAAGCATTTCCCGTTGACTCCGATCGTTGTTGCTTTCGCGCGCGGCGCCCCGCAGGGCCGCCGCGCACGCCGGGTGAGGTGCGCCGCGTGAGCCGGACGGCTCAGTCGGCCAGCACCCAGGTGTCCTTGGTTCCGCCGCCCTGGCTCGAATTGACGACGAGCGAGCCCTCCTTGAGCGCCACGCGCGTGAGCCCGCCCGGCGTGATGCGGATCCGGTCCGAGACCAGCACGAACGGGCGCAGGTCGACGTGGCGCGGCGCGAGTCCCTTCTCGGTCAGGATCGGCGTGGTGGATAGCGCGAGCGTGGGCTGCGCGATGTAGTTGGCCGGCCGCGCGCGCAGCTTGGCCGAGAAGGTCTCGCGCTCCGCGCGCGTGGAGGCCGGGCCGACCAGCATGCCGTAGCCGCCCGAGCCGTGCACCTCCTTCACCACCAGCTCCTCCAGGTGGTCGAGCACGTACTTGAGGCTGTCGGCCTCGCCGCAGCGCCAGGTCGGCACGTTCTCGAGCAGCGCCTTGCGGCCGGTGTAGAACTCGACGATCTCGGGCATGTAGGAATAGATCGCCTTGTCGTCGGCGATGCCGGTGCCGGGCGCGTTGGCGATCGTGATGTTGCCGGCGCGATAGACGTCCATGATGCCGGCCACGCCGAGCACCGAATCGGGACGGAACGTGAGCGGATCGAGGAATGCGTCGTCGAGGCGCCGGTACAGCACGTCGATCGGCCGGAAGCCCTCGGTGGTGCGCATCGCCACGCGCCCGTCGATCACCTGCAGGTCGCTGCCCTCCACCAGATGCACGCCCATCTGGTCGGCCAGGAACGCGTGCTCGTAGTAGGCGGAGTTGTGGATGCCGGGCGTGAGCACGGCCACCGTCGGGTTGTCGGCGTTGCCGCCCGGCGGACAGACCGCCGCCAGCGACTGGCGCAGCAGCTGCGGGTAGGTCTCGACGGGCCGCACCTTGACGCGCTGGAACAGCTCGGGAAACAGTTGCATCATGGTTTCGCGGTTTTCCAGCATGTACGACACGCCCGACGGCGTGCGCGCGTTGTCCTCCAGCACGTAGAACTGGTGCTCGGCGGTACGCACGATGTCCACGCCGATGATGTGCGTATAGACGTTGCCGGGCGGCCGGAAGCCGATCATCTCGGGCAGGAACGCCTCGTTGTGCGCGATCAGGTGCTTCGGCACGATGCCGGCGCGCACGATTTCCTGGCGGTGGTAGATGTCGTCGAGGAACGCATTGAGCGCCATCACGCGCTGTTCGATGCCCTGGGACAGGCGGGTCCATTCCTGCCCGGAAATGATGCGCGGCACGATGTCGAACGGGATCAGCCGCTCGGCGGCCTCCGCGTCGCCGTAGACGGCGAACGTGATGCCGGTGCGCCGGAACACGCCTTCGGCGTCGTGGGCCTTTTGTGCCAGGCTCGCAGGGTCCTGCGTATCGAGCCATTGCTTGAGGCGCTCGTAAGGGGCGCGTACCGAGTCGCCGGATTGCAGCATTTCATCGAATGGCTTCATTCAGGGTCTCTCCCTCTCTCTTCTTCTGTTCGGCATCCACCATGCCGGACCGGCGTGAAACAGTATCCAGCAAGGTCCGTGCCTTGCGCCAGACTGAGACTTTCACCGATATGGCACCGTTTGCCGACTTCGCGCACCGTGACGGTGCGTGCCGCCGCGCCGCGCGCCTCGGCATGCGCCGCGACGAAGCAGGCGGCAAGGCGGCGGCGCGCGGCAGCCGGTGCAGCGCCCGGCACGCCGCCTGCGTCGATCATGCGCCAGTTGGCGCCGCTTGCCCACTGGCGCGGGCCCGAAGCAGGGCGGGAAAGCGCCGGCCAGCGCACCGGCCAGTGCCGCCTTGTTCATTCAATAAATGAGAATCATTTGCATTTAAGGGCAAACTGGCCGATCATTGGCCCATCGCCCGTGCCGATCCGAGCTGATCGCAGGCGGCGCGGCCGTCGTGCCGCATCGCAGGGCGCAGCAAAGCGGGCAACGGCTGGCGGCCGGCGCCCGGGGACGCGAATGGCGGCCTGAGCGGCGGCCCGGCTCGCGAGCCGGCTTGCGCCGAGCGGGCCGCCACCCGTCGTCAGCCGTCGTGCTGGCGCGCGGCCCGCATCCTTTCCGCGGAGCGGCACGCGCCGGCCCCGCCCCTACCCATCATCGAATTCCTGGAGGTGCCATGGACGACACGCGACTCGCCGCACACCATGCTTCGCCGATCGACGACCCGCTCGCGGGCGATCCCGATACCGCCGAACGCATCATCCTGACCGCCGTGCGGATCTGGCTGCATCCCGATGCCGCCTGCGCCAACCCCGCGAGCGCGCGGCGGCCCCCTACCTGGCGCGACGTGCTGGCCGAGGCCGGCGTCCATGCCGACGGCCTGGACCACTTCGACATGATGATGTGCGCGCTCGCCGGTTCGGCGGCACGCCCGCTCGACATGCGCTGCCGCTGCGCGCGCGAGCTCGCCCACGACGAAGCCTCGCTGCTGCAGGCCATCGCGCATCTGCAGGCCACGCGCGGCGAGGCGGCGATGCGCGTGCTGAACGACTGGCTGCCCGCGTTCTCGGTGAGCGGCGTGCTCAAGCTCACGCGCTGGTTCGCGATCTCGCTGCTCGACGCCGGGCTCGAGATCCGCACGCGCGAGCGCCGCGTCACCTACCTGCACTGAGCCGCAGGCGGGGGACCGCACGCCCCCTCAGGCCTGCGCGTCGTCCGTGCCGTGGCACTTCTTGAACTTCTTGCCGCTGCCGCACGGGCAGGAATCGTTGCGGCCGACCTTCGGCGCGTCGCGCTGGATCGTCTGCGCGAGCAGCCGCTCCTGCGTCGAGCCGCGATGCGGCAGCCAGAATTCGTAGATTCGCGCGACCGCGAGCGGCACCTGCTCCGACAGCGCCTCGCGCTCGGCGGGCTGGCTGACGAGCTCGCGCTCGGCGTCGTCGAGATCGTCGCTGCCGAGCAGGCGCAGCGGCCTGAGCCACGACTCGGCATCGGGGTGATCCAGCAGCGGCTTCCAGTCGTCCCAGCACAGCCCCATGCCCTGGAAGAAACCGTTCGCCCAGGCTTCGGCGTCGATGTACTCGTGCGGCTCGTCTTCGTGGTCCACCTCGTTGACGCTGAACAGCGGCGCGATCGACGCCGGATCGGCCTCGAAGGTCTGCAGGATCGCGTTGTAGTGGCGCATCATCAGGCCGAACACGTACTCGGCCTGCTCGTAGGACTCGAAATCGGGCGCATCGTCCTCGGTCGGCCCCCAGACGTCGGCAAGCCATGCGGTCGGCTGGATGGTGGTCGGGCCGATCGCGATCGCGGTCAGGTAGCCGTCGAGCATTTCGATCGTCATGGTGTTCTCCGACATGATGTCGGACATCAGGAACCGGTCGAGCTCGTCGAGTGTTTTATCGTCTGTGTGGGTCATCGCGCTTGAAAGTCGCTCCGCGCGCGAGCCGGCTCGCGGCGGCGCGGAGGAATTTGGGAAAACCGGCATTCTACCTTCTACCGCCGCCCGCCCCGGCCCCCGGCGCGCGCCGCCTGCCCGTCGGCGCCGCGTCGTTTCGTTGTCGTCCGGTTCGCCGTCGCCGCGGCTTGCCTGGCCGCCCCCCACCCCGGAAACGGGCGGCAGCACAACGACGGCGCTTCGAGCTTCGTCACGCCCGCGTCACATCCCTCGAAGCGCGATCGCGGCGCCTCCGATTGGCACTGGACGGCCATCCGCGAATCGGCGAAAATCCGGTGTTCGCGTTACTTCGACGCGGCATCGCATCTCGCGCCGAACCTCTCGGCGCCATCCGCCCCGCGCCCCCGGCGAGGCATCCGAAGCTGACGCGGCAAGGCGCTGCGCCCTGCCCCCGCCGCTTCGCGTGCGCCGGCGCCCGGTCTCCCGACCCGGCCCGAGCCTCACGCTATCCAAAATTCGAGATAGATAGAAAATCTCGATCCCCGTCATTGAAACAAGCAATTTCACATTCGCTCCCCCAATCGTCATACTGGCCGCTCCTGATCACTCACTGACCAAAGGAAGACCCAAATGCCGATCATCAACAGCCAGATCAAACCGTTCAAGGCAACCGCATATCACAACGGCGACTTCGTTCCCGTCAGCGACGAATCGCTGAAGGGCAAGTGGTCGGTCGTCGTGTTCTATCCGGCGGACTTCACGTTCGTGTGCCCGACGGAGCTGGGCGACCTGGCCGATCGTTACGAAGAATTCCAGAAGCTGGGCGTCGAGATCTACGGCGTGTCGACCGATACGCACTTCACGCACAAGGCATGGCACGACACCTCGGACACGATCGCGAAGATCAAGTACCCGCTGGTCGGCGACCCGACGGCCACGCTGGCACGCGCGTTCGACGTGCTGATCGAGGAAGAAGGCCTGGCGCTGCGCGGCACGTTCGTGATCAACCCGGAAGGCGAGATCAAGATCGCTGAAATCCACGACAACGGCATCGGCCGCGACGCAGGCGAACTGCTGCGCAAGGTGCAGGCCGCTCAATACGTCGCCTCGCACCCGGGTGAAGTCTGCCCCGCGAAGTGGACGCCGGGCGCCGAAACGCTGACCCCGTCGCTCGACCTGGTCGGCAAGATCTAAGCGTCGTTCGCATCAGACGGACCGGGGCGCCGCGAGGCGCTCCGCCGTGCGGCCCTCGCGCCGCACGCCCCCTCGCCCGCCGGCGAGGTGCCAAAAACATTACGGAATCCGAATCATCATGCTCGACGCCAATCTCAAGAACCAGTTGAAGTCGTACCTCGACAAGATCACCCGCCCGATCGAACTCGTCGCCTCGCTCGACGACGGCGCCAAGTCGAAGGAGCTGATCGAGCTGCTCAACGAGATCGGCTCGCTGTCGCCGCGCGTGAGCGTCGTGGAGCGCCGCGACGACGCCGAACGCAAGCCGTCGTTCTCGATCGGCGAGCCCGGCAAGCCCACCGGCATCCGCTTCGCGGGTATCCCGATGGGGCATGAATTCACCTCGCTCGTGCTCGCGCTGCTGCAGGTGGGCGGCCATCCGCTCAAGCTCGACGACGCGACGATCGAGCAGATCCGCAACCTCGAAGGCGATTTCTCCTTCGAGACGTATTTCTCGCTGAGCTGCCAGAACTGCCCGGAAGTGGTGCAGGCGCTGAACGTGATGGCGCTGCTGAACCCGCGCATCCGCCACGTGGCGATCGACGGCGCGCTGTTCCAGAACGAAGTGGACGAACGCCAGATCATGGCCGTGCCGACCATGTTCGTGAACGGCCAGCACTTCGGCCAGGGCCGCAGCAGCGTCAAGGAAATCCTCGCGAAGCTCGATACCGGCGCCAGCGCCCGGGCCGCGAAGGAACTGGACAAGAAGGACGTGTTCGACGTGCTGATCGTCGGCGGCGGCCCGGCCGGCGCGGCGGCGGCGATCTACGCGGCGCGCAAGGGCATCCGCACCGGCGTGGTGGCCGAGCGCTTCGGCGGCCAGGTGCTCGACACGATGGCGATCGAGAACTTCATCTCCGTGCAGGAAACCGAAGGGCCGAAGTTCGCGGTCGCGCTGGAGCAGCACGTGAAGCAATATGACGTCGACATCATGGACGTGCAGCGCGCCACCGCGCTCGTGCCGGGCGCGATCAACGAGATCCGCCTCGAAAACGGCGCGACGCTGAAGGCCAAGTCGGTGATCCTCTCGACGGGTGCCCGCTGGCGCGAGCTGAACGTGCCGGGCGAGCGCGAGTACCGCAACAAGGGCGTGGCCTACTGCCCGCACTGCGACGGCCCGCTGTTCAAGGGCAAGCGGGTGGCCGTGGTGGGCGGCGGCAACTCGGGCGTGGAAGCCGCGATCGACCTGGCCGGCATCGTCCGTGAAGTGACGCTGATCGAATTCGGCGAGGCGCTGCGCGCCGACGAAGTGCTGCAACGCAAGCTGCGCAGCCTCAAGAACGTGACGATCATCACCAGCGCGCAGACCAAGGAACTGCTCGGCGACGGCCAGAAGCTGAACGGCCTCGTCTACCTGGAGCGCACGACCGGCGAAACGAAGCGCATCGAACTCGAAGGCGTGTTCGTGCAGATCGGCCTGGTGCCGAACACGGAGTGGCTGAAGGGCACGATCGAGCTGTCGAAGCATGGCGAGATCGTGGTGGATGCGCGCGGCGCCACCTCGCTGCCGGGCGTGTTCGCCGCCGGCGACGTGACCACGGTGCCGTACAAGCAGATCGTGATCGCGGTCGGCGAAGGCGCGAAGGCCTCGCTGTCGGCCTTCGACCACCTGATCCGCCAGGACGTCGAGGCGCCCGCCGCCGCGCAGGCCGGCGAAGCCGTCGCCGCCTGAGGCGAGGCGGCCAGCCAAGCATTGCAATCGTAACGCTCTACCCTTGACCCTCGCCTGTCATGCCCCCGTGGCGGCGAGGGTGCTTTTTCCCGACCCGCACCAGGCGGGCGCAGGCGTTTCGGCCCCGCGCATCGCGCGGCGCCGCGCGCGCCGGAAGCGGCAAGGCCCCGTCGGCAACGAACGGGGCCTTGCCGTTTTCAGGGGCTCGTAACGCGCGAAGCGCGCCCGGCCACTGCCCAGCCGCTGCCCGGCGGCTTCGGCCGGAGCGACGCGGTGCCAGGGCAAGGGCTCGCGGCACACGGCAGCGGGCCGCGCAAGCGATGCTTCACGGACGGCGCAGGCGTCCGCCCGGCCGACCAAATGATGCGGCGCTCAGCGCGGCGCGCGGCCGCGCGATGCCGCCGTCGTGCAAGACAGCAGGCGGCCGCGGTGCTACGCTGCACGCGACAATCCGGTCGACTTGACGGGCACAATCGAGAAATCTTCATCCATGTTACGAGCCGGCCTGTCCGAACTGACGGCGTTCGTCGCGATCGCCGAGCA
This sequence comes from Burkholderia glumae LMG 2196 = ATCC 33617, assembly GCF_000960995.1. NCBI lineage: Bacteria > Pseudomonadati > Pseudomonadota > Betaproteobacteria > Burkholderiales > Burkholderiaceae > Burkholderia > Burkholderia glumae. Next base: position 1,448,178 of record NZ_CP009434.1, on the reverse strand, counting down.
GCGCAGCTTTCGCGCGGCGGCGCGCGCGCTGGCGGTCTCGCCGTCGGCGCTGAGCCACGCGATGCGCAGCCTGGAGGCGCGCCTCGGCGTGCGCCTGTTCAACCGCACCACGCGCTCGGTCGCGCTGACCGAGGCGGGCGAGCGCCTGCTGCACCGCGTGGGCCCGGCGCTGAGCGACCTCGAGAGCGCCGTGGACGAAGTCTCCACCGCGCAGAACCGGCCGAGCGGCTCGGTCAGGATCAACGCGCCGGAGACTTCCGCGCGCCTCCTGATCCGCCACGTGCTGCCCGACTTCCTGCTGCGCTATCCGGACATCCATGTCGAGTTCGTCACCGATACGCGGCTCATCGACATCGTCGCGGAAGGTTTCGATGCCGGCATCCGCGCGCTCGACGACGTGCCGCGCGACATGATCGCGGTGCGCTTCGGCCCGGACATGCGCTTCATCGCCGTGGCCTCGCCCGCCTATCTGGCGCGCCATCCGGCCCCCGAGCGGCCCGCCGACCTGATGCAGCACCGCTGCATCCGCCACCGCTTCGAAAGCGGCGCGCTGTTGCGCTGGGATTTCCAGCTCGACGGCAAGACCTGCAGCCTCGACGTGAACGGGCCGCTGACGCTCGGCAACCCGAACGCGATGATCGAGGCCGCCCTGGCCGGCATCGGCGTGGCCTGGGTGCCCGAGAGCCAGATCGAGGAACACCTGGCGAGCGGGCGGCTGATCGCGCTGCTCGACGCCTGGAGCGTGCCGCTGCCGGGGCTCGCGCTCTATTACCCGGCCAACCGCCATCCGCCCGCGCCGCTACGCCTGTTCACGCAGGCGGTGCGCGACTGGGTGGCCGGCGGCGTGCGTTGAGCGCGCCGCCGCGCGCCGTCCGCGACGGCCGCCTTCAGGGCGCGACGAAGAACAGCCAGACGACGCAGACCATCCCGGCACACCAGACCAGCGTGCGCAGCGCCGCCCAGTTCGCGATGTAGACGACCCCATGCAGCACGCGCAGCGCAACGAACGCGGTGGCCAGCTGATCGACGCGCGCCGCGTTCGCGCCGTCGTGCCAGGCCACCACCAGCGCCGCGGTGAACAGCGCGAGCGCCTCCCAGGCGTTCTGATGGGCGGCCGCCGCGCGGCGTCGCCAGCCTTCGAGCTTGGCCAGGTAGTCACGCGGCGCGCGATTGTCGTAGCCCGCGCGGGCCTTCGCGCAGGCGGTCCAGACGAACGGCAGCAGCGCGACGATGACCAGGCAGAGTTGCGAACGAATCATTTCCAGTCTCCATTGTTGACATTGAACGATGACAAGGTGGTTCGCAGCTTAGCATCGGCCGGCACCGGCGCCATGCAGGAAAACTAGACGGCTTCCTCTGCCGCAGCGCACGACCGAGGCGCCCGCCGCGGCCCCGCCGTCGCTGTCAGGGGCCGGGCCGCCGCACGCTGCAGGCATCAGGCGCCGGCATCGGCCGGCGCGTCCTGGAAATCGATCAGCACCTTCATCGCGCGGCGCCGGTCGCCCGCCAGCGCGAACGCGTCGCCCGCCTCGCGCGCCGGGAACACGCGCGTGATGGCCGGCGCCAGATCCACGCGCCCCTCGTTGATCAGTTGCACGGCCAGCGCGAACTCGGCATGGAAGCGGAACGAGCCGCAGATCGTCAGCTCCTTGGCCACCACCACGTTCTGCGGGATCGCCACGTCGCCGCCGAGGCCGAGCTGCACCACCACGCCGCGCGGACGCAGCACCTCGAGCCCGTCGCGCAGCGCGCGCTCGCTGCCCGAGCACTCGATCACCACGTCGAAGCTGCCCTTGTCGGCCGCGAACGACTTCGTCCAGTCGGGATCGGCCGCGACGTTGATCGCGCGATCCGCGCCGAGCGCCTTGGCCACCGCGAGCGGCTCGTCCACCACGTCGGTGGCCACCACCTCGCGCGCGCCGTGGACACGGGCCGCCGCCGCCACCAGCGCGCCGATCGGCCCGCAGCCGGACACCAGCACGCGCCGCCCGAGCAGCGCGCCGGCGCGCGACACGGCGTGCAGGCCGACCGCGAACGGCTCGGCCAGCGCGGCGATCGAGAACGGCACCTGGTCGGCCAGCTTCGCGCACTGCGCCGCATCGCAGACCAGCACGCCGCGAAACGCGCCCTGGATGTGCGGCATGCGCATCGCGCTACCGTAGAAGCGCATGTCGAGACACTGGTTCGGCAGCCCTTCGAGGCAGTATCGGCACGCGCCGCAGGGCCGGCTCGGGTTGACCGCCACGCGCTCGCCCACCCGCACGCCGCTCACGCCCTCGCCGGTCTCGACCACCGTGCCCGCCACCTCGTGGCCGAGAATCATCGGCTGCTGCAAGCGGATCGCGCCGAACCCGCCGTGGCGGAAGTAATGCAGGTCCGAGCCGCAGATGCCGCCCATCGCGACCTGCACGCGCACCTGCCCCGGGCCGGGCGCCTCGACCTCGGCCGGCTCGTAGCGCAGATCGTTCGGCGCGTGAATGACGAGACACATGCAGCGCAGTCTCATGGATGTTTCCTCCTGATTCTCAATGCGGGAACGCAGCCATGCCGGAACGCGCGGCGCTCAGACCACGCTCGTCAGGCCGCCGTCGACGAACAGCGTCTGGCCGTTGATGAAATCGGCCGCCGGCGAGGCGAGGAACACGGCCGCGCCGCACAGCTCCTCGACGCGGCCCCAGCGGCCGGCCGGCGTGCGCTTGCAGATCCAGTCGTTGAACGCCGGATCGGCGACCAGCGCCTGGTTCAGCTCGGTCTCGAAGTAGCCCGGCGCGAGGCCGTTGGCCTGGATGCCGTGGCGCGCCCAGTCCGCGCACATGCCCTTGGTCAGCATCCGCAGCGCGCCCTTCGAGGCCGCATACGGCGCGATCGAGGGCCGCGCGATTTCGCTCTGCACCGAGCAGATGTTGATGATCTTGCCGCGCCCGCGCGGGATCATGTGGCGCGCCAGCGCGCGCGAGACGATGAATGCGCCGTCCAGGTTGACGCGCATCAGCGCGTGCCAGTCGGCGTCCTCGAACTGGTCGAGCGGCGCGCGGCGCTGGATGCCCGCGTTGTTGACGAGAATCTCGATGGCGCCGGCCTCGGCCTCGAACGCGTCGATCGCGGCGGTGGCCTGCGCCGAGTCGGTCACGTCGAACACCGCGTGCGAGGCGTCGAAGCCCGCGTCGCGCAAGCCGGCCGCGAGCGCGGCGGCCTTCCCGGGATTGCGATCGTTGATCACGACGCTCGCGCCGGCTTGCGCGAGTCCGCGCGCCAGTGCGAGGCCGATGCCGCGTCCCGAGCGGGTCACCAGCGCACGGCGCCCGTCCAGCCGGAACAGGGTGCTCACGTCTGCCATGCCTGCCTCCGAATCCCCGAGCCGCGCGCGCCGGAAATCGGCGCGCTGCGACGGACGCCCAGTAGACCGCAGGCGGCCGGGCCTTGCCAATGGTGATTGCTGATCGGGTGATCACGAAGCCTGATCACACGCCGGCGGCCTCGGCCGGCACCGGCCTCAGCCGTCGCGGAACAGATAGCTGTAGGCGCTCAGCGCCGGCACGCCGCCCAGATGCGCGTAGAGCACCTTGGCGCCGGCCGGGAACTCGCCGAGCCGCACCTTCTCGATCATGCCGTGCATCGACTTGCCTTCGTAGACCGGGTCGGTCAGCATGCCTTCGAGCCTGGCGCTCAGGCGGATCGCCTCGAGCGTGCCGTCGCTGGGCAGGCCGTATTCGGGGCCGCCGAAGCGCTCGTCGAGCACCACGTCCGCCTCGCCGATGTCGCGGCCCAGCTCGACGCGATCGGCCGTGCCGCGCGCGATGCGCAGGATCTGCTCGCGCGTTTGCGCCGGCTTGGCCGAGGCGTCGATGCCGATCACCCGGTCGGCGCGCCCGTCCGCCGCGAAACCCACCACCATGCCGGCCTGCGTGCTGCCCGTGACCGAGCACACCACGATGTAGTCGAAGCGAATTCCGAGTTCCACCTCCTGCGCGCGCACTTCCTCGGCGAAGGCGACGAAGCCCAGGCCGCCGAGCGGATGCTCCGAGCAGCCGGCCGGAATCGGATACGGCTTGCCGCCGGCCGCGCGTACTTCGGCCAGCGCGTCCTCCCAGCTCTTGCGGATGCCGATGTCGAAGCCGTCCGGCACCAGCCGCACGTCGGCGCCCATCATGCGCGACATCTGGATGTTGCCGACCCGGTCGTAGACCGCGTCCGAATAGTTGACCCAGTTCTCCTGCACCAGCACGCACTTCATGCCGAGATGCGCCGCCACCGCCGCCACTTGGCGCGTCTGGTTCGACTGCACGCCGCCGATCGACACCAGCGTGTCGGCGCCCTGCGCGATCGCGTCCGGGATCAGGTATTCGAGCTTGCGGGTCTTGTTGCCGCCGAACGCGAGCCCGCTGTTGCAATCCTCGCGCTTCGCATACAGCTCCACCTTGCCGCCCAGATGGGCGCTGAGCCGCCGCAGCGGCTGGATCGGCGTCGGCCCGAACGTCAGCGGATAACGCGGGAACTTCTGGAGATTCATGTCTCGCTCCTTGAACGGATGGATGGATACGTTCCGCACGACGCCGGTGGCGCCGCTGCCCGCGCCCATCGCCGAAACGATGCGACTATGTTAGAAACGACTGTACGAATCAGGGTTGCAAATCGATGGCTGTTTTTCGGTGATTCGAAGGCTCGGTTCACGGATGGATTAATTTCGAAAGGATTCTTGGCCGATGTGCGCAATAAAAAAAACCACCAGCCGGGCCACCGCCGCAGCCGCAGCCGCCGGGGCGGAGCTCGACCGCGTCGATCGCGCGATCCTGCGCGCGCTGCAGCGCGACGCGTCGATCTCCAACGTGGCGCTGGCCGCGCGCGTGAACCTGAGCCCGCCCGCCTGCCTGCGCCGCGTGGAGAAGCTCAGGGAGGCCGGACTGATACGCGGCATCGTCGCGCTGCTCGAGCCGAAGGCGTTGAACGCGGGCATGCTGGTGATGATCGGCGTGGTGCTGGACCGCTCGACGCCCGAGTCGTTCGCCGCGTTCGAGAAGGCCGCACAGAAGGTGTCCGGCTGCATGGAATGCCACGTGGTGACAGGCGAATTCGACGCCTTCATGCTGGTGCGCACACGCGACAGCGAGACCTTCAACCGGCTGCACGCGGAACAGCTGCTCTACCTGCCGGGGGTTCGGCAGATCCGCACCTTCGTGGTGTTGAAGGAAATCCTCTCGACGACGCAATTTCCGGTTTGAACGGCGCAGCCGCCGGGCGTGGCGAGGATGGCGGCCCAGGCGATGCGGGCCGCGAAGCAAGGCCGTGCGCCGCACCGGCAGCGGCCGTTTCCGGATGCTCCCGGCCCCGGCGGGGCGCGCCAACCAAGCCAATAAAAAAACGGCGGCCGTGGCATCCCACGCCGCCGTCGAAGCTCACGCGACCGACTGGCCAAACACCCGTCCGCGCTACGTCAAACCTTCACCGCGTCAGAACACCGGATGCCCGCTGATGATGCTGGGCAGCCAGGTCGAAAAGAACGGCATGTACGTCACGATGTTGATCGCGCTGAAGATCGCCAGGTAGTACGGCCAGGCGGTCTTGGTGGTCTCGCCGATCGACACCTCGCCGATCGCGCAGCCCACGAACTGCACCGAGCCGATCGGCGGATGCACCAGGCCGAGCGAGCAGTTCAGCAGCAGCATGATCCCGAACTGCACCGGGCCCACGCCGCAGGCCATGGCCAGCGGCAGGAACAGCGGCGTGGTGATCAGGATGTGCGCGGCCATGTCCACGAACGTGCCGAGGAACACCTGCAGGATGTTGATGTACAGCAGCATCAGCCACGGCGCGGCATTCGACTGCTGCAGCAGATGCTCGATCGCATCCGGAATCTCCAGATACGACATCTGGAAGCGCAGCATGTTCGACACGGCGATCAGCAGCAGCACCACGCCGGTGGTGCGCGCCGCGTGCGACAGCGCGCGCCACAGCTTCTTCATCGTCAGCGTGCGATAGACGAACAGCGTGAGCACCAGCGAGTACACCACGGCGATCGCGGCGGCCTCGGTCGCCGTGGCGATCCCCTTGGCCACGCACACCAGGATGATGGCGATCACGCCCAGGCCCGGCAGCGCGCCCACGAACGAACGCGCCACCGCGTACCAGCCGGGGAACTTCAGCAGCGCGGTGGAGCCGTCGGGGCGGCGCGGGTAGCCGTAGCGGCGTGCCTGCCAGTAGGCGGCGATCAGCACGAAGCCCATCACCCACAGCACCGGCAGCAGGCCCGAGAACAGCAGGTCGCCGATCGACACGCCGCTCACCATGTGCCCGTTCAGCATGCCGGTGATCCCCTGCGCGGCGAACGCGTAGATGATCATGTTGGTCGAGGTCGGCATCAGCGCGCCGGCCAGCGAGGCGTGGGTGGTCACGTTCACCGCGTAGGCGGCACTGTAGCCTTCGCGCTTCATCAGCGGGATCACCACGCCGCCCATCGCCGAGGTGTCGGCGGTCGGCGAACCGGACACGCCGCCGAACAGCGTGCAGGCCACCACGTTGGCCATGCCGAGCCCGCCGCGGAAGTGCCCGACGGCCGACTGCGCGAATTTCAGGATCCGGTCGGCAATGCCGCCGTGCAGCATCAGTTCGCCGGAGAAGATGAAGAACGGCACGGCGAGGAACGAGAACGCGTTCATCCCCGAAATCACGGACTGCATCGCGGTGGCCACCGGCAGCCCCTCGGCGAGATAGGTCGCGACGCACGACAGCCCGAGCGCGAACGACACGGGCACCCCGAGAAACAGCAGCAGCAGAAAGCTGATGGAAAGGATTGCGAGTTCCATGGTGGATCAGGTTCGGTTGCGTTTGCGCAGCGCAAGCAGATGCTCGAGCGAGAACAGGATGATGGCGAGACCCGCCGGCATCGGGATCAGGTAGCGGACCGCCTCGGGCAGGCCGATGATCGGAATCCGGTCGTCGGCGGTGGTCTGGGCCATCTCGACGCAGCCGGCGATGATCGCGACCGCGAACGCCATCAGGCACAGATGCTGGAACCCGTGAACCACCGCCTGGCCCTTCGGCGAAAGCCGGCGCACGAACGAATCGAGGCCGATGTGGCCGCCGTCGCGCACCTTCATCGCGGCGCCGAACATGGCGATCACGACCACCAGCAGCAGCGCGATCGGCTCGACGAAATCGGGCGCGTCGTTGAACACGTAGCGCTTCACGACGGCATAGAACACGAGTGCCGTCAGCGCGACGAGACTCGCGGACGCGATCGCCGCCAGCGCCATGAACAACACGTCGTTCGTGTGCTTGATGAACCTCATTGCTTCAATCCTCATCGGACAGGAAAGGCGGCCGGGCGCAGTCGCGCGCGGCCGCCGGTTCGCGCATGCGGGCCGGCATCGCCGGGCCGCATGCCGGGCCTTACTTGATCGCCTGGATTTCGTCGACGATCTGCTTCATCTTCGGCGTCTTCTCGTACTTGGCCCAGAGCGGCTGCATCGCCTTCACGAACGCGGCACGATCGATCTGCGCGGCCGGCACGATGGTGGCGCCGCCCTTCAGCACCGCCTTGCGCGCATCGCTTTCACGCGCCGTCCAGAGCTTCACGTAGTACGGCACCGAATCGGCCGCCGCCTTCTTGATGATGGTCTGCTCCTGCGGGGAGAGCGTGTCCCAGATCTTCTTCGAGAACACCAGCACTTCCGGGGTCATGGCGTGCTGCGTTTCCGAGTACACGTTCGCCACTTCGTAGTGCTTGGTTTCGTCATACGACGGCAGGTTGTTCTCGGCCGCGTCCACCAGGCCCGTCTTCAGGCCGGTATAGACTTCCGAGAACGGCATCGGGGTGGGCACGCCGCCCATCGCCTTGATCTCGTCGACCATCAGGTCCGAGGGCTGCACGCGCACCTTGAGGCCCTTCATGTCGGCCGGCGACTTGACCGGACGCTTCGCGTAGATCGAACGCGCGCCGCTTTCGTAGAAGGTCAGCGCGACCAGGCCCTTGGCCTGGAACGCGTCGAGGATCTTCTGGCCTTCCGGGCCGTACATCACGTTGCGGAAGTGCTCGATGTCACGGAACAGGAACGGGAACGACGGGATCAGCGATTCCGGCACGATCTCGTTGAACGCGGCGCCGTTGGCGCGAACCATGTCGATCGCGCCGATCCGCACCTGGTCGATCGTCTCGTTTTCCGAGCCGAGCGCGCTGTTGCCGTACACCTTGATCGAATCCTTGCCGCCCGTGGCCTTGCTGATCTCGTCGCTCATGAACTTGACGGCCATGTTGGTCGGGAAGCTGTCGCTATGGACGTCGGCCGAGCGGAACGTGCGGGCCTGCGCCGACATCGTGGTGGCCGCGGCCAGCGCGGCCACGATCGCAACCGCGACACGGGTGCGAGTGAAGATCGTTTTCATGGTCAAGTCTCCTCTGGGAATATCGAGTGTTGGGTGGCGCACGCCGCCCCCGGTACGGCGTCAGCGCGAGGCCGGACGCGCAGTGTCGAGCGTGGCGGCGGTCGCCCCGGCGGACTTCGCGACGGCCGGCACGGATGCGGTGGCCCCCGCCGGCAGGCTGTCGCCCGGCTTGCGCCGCGTGTCGTCATATCCGATCACTGCCATCCCCCTTTCGTTGGGCCATCCGTCGTCGTTGTCGTCAGATCACCATCAGACAGCACACCCGCTGTCTCACGTCGTACAACTAGGGAGCGAGTCTATCGGGGCGGAACCACGCTTGTACACTTGGTGCATACCCGCAGACGGGGTTCGGCAGCATTTCTTAAAAAAGTCACAATTTCGTTTAAATTCAATTGGTTATTCACGTTTTCGAGATTCGGCGAAAGGGGCCAGACGGGCGCTTGGCGACAAATTCTTTTGTCGTTTGCGTGTTGAACGAGAATGTTATAAGACGACTGATCTTTGAGGGTTAACCTCGTTCGTTTTTTCGGTCCCGAGCGGCGTTCGCTGTCCGGACGGCCGGCCCTGGGGCGTGCCGTGGCCGCCGCACGGCGGATGACGTCCGATTTCCAGCTTTCCGACAGCCGTCGAATGCATTTCCATCAGCCTTCATTGATATCGACGCAACCATGCACGCGCCGCCACCGGACAGGGCAAGCCGCGCGCGGCGGCCGACCGGAAAGCCGCGGGACGGCGCCCGCGCGGGCGGCGCCGCGGCAGGACAAGGCGGCCAGGCTGGAATGCGAGTGAAGGAAGGCGAAGGAAGGCAAACGGAGACGACGGGGGCGACGGCCGGCCGGCGCCGACGAGGGCTGCCCCGTGCGCGTCCGCGGCCGGATGGCCGGCCACACACTTCCGTCACATTGCTGACGATCGCGTCACATTGTCGGCGGCCATGTCGTTAGGATACGTATCACGGGGGACCGCTTTGAACCTCGTGCCTCACACCTCCAGGTGTTTGCCGGTGGATCGCCCCTCGATCCACCGGCATTTTTTTTATCGACGAAGCCCCCGCCGCGAGCCGGTGCGCCGCGCGGTGCCGCTGACCAGGCACGCATGCCTGGCCGCCCTGCGCGCCGCCCTGCCGGCCGCCTCAGCCGCCGCCGAGCAAGCGCAGCAGCCACAGCAGGAAATGGAACACCGTCACGAGCAGTTCCCACAGGCGTTCGAGCAGATCCCACAGGCCGGCCCGCCAGGCCCCGGACATCGTGTCCGTCCACCATCCGTTCATCGGTTCTCCGTCATGCGCCCGCGGCGGGCCGGATCGCCATCTTCGCACGGCGCGGCGGGCGGGCCCGAATCGCGCGCTCCGCCCGGGCGGCAGCGAAAAAAAATGCCTCGGCCCGGAGGGGTCCGGAGCCGAGGCAAACCGCGTTTCGATAACACTCCTTGGGGAAAGAGTGCGCACCACTGTATGAATTTGCGCGAGCGGATGCAATTTCGGTGTCTTACCGGATCTTTCCGGCGCCGCCGCCGGCGCGGCGCGAGCCTTGCCGGGCACCGCATCCGCGCCGTTACGGCGGTAACAGGCGGGCGGCGCTCGCCGCCGCCGGCAACCGGCCGCGCGCGCTCAGGCGGTGGCCGGCCCCACCCCGAACGCCTCCGCCGCCGCACGCACGGCGTTCGCATAGAGCAGCACGTCCACGCCGACGGCCACGAAGGTGCAGCCGAGCGCGAGGTAATGGCGCGCGAGCGCCGCGTCGCCCGTCAGCGTGCCGGCCGCCTTGCCCGAGCGCACGACGCGCGCGATCGCGTCCTCGATCGCGAACTGCACGTCCGCATGGCCGGGGTCGCCGCGATGCCCCATCGAGGCGGCCAGGTCCGCCGGCCCGATGAACACGCCGTCCACGCCGTCCACCGCGCAGATCGCCTCGAGATTGCCGAGCGCGGCCGCGCTTTCGGCCTGCACCAGCAGGCAGACCTCCTCGTCCGCGATGTCGAGGTAATCGGCGCGCAGGTTCCAGCGCGAGGCGCGCGCCACCGCGCTGCCCACGCCGCGCACGCCGCGCGGCGGATAACGGACCGCCGAGACGAGCCCGCGCGCCTGCTCGGCCGTCTCGACCATCGGCACCAGCAGCGTGCGCGCGCCGGCGTCGAGCAGCTGCTTGATCAGCGCGGTGTCGCCCTCGACCGGGCGCACCACGGCCTCGGCGCGGTACGGCGCCACCGCCTGCAGTTGCGCGACGATGCTGCGCACGTCGTTTGGCGCGTGCTCGCCGTCGATCAGCAGCCAGTCGAAGCCGCCCGTGGCGGTCACCTCGGCCAGGTAGGGCTCGGCCATCGACACCCAGAAGCCGATCTGGCGCCGGCGCGCCGTGAGCGCGGCCTTGAAGCGGTTCAGTCCATGGGGAGAGCTTGCAGTCATCGGTCGGTCCTCGTCGTGGAGTCGGTCTGAAGTGCCGGCGCCGGGGCGCTCGGCGCACGCCGCCATGATCGCATCCGCGCGCCGGACGCGGCGGCCGGCCGCGGGTGCGACCCACCGGCGGCGTTCGCATGCACCGCGCCGCGCCCGTTCCGCCGGGGGTTTTTTGCCCTTGGTATTAACAATGCCAATTCCCGAAACGTTTTATTCGTCTGCCGAATCTCGGCCGATTCCGGCCGCCGCGAAGGCCGCCGGGCGGGGTTCGGCGTCGCACCGAATCCCTCGATCAGCCATGCTTTTCCGGCTCTATTCAAACGATTCGAAAAGCCTCTCCAGTACCGGCCGGCATCCGCGTTCCGGCCCCTCGAATGTCCGGAGAAAACCCCTCGAGAAACTCGATATTTAACGTTTAAGAAATATTAAGGGACGCCGTTACCCGGAATAGCAGCCACTGTCGCGCGCATCAACGCGACACGAACAAGAACGGACCGATTTCCATCAGGACGATGGCGGCGCACGCGACCGGGGTGTCGCGCCGCCTCGTCGGAAACCGGCCGCCCAGACCGCGGGCTTGCGGTCGCATCGTCAGGATCGAGAACATGAAAATCGAGCGTTTCCACCCCGCCAACCTGCGTGCGGGCCAGCTTCGTACCCTGGCCTCCGTCGTTTCGATGACGCTGGTCGCCTCCGTCATAGCCGGTTGCGGCGGCGGCGGCGACTCGGGCTCCCCGGCGAGCACCGCAGCCGGCACCGGCACCTCGACCTCGGGCACGGCCTCCGGCACCTCGGGCACCTCCACCAGTTCCAGCCAGCTCTGCACCACCGCCCTCGCCACCGCGCAGGGCAACGCCAGCAGCACCTCCACCGCGTCCTCGAGCGGCAATACCAACGGCACGCCGAGCCCGGCCACGGTCGGCACGCCCGATGCGCCCGTCGATCACCTGATCGTGAAGCTCACCTCCGCCTCATCCACCAGCCTCGCGAACGGCGCCCGCGCCCTGGCCGCCAGCTCCGACGCCGCGCGCGTGGGCGACGTGATCAGCCGCGTGCTCACGCAATGGAACGCGCAGCGCCTGCAGGCCCGCGTGCTGGCCTCGACGGCCGCCGCCCCGGCGCTGCCGAGCTTCGACAACGTGCAGCTGGAACGCACCATGTCGGACGGCGCGGCGGTAGTGTCGCTCGGCAAGCGCGTGACCCCGGCCGACGCGGTCACGCTCGCGCAGGCCTTCGCGGCCGACAGCGAGGTGGCCTACGCCGAGCCGGACCGGCGCCTGTTCGTCAGCACCGTGCCGACCGACCCGAATTACTCGCAGCAGTGGAACGACTTCGATCCGACCGCGGGCGTGAACATGCCCGCTGCCTGGAACCTCAGCACCGGCTCGTCGAGCGTGGTCACCGCGGTGATCGACACCGGCTACCGCCCGCACGCCGACATCTCCGGCAATCTGCTGCCCGGCTACGACTTCATCTCCGACGTGAACACCGGCAACAACGGCCACGGCCGCAGCTCGGACGCCACCGACCCGGGCGACTGGGTCACGCAGGCCGAGCTCAATGATTCGTCGGGCCCGTTCTACCACTGCGCGAGCGCGCCCAGCAACAGCACCTGGCACGGCACGGAAGTGGCCGGCCTGATCGGCGCGTCCGCCAACAACGGCATCGGCATCGCCGGCGTGAGCTGGTTCGGCAAGATCCTGCCGGTGCGCGCGCTCGGCAAGTGCGGCGGCACCACCAGCGACATCGCCGACGCGATGCGCTGGGCGGCCGGCATCCCGGTGGCGGGCGTGCCCAACAACACCACGCCGGCCAAGATCATCAACCTGAGCCTCGGCGGCAGCGGCCCGTGCGGCAGCACGTTCCAGTCGGCAATCAACGACGTGATCGCACGCGGCGTGACGGTGGTGGTGGCGGCCGGCAACGACGGCCTCGCCAACGCGCAGGACCGCCCGGCGAACTGCACCGGCGTGATCGCGGTGGGCGCCACCGACTCCACCGGCAAGCGTGCCTGGTACAGCAACTTCAGCAGCGAGATCACGCTGAGCGCGCCGGGTTCGAGCATCCTCTCGACGAGCAACACCGGCACCACCACGCCGGGCAGCGACACCTACGCATACAACAGCGGCACCAGCCTCGCCGCGCCGCAGGTGGCCGGCGTGGCCGCGCTGATGCTGTCGCTGAACCCCAACCTGACGCCCGCGCAGATCGCGCAGAAGCTGGCCGCCACGGCACGCCCGTCGCAGATCACGGCGTCCAACCCCTCGTCGTGCACGGCGATGGCGCCGGGCGCCGGCCTGATGGATGCCGGCGCGGCGGTCGCCTCCGCGACACGCTGAGCTTTCCCCCCGGCCCGCTCCCCTCGGGCCTCACCACGGCTCGCCCGTCGCTGCGGTTGCGGCGGGCGAGCCGTCCTGCATTCCGCCCCACGCTTGCGCCTGCCGCGCGCCGCGCGCCCCTGCGCAGGCCGCAGCGTGCATGCCGATCCGGCCGCCCCGTTGACGACGGCCCCTGACGTCGCCGCGCCGGCCGCGCCCGTTGGCTGCGCGCCGGCCCCGTACCCGGCTTGTCATCGGTCTGCCATTTGCCGCCGATACAGTCCGGCTTCGACCTGCAGAACAGACCACCCCCACGCCCCATGCCGAGCTCAGCGCGCGCGTCGCAATCCGTCCATGCGATCACCAGCCGGGTGCTGACGACCAGCCTGGTCGTCAACCTGCTGCTGATGACCGCGCAGGCCGGTGCCGCCTGCGCCACCCATTCGTCGGGGCTGTTCGCCGATACCATCCACGCGGCGATCGACCTGATCGCCGACGCGCTGCTGCTGCTCGCCTGCCGGCTCGACGCGAAGCTGCCGCCCGAACAGCGGCCGACCTACGAGCCGCTCGCGCTGACCGGCCTGGGCATGCTGCTGCTCGCCGCCGGCGCGCAGATGATCTGGCAGGCCGCCACCGGCCTGTCGGCACCGCCCGACATCTCGCCCGACGCGATCTCGTTGGCGGTGCTGGGCATGACGCTGGCCGGCAAGGAATCGCTGTCGCGCTGGATGCTGGGCCGCGCGCGTGCGATCGGCGGCGCCGCGCTGATCGAGGCGAGCGCCTGGCATATCCGCGTCGACGCGCTGACGCTGCTGCTGGCCACGCTGGCGCTGGCCGGCGCGCGCCTCGGCCTGCCGCGCCTCGACCCGCTCGCGGCCACGCTGATCGGCGTGATGATCCTGCGCACCGGCTACACGTTCGCGAAGCGCGGCCATCAGCTGCGCGCCGACCACGGCGGCTGGGCCAACCGCGCGACGCCCCCGCGCTGAGCGCGCGCGAGCGGGCCTGGTCGCCAGGCCGGCACGCCCGGCAGTCGCCGCGGCGCCTCGCGCAGGAACACTGCGGCATGGGCCACCGGCCTAGGAAGGCCCGGCATCCGGATAGCGTTCGCGCCACGCGGCGAGTTCGGCCCGGTAGCGTTGCAGCGCATCGTCGTAGAGATCGAACACACAGGGCGCGCAGCCGGATTGGCAGCAGTCCTCGAGTTCGGGCGGCACGGGCGGCAGCGGGCGCGGGTCGTCGCGGCCGGACGACGAAGCCGGGACGGGGCCGGCGGCGGATGGCGTGTCGGGTGTATGGGGCACGGCTGGGTTCGAGGGACGTCGCTTGAGGGCCGCCAGTATACGGCGCGCGCACCGTTACGCCGGCTCGCCGAACAATGCCGCGATGCCGGCCGGCGAGCCGAACACCGCGTCGGCGTCATGGCCCGCGCCGGGAATCCGGTGCGTCGCATGCGTGCAGCCGGCCGGCGCGCGCGCCGCGATGTAGCGCGCGTAGGCGAGCCCGCGCTCGAGCCGGTGCGCGCCCTGCGCCATCGCCGCGCACGAGCGGTCGAGCGCCGGATGCTGCGGGTCGCAGTCGCGCTCGCCGAGCAGCATCGTCACGTCGCGCTTCAGGTAGGCGCGCTCGAAGGCACCCGGCTCGGCCGCGGCGGCCTGCCCGCTGGCATAGGGCGGCAGCGCCTCGAGCCCGTACTTCCAGGCGTTGAAGCCGGCGCAGCGCGCCGCGTCGTAGGCCGAGAAGCCAGCGCCGGCATCGGGGCGCAGCGCGTCGAAATACACGTAGGAGGATGGATTCGCGATCACGTAGCGCAGCGCCACGCCGCGTTCGGTCAGCGCCGCCTCGCCGCGTGCCAGCACGGCGTAGCGCTGCGCGACCTGGCCGCCGCCCGAGTGGCCGGCCACCACCACCTCGCGCAGCGCGGGAAACCCGCGCGCGTCGGCCAGCGCGGCCAGCAGCGCGTCGATCACCTCGAACGAGCTGACCGGCGCGGGCGCGAGCGCCTCGCCGCCGCCCATCCAGCCGGTCCAGTCCCAGACCAGCGTCGAGGCCGGCAGACGATGCGCCTCGGCGTCGGCCCGCGCGAGGAACTGCGGCACCAGCAGCACCGCGTGCTCGGCATGGCGGCCGGCCGCGGCGCGTGCGCGCCGGGCGAGCCGAAAATACGCGTCGGCGTTGCGCAGCCGGCCGTGCAGCAGGATCACGGCACTGCGCACGCCCGGTTGCGGTGCGTTCCACTCGCCGCTGGTGTACAGCGGCACGGTGCCGGCGCCGGCCGGCGTGGCGACGCTCAGATGCTGCGGGGCGATCACGTCGACGGGCCGTTCGTTCGGCGCGCGTTCGTCGTGGCTGCCCTCGAGGTCGGGGGGCATGGTGCTCAAGCGGGCGTCCTCGGCGTGACGGGTGCCTCGACGCCGAGCCCGGGGTGCCCGCGACGGCACGACCCGACCAGCGCCAGCGAGACGAAACCGGCAAAGATCAGATAGAAGGCGGGTGTCAGGCTGCTGCCCGTCAGCGAGATCAGCCAGGTGACGGTAAACGGCGCCAGGCCGCCGAACAGCGTGACCGAGAGGTTGTACGAGAGCGCGACGCCGGCCGAGCGGCTCCGCACCGGGAACAGCGTCGCGAGCATGCCGGGGTGCGCGCCCGACATCGCCGCGAGAAACACCGTCGCGACGAGTTGCGCGACGAGCAGGCGCGAGGCCGACGGCTCCGCGACCACGAACAGGTAGAGCGGATACGCGCAGATCATCCAGGCGATGGTGACCGCGTAGAACAGCCGGTACGCGCCGAAGCGGTCCGCCAGGCGCCCCGCCAGCGGGAACAGGAACAGGTTCAGCAGGCCCGAGAGGAACGCGCCGCGCAGCGCGACCTGCAGCGGCAGGTGCAGCTGGCGCTCGACGTAGACGGCGAGGTACGAGTGCCAGACGTAGTTGGTGGCCGCCCCCACCGCGATCACGCCCATCGCGCAGAGCGCGGCGCGGCCGTTGTCGCGGAAGAACGCGGCAAGCGGCACCGTCGCGCGCGGGTCCGGCTGCGCGCGGCGCAATTGCTGGAACTCGGGCGACTCGGCCACCCGGTGGCGGATGTAGAAGCCGAGCGGGCCGGCCAGCGCGCCGCACAGGAACGGCACGCGCCAGCCCCATGCCGCCAGCGAGTCGTGCGAGAGCCGCGTGGTGAGCAGGTAGCCGGCGCCCGACGAGAGCAGCAGCGCGAACGACTGCGCCGTCATGTTGAAGCTGCCGTAGAACATCCTGCGGCCGGGCGGCGCGTACTCGACCAGCATCGCCGATGCGGTCGCGAACTGGCCGCCCACCGAGAGCCCCTGCAGCACGCGCGCGAGGATCACCAGCGCGGGCGCCGCGTAGCCGATCTGCGCGTAGCCGGGCGTGAGGCCCATCAGCAGCGTGCTGGCCGCCATCGAGATGATCAGCAGCGACAGCGCGCGGCTGCGTCCCGCGCGGTCGGCGTAGACGCCGAGCAGGATGCCGCCGATAGGCCGCACCACGAAGCCGATCGCGAAGGTCGCGAGCGTCAGCAGCAGCGAGACGAGCGCGTTGCCGGCCGGGAAGAACACCTGCGCGATGATCTTCGAGAAATAGCCGTAGATCAGGAAATCGAACCATTCCAGGCCGTTGCCGAGCACCGAGGCGAAGATCGCGCGGCGCACCATCGCCGGCGACAGACGCGCCGCGGCCGCGTCCGGCCGCGCTGCCTGGTGTGCCGGGGCGGGCGTGGCGCGGCTCATGATCCGCACGCCGCGGTATCGTAGATCGCCGCGAGCGCGCAGGCCGATCCCAGCATCTTCGCGCCGTCGTGGCCGACGCCGGGCACCACCTGCAGGCGCTGATTCAGCCCCTCGGGGTGGCGGGCGCGCAGGTAGCCGAAATAGGCCTCGGCGCGCGCGAGCCGCTGCGGGCCCTGGGCCTCGGCCGGGCAGCTGCGGTCGAGCGCCCGCTGCCGCGGGTCGTCGTCATTGCCGCCGACCAGATAGGTCACGCGGCGCGCCGCGTAGGCGGCCTCGAGCTGCGCGGCCGAGCGGTCGGCCAGATACGGCGGGCGTTTGGCCATGCCGTATTTCCAGTCGTCGAAGCCGGGGCAGGCGGCGGCGTCGAACGCGGCCGGCTTGCCGTGCGCGCCGGGGCGCTCGGCGTCGAAATACGCATACGACGACGGGCTCGACACCACGTAGCGCAGCGCGATGCCCTCGCGGGACAGCGCCCCCGTCTCGCGCGCGGCCACCGCGTAGCGCTGCACCACCTGGCCGCCGCCCGAATGGCCGGCGAGCACCACCGTCTTCAGGTTCGGAAAGCGCCGGCGATCGGCCAGCCGCGCCACGATCGCATCGAGCACCGCATAGGAGCTGAGGGGCACGGGGCTGACCGCGTCGTCGCCCGCCATCCAGCCGTTGGCATCCCAGCGCAGCAGCGCGGCCGGCGCGTCACGGCCGGCCAGATCGAGCGTGGCGAGAAACTGCGGCGCGACCAGCAGCGTGCCGGCCTGGTCGGCCGCCGCGGCGCCCTGCTCGCGCGCCGCGGCGCGGGCAGCCTCCGCAAGCCTGAAATAGCGGTCCGCATTGCGCAACTTGCCGTGAATCACGATCACCGCGCGCGTCACGCCGGGCAACGGCTGGCTCCAGTCGCGCGACAGGTAGAGCGGAAACTGCGCGCTGCCGGCCGGCGTGTCGATCCGCATGCGCGTGGCGGCGATCCGCGCCACCGGCCGCAGATGCGGCTGGTAGGCGTGCGGTGCGCTGGCGGGGCCGGCGGCCTGGGCGGCGGCCGCAGGGCCGCCCGCCAGCGCGAGCCCCAGCGCGCAGGCGGGGCCGACGCCGCGCAGCCTGCGCGGCAAGGACGTGTCGAAAGGCATGCGGACTGCTCCTGGTGGGCCGGCGTCAAACGGGCAAGGCAAACGGACGAAGCGCTCGGCAAGGCTGGAACGTGCCGGCCACCGCCGCGCCGTTCAGCGCGTTGCCGCCCCCTGCGCTGGCCGTTCCCAGTGGCGGCGCTTCGGCCACGACATGCTGCTGCGCGTGAGCGCACGCGCAGCGGGCAGGCGGCACGGCGGCCGCGGCATGGAGCTTCTTCACTGCGCATCTCCTGACAGGGTGGCCCCGCGGCGCCGCGTGCGCCTGCCTGGGAACGCTTGCCACCCGTGGGTCAGATGCCATCCTAGGGAACGGCGAGCCAGATGTAAAATATTCATTCTCTGCTAGTGCCATATGTAAAAAATATGGCAAAAAATTTCGCCCCCTGCCGGAGCCTGCCAGCATGGAATTGCGACATCTGCGGTACTTCCTCGCCGTCGCCGAGGAAGGCCAGTTCACGCGCGCCGCCGAGCGGCTGGCGATGCAGCAGCCGCCGCTGTCGCAGCAGATCCGGCTGCTGGAGGAGGAAATCGGCTTCGACCTGTTCGTGCGCCTGCCGCGCGGCGTGGCGCTGACGCCGGCCGGCCGTGCCTTCGCGCAAAACGCCGGGCTCGTGCTCGACACGCTGCAGCAGGGCGTCGCCCACGCGCGGCGGATCGCGCGCGGCGAACTCGGCGCGATCGCGGTCGGGCTCACCAGCTCGGCCGGCTTCCATCCGCTGACGACCGACGCGATCCGCGCGTTTAGGGCGGCCAACCCCGGCATCGAGATCGCGCTGTCGGAGCGCAACGCGGCCGAGCTGATCGAGGGCCTGTCGCACGGCCAGCTGCAGGTGGCGTTCTTGAGAAAGCCGGTGGATGCGCCGTCGGGCGTGGCGTTCGAGCAGATGCTCGACGAGCCGATGGTGGCGGTGCTGCCGGTCGGGCACCGGCTGCTGGCGGCAATCGGCGATGCGCCGCCGGCGATCCCGCTGAAGGCGCTCGAACCCGAGGCATTCATCCTGGTGCGCCGGCCCGGCGCCCCCGGCATGTATGCCGACCTGCTCGCCGCGTGCCGGCGCCACGGCTTCGTACCGCAGGTCGCGCATGAGGTGCCGCGCATGCTGACCGGCATCCACATGGTGGCGGCCGGCCTCGGCGTCACGCTCGTGCCGGCCTCAATGCGGCGCTACGACAACCGCAGCACGGTGTTCTGCCCGCTCACGGCCGACGCCGGCCTCTCGGCGCCGCTGCATCTCGCTTATCCGGCCGAGCTGCGCGATCCGGCGGCGGCCCGTTTCGTGGCGTTCGTGCTTGCCCAGCGCGACGCGCCGGACAGGCCGGCACCCGCCTGAGGCGAGCGCGGGCCGAGCCTTTGGGCCGACGGCCGGCCTCGGGGCTTGCGGCGGCAGGCACCGGTCAGCCGCGGCGCGCTCGCGGCACACCCTGCCCGGGCGCGCCGGAGGCCGCGCGGGCGATGCGCGAGGCGACCTGCGAGGCAGCCTCCGGCGCCGGCATCGCGCCCGCGCGGTGCCGCGCTGGCGCCCTCAGTCGTTGGCGCCGAACAGCACCTCGCAGAGCGCCACGCCCTCCTGCGTCAGCACCGCGTGCCCGCTGCCGTCCTCGCCGAGTTCGGTGGCCGTGAGGCCGGCCGCGTCGAGCTGCGTGAGCGTGCGCCGCAGCGTGCTCATCGGCACCTGCGAGCGCTTGCCGAGCTTCGCGAGCGACCAGGCGCGCCCCGGCGTCTCGGCCAGCGCCTCGCGCAACTGTTGCAGCACCGCGGCGACGGTCGGATCGAGCCCGCCCTCGTCGTCGGCGTCGTCGGCGTCGTCGGCGTCGTGGTCGCGCGGCGCATCGGGCCTCGCGTCATGCGGTCGGTTCGTCATCGCGTCTCCTGCCGGTTCGTCACTCGCTTGCGCGGCTTGGTGCCGCCCTTGCCCTCGTCCTTGCCATGCCCGTCATGCCCGCCGCCGTGCGCGACGCGGGCCACCAGCCGTCCGAGCCGGCGCAGCGCGTCCTC
Organism: Burkholderia glumae LMG 2196 = ATCC 33617; assembly: GCF_000960995.1. Lineage (NCBI taxonomy): Bacteria > Pseudomonadati > Pseudomonadota > Betaproteobacteria > Burkholderiales > Burkholderiaceae > Burkholderia > Burkholderia glumae. The sequence goes on along the minus strand of NZ_CP009434.1, from coordinate 1,428,221 downwards.
GATCTGCGGCGACCACGGATAACTGTAGTTGAGCCGGATGCAGTGCTGGTAGTTGCCGGTGGTCGAGAACATGTGCCCCGGCCCGATGGTGATCCGCTCGGCCAGCGCGAGCCGGTACAGCGCGATCGCATCGCAGGCGGGCGGCAGTTCCACCCACAGCACGTAGCCGCCCGCGGGCTGCGACAGGCGCGTGCCCTCGGGAAAGAAGCGCCGCACCATCGCGGCCATCAGGCTGGCCTGCTGCGCGAAGGTCTTGCGGATGCGCCGCAGGTGATGGTCGTAGCCGTCGTGGCCGAGGTATTCCGCGATCGCGAGCTGGTCGAGCGCGGGCGTGCCGAGCGTGTTCAGGAACTTGAGCTTCTCGACCTGATCGCGGTAGCGGCCCGGCATCGCCCAGCCGATCCGGAAGGCCGGCGACAGGCTTTTCGAGAACGACGCGCAGTGCAGCACCAGCCCGCGCCGGTCGAACGACTTCAGCGCGCTCGGGCGCACCTCGCCGTGGTGCAGTTCGTGGTAGACGTCGTTCTCGATGGCCGGCACGTCGTGGCGTTCGAGCAGCGCGACGAGCGCGGCCTTGCGCGCGTCGCTCATGCAAAAGCCGAGCGGGTTCTGGAAGTTCGGCATCACCATGCAGGCGGCGATCGGCTCGCGTTCGAGGATCCGCGCCAGCGCATCGAGGTCGATGCCGTCCACCGGATGCGTGGCCACCTCGATCGCACGCATGCCGAGCCGCTCGATGGCGTGCAGCATCGCGTAGAAGGTCGGCGATTCGACCGCGATCGTGTCGCCGGGCCGCGCCACTGCCTGCAGGCACAGGTTGATCGCCTCGGTCGCGCCGATCGTCACGACGATCTCGTTCGGATCGACGGCGACGCCGCGCTCGCCGTAGCGCCGCGCGATCTGCCGGATCAGCTCGGGGTTGCCGGGCGGCAGGTCGTCCACCACGCCCCAGCGCGTGCGCCCGCGCGCGATCGCGTGCATGTGGCGCGCGATCCGCTGCGAGGGGAACAGCGCCGAATCGGGATACGGCGAGCCCAGCGGCACCGCGTCGTCGCGCGCGATGCTGCGCAGCGTGGACAGCACCAGCCGGCTCACGTCCACCGTGGACGACACCGCGATCGGCGTGCTCGCGTCGAGCATCGGCTCGCCGGCGGCCCCGCGCGCGCGCACGAAGTAGCCCGACTGCGGCCGGCTCTCGATCGCGCCGCGGCTCTCCAGCACGAGGTAGGCGCGCACCACGGTGGTGATGCTGAGGTCGTGCTGGCGCGCCGCCTGCCGCACCGAGGGCACGCGATCGCCGGGCCGGTACACGCCGCGCCGGATCATCCCGTCGATCTCGTCGGCCAGCTTCTCATAGCGCGTCATACAGCGCCTTTCAGCAAGATAGGGAGCACAGTTGACAGCCATCAAGCGTTCTGAAAACGAAACTGTACTCTTTTTGCGATGGATCAGGTGTGTACCCATGAGACATGACGCCGCAAGTACGCTCTGACCATCGCCGCCAGAGGCGGCCCATGTAACGGCTTGAGCCATGAAGAAGAAAGCTCCGATTCCGCGCATCGAACCCTATCATCACGCCGCCGCCGGTTGGGGCGCGGTCAAGCAGGTGGCCATCAACCTGATCAAGGAACGCGTGGCGGGCGGCAACTACCGCACGCTGTTCAAGCAGAACCAGCCGGACGGCTTCGACTGCCCGGGCTGCGCCTGGCCGGACCGCCAGCACGCCTCCACCTTCGAGTTCTGCGAGAACGGCGTGAAGGCGGTGGCCGCCGAGGCCACCTCGAAGCGCGCGACGCCGGCGTTCTTCGCCGCGCACACCGTCACCGCGCTGCTCGACCAGTCCGACTACGAGCTGGAGCAGCACGGCCGGCTGACCGACCCGATGGTCTACGACGCGGCCAGCGACCGCTACGTGCCGATCGCCTGGGACGACGCGTTCACGCTGATCGCGCGCCACCTGAAGGCGCTCGACGATCCGAACCGCGCCGCCTTCTACACCTCGGGCCGCGCCAGCAACGAGGCCGCGTTCCTCTACCAGCTGATGGTGCGCCGCTTCGGCACCAACAACTTCCCCGACTGCTCGAACATGTGCCACGAGGCCACCAGCCGCGGGCTGCCGGCCAGCGTCGGGGTCGGCAAGGGCACGGTGACGCTCGACGATTTCGAGCACGCCGACCTGCTGCTGATCTTCGGCCAGAATCCGGCCACCAACCACCCGCGCATGCTCGGCGAGCTGCGCGAGTGCGCCAAGCGCGGCGCGAAGATCGTCTCGATCAACCCGCTCAGGGAGCGCGGCCTCGAGCGCTTTTCCGACCCGCAGAGCCCGCTCGAGATGCTGACCATGGGCAGCACCAGGATCGCCACCAGCTTCGTGCAGCCCACCATCGGCGGCGACTTCGCGCTGATCAAGGGCATTGCCAAGCGCGTGCTCGAGCTCGACGACGCGGCCGTGCTGGCCGGCGAGCCGCGCGTGCTCGACGTGGCCTTCATCGACGCGCACGGCGCCGGCTTCGACGCGTTCGCCGCCGATCTGCGTGCCGAAAGCTGGGCCGCGCTGAGCGCCGAGAGCGGCGTGTCCTACCAGCAGATCGATTCGCTCGCGCGGCTCTACGCCTCGAGCGAGCGCGTGATCGCCACCTGGGGCATGGGCATCACGCAGCACAAGCATTCGGTGCAGACCATCCACATGCTGTCGAACCTGATGCTGATGCGCGGCAACATCGGCCGCCGGGGCGCCGGCCTCTGCCCCGTGCGCGGCCACTCGAACGTGCAGGGCAACCGCACGGTGGGCATCGAGGAAAAGCCGGGCGCGGCGTTCCTCGACCGGCTCGGCCAGGTCTACGGCTTCGCGCCGCCGCGCCGCCACGGCTACGACGTGGTGGAAACCATCGAGGCGCTGCTGGACGGCCGCGTCAACGTGTTCATCGGCCTGGGCGGCAACTTCGCGATGGCCACGCCCGACACGCCGCGCACCTGGGAGGGCCTGCGCCGCTGCGCGCTGACGGTGCACATCACCACCAAGCTGAACCGCAGCCACCTGATCCACGGCAGCGACGCGCTGATCCTGCCCACCCTCGGGCGCACCGAGATCGACCTGCAGAACGGCGTCGCGCAGGGCGTGACGGTGGAGGATTCGATGAGCATGGTCCACGTCTCGTACGGGATGAACCAGCCGGCCTCGCCGAACCTGCTGTCGGAGACCGCGATCGTCGCGCGCATGGCGATGGCGCTGTTCGGCCCCGACGATACGGTGGACTGGCGCGGCTACCTGAACGACTATGCGCGCGTGCGCGACGCGATCGAGGCCACCCTGCCCGGCTTCGAGAACTACAACGCGCGGATCGCGCAGCCGGGTGGCTTCCACCTGCGGGTCGCCTCGCGCGAGCGCGAATGGCTCACGCCGAACGGCAAGGCCAACTTCATCGCCCACGCGCTGCCGACCGACTCGCCGATCCACCGCGCCCGCGCGCGCCACGGCGAGAAGCTGCTGACGCTGATGACGACGCGCTCGCACGACCAGTACAACACCACCATCTACGCGCTCGACGACCGCTACCGCGGCGTGTTCGGCCAGCGCCGCGTGGTGTTCGCGAACCGCGACGACCTGGCGATGCTCGGCCTGCGGGCCGGCGAACGGGTGGACCTGGAGACGGTCTGGCACGACGGCATCGAGCGCCGCGCCGAGGGCTTCCTGCTGGTCGAGTACGACATCCCGCGCGGCTGCCTCGGCGCCTATTACCCGGAAACGAATCCGCTGGTGCCGCTCGACAGCACGGCCGACATCGCCAACACGCCCACCTCGAAGTCGATCCCGGTGCTGCTGCACCGCTCGGCGGCCGGTGCCGCGCGCGCGGCGGCCTGAACCCGAGGCGGCGGCGCCCGGAAGCGCCGCCGGGCATCGCGGCCGCGCCGCCAGCATGGCCGCGAACGGCCCGATGCAAACGGGCCGATGCAAACGGCCCGATCCTTCGCACCGCGCCGCCCGGCGCGGCGCGGCCTCGCCCCGGTGCCGGCGCGCCTGCCGTGGCCGCCGGTTTCGGGCGCCGCCAGGGCGCTGCCCTACTCCCCCCGTCGTCTTGGAGCTGCCGTCATGATCGTCCGTCCGCGCGAACACTGGTTCCGGATGCTGTTCGTCTGGAACGGCTCGGTGCTGCAATCGATCCTGCCGCAGCTCGCGGTGATGACGGCGATCAGCCTGCTGGCCCTGCTGACCGACGGGCGCATCCTCGGCACCAAGGTGCCGCTGAATCCCACGCCGTTTACGCTGGCCGGCCTCGCGCTCGCGATCTTCGCGGCGTTTCGCAACAACGCCAGCTACGACCGCTACTGGGAGGCGCGCAAGCTCTGGGGCGGCGTGCTGACCGCCGCGCGCGCGCTGGTCTCGCAGGCGCGCGCCTACGACGGCACGCCGGCCGGCCGCGACTGCGCGCGCCTGGCCATCGGCTTCGTCTATGCGATGAAGCACCAGTTGCGCGGCAGCGATCCGGGCCAGGATCTCGCCCGCCAGCTCGACGCGGCGTCCCTGGCACGCTGCGCCGCCGCGCGTTTCACGCCGGTGGCGATCCTGCACCTGCTGCGCGAGCGCCTCGCCGCGCGCCACCGCGACGGCGCGCTCGGCGACACGCAGCTCTGGATGCTCGACGCGCAGCTGAACGAACTCGGTGCCAAGCTGGCCGGCTGCGAGCGGATCGCCGCCACGCCGATCCCGTTCCCGTACCACGTGCTGCTGCACCGGACCATCTACTGCTACTGCGTGATGCTGCCGTTCGGCCTCGTCGATTCGATCGGCTTCGCCACGCCGTTCGTGTCGGTGTTCGTGTCCTATACGCTGATCGCACTCGACGCCATCGCCGGCTACATCGCCGAGCCGTTCGGCAACGGCCCGCACCACCTCGCGCTCGACACGCTCACGCGCCAGATCGAGCGCTCGCTCTGCGAGCTGGCGGGCGAGCCGCTGCCCGGGGAAATCGCGGCCGACGCGCGCTATCACGCCTCCTGACACCAGCCCGCCACGCATCGCCTGCCGGCCCCGTGCCAGCGGCGCCCCGGGTCAACAACGCATTGCCCGCCGCCTCGATACCGGCTATCGTCTGGCGGCCTCGCTGCACCCGGCCGCCACGGCGCAGGCAATCGCGCGCCGTCGCGGCCGGGTTTTCACTTTCCACGGTCCGAATCGACATGAACGAAGCCATGATCCTCGAACGCCTCCGGCAGTTCGAAGACAACCTGAGCCAGGGCGAACGCGCGCTGCACGAGAACCAGCAGAAGCAGGACGAACTGAAGCGCAGGCTGCTGCGCATCCAGGGCGCGCTCGAGGTGCTGAGGGGGCTCAAGGAGGGCGAGGCCGACCTGACGGCGGTGGCCGAGCGGATCCGCGTCTTCGAGCAAGATCTGCCGCGCGACGAGGAACAGCTGCGCAGGCTCGCAACGAGCCGGCAGGAGATCGTCAACACGATGACGCGCATCGAAGGCGCGATCGCGGTGCTGAAGGAACTGCTCGACGAGCGCCGCCGGCAGTCCGCGGCGGGGCCGCGGGACGATCCGGCCTGAGCCGCCCCGAGCGGGCCTCGCGCGCGCCGGACGCGGGCATGGCGGTTCGCGCCGCGGCGCGCCGGGCGGGCCGCCTCGTGCCTTCGGCTTCGATCTGGCCCGCTTCGCATTCGCACTACGCCGGATCGCGTCGGCGGCCCCGCCGCGGCACCGCGCCGATAATCGTCGCTCACGGCCGGCTCGCGCCCGCGCGCCGGACCGAATCCGAAGGAGCCCCGGCCATGAACGGCATGCCCTGCCCCGCGCCCGTCCGCCCGCTGCACGCGCCGATCCATCTGGACCACGTGCTCGACGCCGCCGCCCGTGCCGGCTGGATCGGCCAGGTGATGCGGATGCGCGCGCACTGGCGGCAGCGCCACCCGCTCGTGCCGTTCTACACGCTGGGGCTGGCCGCCTATCTCGACTGCAGCGCGGGCGGCACCGGGCTCTATCGCGACGCCGGCGCGCGCCATGCCAGCAACGCGCTGCTGGCCGGCACGTTCCGGCCGCTGCTCGACACCGTCGCCGCCGCGCTCGCCGGCTGCCTCGGCGCCCCGGCCGTGCTGGCCGAGGATGCCGCGCTGCCCGGCTTTCACATCTACCTGCCGCATCCGGCGTTCCTACCTGCCGCATCCGGCGTTCGGCGCACCGGTGGCGCAGGTCCACCGCGACCTGCAGTTCCGCGACGTCTATCCCGGGCTCGACCCCGGGCCGGGCGACCTCGTGAGCTTCACGCTGTCGCTGTCCACGCCGCCCGGCAGCGGGCTCAACCAGTGGAGCGGCGACGCCGGACGCCCCGAGTTCCTGGCCTATCGCGACGGCGCGCTGGTGGTGCATGACGGGCTCGTCACGCACCAGGCCGTGCTGGCCTGCCGCGGCGCGATCGCGCGCATCACGCTGCAGGGCCACGGCGTGCGGCGCGAGGACGGCGCGTTCGTGCTCTACTGGTAGCGCTACCGGTAGCACGCCCCGGGGCCGCCGGCGGGCCCGCTCAGCGCGACCGCGCCCGTCGTTTTTCCGCGCCGCGCGCGCCGGGATGAGAGAATCGCGACTTCACCGATTCGACGGAGTTCGCATGAAGCGCCTGCTGTCCACGCTCGCCATCAGCGCCGCGCTCGCGGCGCTGGCGCCCGCCGCTCCCGCCGCCGCCGCGACGCCGGCCGGCATCTTCGTGATCGCCACGCAGATCGGCGAATTCTCGACGCTCGACCCGGCCGAGATCTACGAGCAGGTGCCGTCCGAGTACGTCGGGAACACCTACGAGCGGCTGGTGCGCGTCGACCTGCACGACCCGACCCGGTTCGAAGGCCGGATCGCGCAGTCGTGGAGCGTTGCCGCCGACGGCCTCACCTACACGTTCAAGCTCAAGCCCGGCCTCACGTTCCACTCCGGCAACCCGGTCACCGCCGACGACGTGGCCTGGTCGCTGCAGCGCACGGTGCTGCTCGGCAAGGGGCCGGCCGGCGTGCTGGCCGATCTCGGCCTCACCAGGGACAACGTCCGGCAGAAGGTGCGCGCCGTGAATGCCGACACCGTGACGCTGCAGACCGACCGCAAGACCGCGCCGAGCTTCGTGCTGAACGTGCTGAGCACCGGCCCCGCCTCGATCGCCGATCGCAAGCTGCTCGACGGCCACGCGCGCGACGGCGACTTCGGCAATGCCTGGCTGAAGACCCACGACGCCGGCAGCGGCCCGTACCAGCTCGTCAAGTGGACGCCGAACGAAAGCCTCGTGCTGCAGCGCTTCGACGGCTACCCCACGCCCTATCCGATGAAGCGCGTGGTGCTGCGCCACGTGCCCGAGGCGTCCGCGCAGCGGCTGCTGCTGGAGAACGGCGACGCCGACGCGGCGCGCAACCTGAGCCCCGACAGCCTCGCCGCGCTGGCCAAGGCCGGCAAGATCCAGGTCAGCACCACGCCGGTGGCGGCGCTGATGTACCTGAGCCTCAACACCAAGAACCCGAATCTCGCCCGGCCCGAGGTGCAGCAGGCGCTGAAGTGGCTGGTGGACTACGACGGCATCCAGCGCAACATCGTCTCGGCCACCTACAAGGTGCATCAGACCTTCCTGCCCGACCGCTTCCTCGGCGCGCTCGACCGCAATCCCTATCACCGCGACGTCGCGAAGGCCCGCGCGCTGCTCGCCAAGGCCGGCCTCGCGAACGGCTTCGAGGTGACGATGGACATGCCGAACGATTACCCGTATGGGGAGATCGCGCAGGCGCTGCAGGCGAACTTCGCGCAGGCCGGCATCCGCGTGAAGCTGCTGCCCGGCGACGCGAAGCAGGCGATCGGCAAGTATCGCGCGCGGCAGCACGACATCTTCATCGGCGAGTGGTCGCCCGACTACATGGACCCGAACAGCAATGCGCGCGGCTTCGCCTGGAACCCCGACAACTCCGACGCCTCGCCCACCAGGATGCTGGCCTGGCGCAACGCCTGGAACATTCCCGATCTGACGAAGCAGACCGACGCGGCGCTCGTCGAGCCGTCGCCGGCCAGGCGCGCGAAGCTGTACCAGGCGCTGCAGCAGGCGGTGCTCGACCACTCGCCGTTCGTGATCATGTTCGAGAAGGTCGCGCAGGTCGCCACGCGGCCCGGCGTGACGGGGCCGGAAATCGGCCCGATCAACGACCTGACCTCGTATCGCAGCCTGAAGAAGTGAGATCGGCGGCGCGGGCGCGCCACCGCGGGCCGGCCTCGCGCTCGCCGGCCGCGCGACGCGCGCCCGGCGCTCACTCGGTGAACACGTACTGGCCGCCCGCCTTGCGCGGGCTGATGAAGGCGAAATCGGGAAACAGCCGGCCGCGCACGAACCAGACGTAGGCGAAGATCGCGATCGAGATGCCGAGCGCCACGGCCGTGCCGCCCGGGTCGCCGGCGAAATCGCGCAGCTGGCGCGTCCACTGCACGATCGTGAGGATCAGGAACGCGTTGTAGACGCCCGCGTTGTGGGTCGCGAAACCCCACAGGAACAGGCCGGCCACCACTGCCACCACGCCGCCGACGATGAGCCCCGCCACCGCCGACTGAGTCAGGCCCAGGTAGGCGCCGATCAGCAGGCCCAGGATCAGTTGCAGGCAGGCGATCGCGATCACGATCCTGACGTGGACCCGGTTGTCCGCGTAGCGGCGCGCATCGAGATGCGAGGCGATCAGGAACGCCAGCGTGCGATCCTTGACGCCCTGCCCCGACAGCGCGCGAAACACCTCGCTCTTGCTCGTTCCGGCCGCCAGCATCTCGTGCACCTTCGCCTTTGCTTGCTTTCTGTCCATCGTATCCGCTCCTCGCTCGTTGATGTCGGTGCGCCCGGCTGTGCCTCGCGATGCCGGGCCGCGTAAGCATGCCGAATTTTGACGGGCTTAGATAGCCGGCAGATTGTCTGCTTTAATACGGCACGCCCGTGACGGGCGTCGCCGGGCAAGGACGCTCGCCCGCCCCGCCGACTCGCAACCGATGGAGTGCGCATGAAGCCCTGGAGCCCCCCGCTCGCCGCCCTCGCGCGCCTCGCGGCCACCGCCTGCCTCACGCTGGCCGCGCTGGCCGCGCTGCCCGCCGGCCGCGCGCTGGCGGCGACGCCGAAGGACGTCTTCGTGATGGCCACGCTGCTCGACGAGTTCGCGACGCTCGACCCGGCCGAGGTCTACGAGCTGGTGCCCGAGGAATACGTGGCCAACGTCTACGACCGGCTGGTGCGCGTAAACCTCGCCGATCCGTCGCAATTCGACGGCGACGTGGCGCAGTCGTGGCGCGTCAGCGCCGACGGCACGAGCTTCACGTTCCGCCTGCGCGACGGCCTGACCTTCCACTCCGGCAACCCGCTCACGGCCGACGACGTGGTCTGGTCGATCCGGCGCGCGGTGCTGCTCGACAAGGGGCCGGCCGCGGTGCTGGCCGGCATCGGCCTGACCAGGGCCAACGTCGCGCAGAACGTGATGAAGGCCGGCGAGCACGAGGTCACGATCCGCACCGACCGCCGCTATGCCAGCACCTTCGTGCTGAACGTGCTCGGCGCCTGGCCCGCCTCGATCGTCGACCGCAAGCTGCTGCTTGCGCACCAGCAGGGCGACGACTACGGCAACGGCTGGCTCAAGACCCACGAGGCGGGCTCGGGCGGCTACCGGCTCGTCAAGTGGACCGCCGGCGAGAGCCTCGTGCTGCAGCGCGACGACGGCTACCGGCTGCCGCTCGCGATGCGGCGGATCGTGCTGCGCCACGTCCCCGAGGCCGCCACCCAGCGGCTGATGCTGGAGAACGGCGACATCGACGCCGCACGCGACCTGAGCCCCGACGACCTGGCCGCCGTGGCCAAGAGCGGCAAGGCGAAGGTCACGGCCTCGCCGCAGGCCACGCTGCTCTATCTCGGCCTGAATACGAAGAACCCGACGCTCGCCAGGCCCGAGGTGCAGGAAGCGCTGAAGTGGCTGGTCGATTACGCGGGCATCCAGCAGCACGTGGTGAAGACCACCTACGCCGTCCATCAGACCTTCCTGCCCGAAGGATTCCTTGGCACGCTGAACGCGAACCCGTACCATCTCGACGTGGCCCGGGCGAAGGCGCTGCTCGCGAAGGCCGGCGTGCCGAACGGCTTCGCCGTGACGATGGACGTGCGCAACGATTATCCGTACACCGACATCGCGCAGGCGATCCAGGCGAATTTCGCGCTGGCCGGCGTGAAGCTCACGCTGATCCCCGGCGACAACAAGCAGACGCTCGCGAAGTACCGCGCGCGGCAGCACGACATCTACATCGGCGAATGGTCGGCGGACTACATCGATCCGCACAGCAACGCGCAGGGCTTCGCCTGGAACCCGGACAACTCGGACGGCTCCAGCTACCGGATGCTCGCGTGGCGCAATGCCTGGAACATCCCGGCGCTCACGCAGCAGACCGACGCGGCCCTGGTGGAGCCGTCCACGGCCGAGCGCGCGAAGCGCTACCAGGCGATGCAGAAGGCGCTGCTGGCGAATTCGCCGTTCGTGATCCTGTTCGAGAAGGTCGCGCAGGTGGCGACCGCGCCCGGCGTGAGCGGCCTCGCAATCGGCCCGATCAACGATCTCGTGTCGTACCGCAAGCTGCGGAAGTGAGCCTGCGGCGAGCCGGCCGCCACCGGCCCGAGCGCCGCCGCGCCCGTTCGACCCCGTCCCGACCAGGAGACCGACGCCCCGATGCCGTCCCCCGCTTCATCGCCCGACGCACGGCCAGATTCCCGGCCCGCGCCCGTTTCGAGGCTCGCGGCGCTGCGCACGCTGCCGGCGCGCCGGCCGCTCGTGCGCCGGCTGCTGCGCCTCGCGCGCTGGCTGCTGACGCTCGCCGTCACGTTCGCCGGGCTGCTCGCGCTGACCTTCGTGATCGGCCGCAAGGTGCCGATCGACCCGGTGCTGGCGGTGCTCGGCGACCGCGCCTCGGCCGCCGCCTACGCAGCCGAACGCACGGCGCTGGGCCTCGACCGGCCGCTCGCCGAGCAATTCCTGATCTACCTGCGCGCCGTGCTGCACGGCGACCTCGGCATCTCGCTGCTGACCGCCAATCCGGTGCGCGACGACATCCTGCGCGTGTTCCCCGCCACGCTCGAGCTGGCCACGCTCGCCACCCTGATCGGCATCGGCGTGGGCGTGCCGCTCGGCGTGGCCGCCGCGGTGCGCCACAACCGGCCGGTCGACCACCTCGCCCGCTTCGTCGGCCTGATCGGCAGCTCGGTGCCGGTATTCTGGCTCGGCCTGATGGGGCTGCTGCTGTTCTACGCGAAGCTGCACTGGGTGGGCGGCCCGGGCCGCATCGACGCGGCCTACGACGGCATGGTGGAGGCGCGCACCGGCAGCCTGCTGATCGACGCGGCGCTGGCGGGCGAATGGGAGGTGTTCCGCAACGCGCTCTCGCACATCGCGCTGCCGGCCGCGATCCTCGGCTACTACTCGGTGGCCTACCTGAGCCGCATGACGCGCTCGTTCATGCTCGACCAGCTGAGCCAGGAATACATCGTGACCGCGCGCGCCAAGGGCGTGCCGGAGCGCCGCGTGATCTGGCGCCACGCGTTCGGCAACATCGCCGTGCCGCTCTCGACGGTGATCGCGCTCACCTACAGCAACCTGCTCGAGGGCTCGGTGCTGACCGAGATCGTGTTCGCGTGGCCCGGCATCGGCTCGTACCTGACGGGCGGGCTGCTCAACGCCGACATGAACGCGGTGCTCGGCGCCACGCTGGTGATCGGCGCGATGTTCATCACGCTCAACCTGCTGACCGACGCGCTCTATCGCGTGTTCGATCCGCGCGCGCGATGAACGGCCCGCGCGCCGTACCGCCGCTCATGCCGCTCATGCCGCCCATGCCCTGCCCGAACCGCCGATGACCCAGCCTCCCGCTTCCCCCGGCGCCACCACGCGGCGCGCGTGGCTGCTGACCGACACGCCCGCCTCGCGCCTGCAGGCCTCGCTCGGCCTGGCCTACCGCCGCTGGCGCCGCTTCGCGCGCAATCCGCTGAACCTGCTCGGCCTCGCGATCCTCGCCGTGCTGATCCTGGTGGCGCTGGCCGCGCCGCTGCTGATGCCGCACGACCCGCTCGCGCAGGTGCTCGCCGAGCGCCTGCTGCCGCCCGGCACGCCCTCGCACTGGCTCGGCACCGACCAGCTCGGCCGCGACATCGGCTCGCGCCTGATCGGCGGCGCGCGCATCACGCTCGGCATCGCGATCCTGGTGGTGGCGATCGTGGTGCCGCTCGGCGTGCTGATCGGCACCACCGCCGGCTTCGCGGGCGGCTTCGTCGACAGCGTGCTGATGCGGCTGACCGACATCGCGCTGGCGTTCCCGAAGATCGTGCTGGCACTGGCCTTCGCGGCCGCGCTCGGCCCAGGGGTGGTGAATGCCGTGGTGGCGATCTCGATCACCGCGTGGCCGGCCTACGCGCGCCTGGCGCGGGCCGAGACGATCCGCATCGCGCAGGCCGATTTCATCCACGCCGCGCGGCTGCAGGGCGCCTCGGGCTGGCGCATCCTGCGCCGCTACATCGTGCCGCTCTGCCTGTCGTCGGTGATCGTGCGCGCCACGCTCGACATGGCCGGCATCATCCTGACCGTGGCCGGGCTCGGCTTCCTGGGCCTCGGCGCCCAGCCGCCGAGCCCCGAGTGGGGCTTCATGGTGGCCTCGGGCCGCGGCGTGCTGCTCGACGCCTGGTGGGTGGCGACGCTGCCCGGCATCGCGATCCTGCTCGTGAGCCTCGCCTTCAACCTGCTCGGCGACGGGCTGCGCGACGTGCTCGACCCGCGCCACGGAGCCTGAGATGAACGTGCCGCCACCCAACACCCCGCCGGGCGAGCCGGCCCCGCTGGTCGAGATCGACGGCCTGCGGATCGGCTTTCGCGGCCACGACGGCACGCTCACCGACGCCGTGCGCGACCTCTCGCTCACGCTCGCGCCGGGCGAGCGGCTCGGCATCGTCGGCGAATCGGGCTCGGGCAAGTCGCTGACCGGCCGCGCGCTGCTGGGGCTGCTGCCGCCGGCCGCGCAATGGAGCGCGCGCGGCTTGCGCTTCGCCGGCCGCGACCTGCTGACGATGCGCGCCGGCGAGCGGCGGCGCCTGTGCGGCGCCGAGATCGCGATGATCCTGCAGGACCCGAAGTATTCGCTGAACCCGGTGATGACGGTGGCGCGCCAGATGGCCGAGGCGTTCCGGCTGCGCGAGCCGGGCCTGCGCGGCCGCGCGCTGCGCGAGCGGATCGTCGCGGCGCTCGCGGCGGTCGGCATCGACGCGCCCGCGCGCGTGGCCGACGCCTATCCGCACGAGCTGTCGGGCGGCATGGGCCAGCGCGTGATGATCGCGATGATGGTGTCCACCGGGCCGCGCCTGCTGATCGCCGACGAACCCACCTCGGCGCTCGACGTGGCGGTGTCGCTGCAGGTGCTGGCCGTGCTCGACGCGATGATCGCGCGTCACGGCACCGGGCTGATCCTGATCAGCCACGACCTGCCGCTCGTGATGTCGTTCTGCGACCGCGTGGCCGTGATGGTGGCGGGCCGCGTGGTGGAAACCTGCGCCGCGCGCGAGCTGGCGCACGCGCGGCACCCCTATACGCGCGCGCTGCTCGGCGCGAGCCCGTCGCTGACGGCGCCGCCCGAGGAACTGCCGGTGGCCGCTTTCGATCCGGCCTGGCTGGAGGAGGCGCCATGACGGCCCGCCCCGATGCGGCCCGCGAGGCCGCCCGGCCGATGATCGACGTGCGTGCCGTGTCGGTGCGCTTCGCGACGCGCGCGGGCCACGTGGATGCGGTGCGCGAGGCCAGCTTCGCGGTGGCGCGCGGCGCCGCGTTCGGGCTCGTCGGCGAATCGGGTTCCGGCAAATCGACGCTGCTGCGCGCGCTCACCGGCCTGGTGCCGGCCGCGGCCGGCACCCTCGCGATCGACGGCCGGCCCGTGCAGGGCAAGCTCGGGCGCGGGTTCCGCCGCGACGTGCAGATGGTGTTCCAGGACCCCTACGCGTCGCTGCACCCGCGCTTCACCGTGGACGAGACGCTGCGCGAGCCGCTCGCGATCCACGGCATCGCCGGCGCCGACACGCGCATCCCGCGCGCGCTGGCCGAGGTCGGGCTCGACGCCGCGTTCCGGTTCCGCTACCCGCACCAGCTCTCGGGCGGCCAGCGGCAGCGCGTGGCGATCGCGCGCGCGCTGATCGTGGAGCCGCGCGTGCTGCTGCTCGACGAGCCGAGCTCGGCACTCGACGTCTCGGTGCAGGCCGGCATCCTGAACCTGCTGCGGCGCCTGCACCGCGAGCGCGGGCTGACGATGCTGCTGGTCAGCCATAATCTGGCCGTGGTCGGCTTCCTCTGCGAGCGGCTCGCCGTGATGCGGCACGGTGCGATCGTCGAGCAGCTCGCCATTGAGGACCTGCGCGCCGCGCGCGTGGCAAGCGACTATACGCGCACGCTGCTGGCCGCCACCGACGGCTACCGCCGCCGCGGGCCGGCCGGCGACGGCGGCGGCCCGGCCGCGGGCTGAGCGCGGCCAGGCACGGGCCGGCCGCCGGCCGCAGGTCCGGCCGCGCGGCCGCGGCGGGCACGAACGCTGCTGCCGAACTCTGCGCGCGGCGGCCGGTCCATGCGAATGCGCTTCATCCGTTTCGATCAACCCGCAAGGAGCCCTCATGATTCACCTGCTGGAAACCCTGGTGGTCGGCCTCGTGGTCGGCCTGCTCGCGCGCGCGCTCAAGCCCGGCGACGACGGCATGGGCATCGTGATGACGATCGTGCTGGGCATCGCCGGCTCGGTGGTGGCCGGCTACGTGGGCCGCATGGCGGGCTGGTACCGGCCGGGCGAGGGGGCGGGCTGGATCGCCTCGATCATCGGCGCGATCGTGCTGCTGGTGGTCGTCGGCGCGGTGCGCAAGCGCAGCACCTGAGCCCGGGCCGGCCGGGCCGCTCAATCGCGATGCGCGGCGAGCCAGGCGCCGAACAGGCCGAGCTTGGGCTGCGCGGCGTTGCGCGCCGGGCAGACCAACGCATAGCGCGCGCCGGTGGCCAGCACCGCGTCGAACGGCCGTGCCAGGCGCCGTGCTGCCACGTCCTCGGCCACCAGCGTGAGGTCGCCGATGGCCACGCCGAAGCCCTGCATGGCCGCGTTGGTCGCCAGGTCGAGCGTGTCGAAGCTCGGCCCGCGCGCCGCATCGATGCCGTCGATGCCGGCGTGGGCGAGCCACTGCCGCCAGTCGCGATGGTCGCGCGTGGGGTGCAGCAGCGTGTGGCGCGCCAGATCGGCGCCCGCGGCGAGCGGCCGGGCCGCCAGCAGCTCTGGCGCGCACACGGGCGTGAGCCGCTCGTCGAACAAGGGCACCGCGTGGATGCCCGGGCCGCCCGCGTCGCCGTAGACGATCGCCGCGTCGAACGGCTCGGTCGCGAAATCGACGTCGTGCCGCCAGGCGGTGGTCAACTGCACGTGCAGGTCGGGGTGCTCGGCCTGGAACTGCATGACTTTCGGCAGGATCCAGCGCATCACGCAGGTGGGCACCTTCAGCGCGAGATCGCTGCGCTCGCGCGTGAGGCGCCGCGACACCTCGTCGATGCGCGCGAGGCTGTCGGCCACCACGGGCAGCAGTTGCTCGCCCTCCGGCGTCAGCGCGAGCCCCTTCGCGCGCCGCACGAACAGCAAAAAGCCGTAGTGCGCCTCGAGCGACTGGATTTGCCGGCTGACCGCGCCCTGCGTCAGGCACAGCGCGGCGGCCGCGCGCGTGAAGCTCAGGTGGCGCGCGGCCGTGACGAACACGTGCAGGGCATTGAGAGGCGGCGGACGTTGCATGGCGAAGGCGCGCGACGCGCGGGCGAGCGGGTTGACGAACGGCAAGCGGCCGCGCCGGCGATGGCGGATGCGAATGCCGGCGCGTCAGGCATCACGATAAGCGATTCGAAAACATCAGGCGAGCCGCGGCCGGCTCCGGGCGCGCGCCGTGCGCGCGCGCGCCTTGCCGGGGCAGCCCCGCCGGCGCCGGCGGCCCCGCGGCCTCAGCCGAACGCTGCCGTCACGATCCGCGCGGCCGAGGCGATCGCGGCGTTGTCGTATCCGGCGTCCTTGCGATCGCGCGTGGTGTACACCGCCAGCACGATCGGCGCGCGCCGCGGCGGATAGATCACGGCGACGTCGTTCGCGCTGCCGTAGTCGCCGCTGCCGGTCTTGTCGGCCACCCGCCAGCCGGCCGGCACGCCCGCGCGAATTCGTGCGTCGCCGGTGGTATTGCCGAGCATCCAGCCGACCAGCCGAGCCCGGCCCGCTGCGTCGAGCGCGTCGCCGAGCGTGACGCGCCGCAGGGTTTCGAGCATCGCGGCGGGCGTGGTGGTGTCGCGCTCGTCGCCGGGCACCGCGTCGTTCAGGTCGGTTTCGAGGCGGTCGAGCCGGAACCAGCGGTCGCCGATCGAGCGCGCGTAGGCGGTCACCGCGGCCGGCCCGCCCAGCATCCGGATCAGCAGGTTCGCGGCTGAATTGTCGCTGTATTGCAGCGCGGCCGCACAGAGCCCCGCCACGCTCATGCCGGTCTCCACATGCCTTTCGCTGACCGGCGAATAGCGCACCAGGTCCTGCCGGCGGTAGCGGATCACGCTCGACAGCAGGCGCGGATCGCCGGCCGCACGCGTCAGCACGGCGGCAACGAGGACCGTCTTGAAGGTGCTGCAGAACGCGAAGCGCTCGTCGGCGCGATGCAGCAGGCGTGCGCCGCTGCCGCTATCGAGCGCGGCCACGCCGATCCGTCCGCCGGAAAACGACGCGTCGAGCGCCGCGAGCTGCCGCCGCGCCGCCTCGACGGCGGGCGGGCCGCCGCGCGGCGACGCGCAGGCAGCCAGCACGGGGGCCGACGCGGCGGCAAGCAACAGGGAGCGGCGCAGCGGGGAATGGGTCATGGCGGGTCGGCAGGAAGGAAGGTCGCGGCATCGGCAGACAGCATCGCGGCGCCGGGCGGCCCGTGTCAAGCCGCGAGGTGGGCAAGCCGCGGCTGCCGCTCGAACCGCGCCCGAATTCGGCACCGAGCCGACGAACCGGCGCGGCGAGCCGCCATGACGCCGGCCCGCCAAGCGGCCAGCTCACGCGCGAGCCCGCCCGCCGGCCCGCGCCCAGGTGCGCGCCTCAGCCCTGCCGCGGCGGCAGGTAAGCGACCGGATCGACAGGCTTGCCGTCGCGGCGCACCTCGAAGCAGACGGCCGCGTCGCGCGCCCGGTCCGGCGCGCCCGCCTGGGCGATCGGTTCGCCCTGCCGGACGATGTCGCCGGTCTTCACGAGCAGGCGGCCGCTGCGTGCATAGGCGGTGAGGATATCGGCGCTGTGCTGGACGATCACGAGCGAACCGTAATCGTTGAGGCCGGTGCCGGCATACATCACGCGGCCGTCGGCGGCCGCACGCACCGGCTCGCCCGAGCGCACCGCGATCTCGATGCCGCGGTTGCGGCCGGGCTGGAACCCGGCGACCACCGGGCCGTCGGCGGGCCACGCGAGCGCCACGCGCTGCGCATGGCGGCGCGTGGCGCGCACGATGCGCCGCGCGTCGCCGGCGTCCGGCCCTGCCTTCGGCTGCGCCAGCGGGCCGCCGGGCGGCACGGCGGCCGGGGCGCCCGCCAGGGTGTCGCCCGGCAGCGGCGGGCCGCCGGCGGCGCAGCCAGCCGCCAGGCAGGCAGCCGCCAGCGCGGCGCACCAGGCGGCGCCGCGCGATCCTCGTGATGCGATGGTGTGATGGTCGTTCATGTCCAATTCGGGGGTGCGCAGGGGCCGCCAAGCTTCTCAAAATTGGCCGCGCGCACCTGTAACCGGATGCAAGCAACGATGACAAAAAATCCGCATCGGCGCGCGGCGTAACGTGCCCGCAGCGCGCATGACGCCGCAGCCGGCAAGCGGTATCGTGACGGCGGGCCGGTCTCCCTCATCGGCCATCCAGGAGCCACCATGGACCACGACACGTTCGTCGCCGCGCTCGCCCGCGAAGGCTTCGCCGCGCCCGTCGCCGTCAGGCGCGAGCCCGGCTCGATGGCCGAGCACGCGCACCCGTTCGAGGCGAAGGCGCTGATCGTCGCCGGCGAGATCACGCTGCGCATCGCCGGCGTCGACACCGTCTACCGCCCCGGCGACGTGTTCCACCTGCCGGCGCAGACGCCGCACGCCGAGTTCTACGGGCCGGCGGGCGTCGACTATCTGGCCGGCCGCAAATAGGCGCGGCGCGTTCAGCCGAGCCGTTCGAGCAGCGCCGTCCAGGCCAGCGCGAGGCCGATGCCGAGAAACACGATGTGCAGCGCGAGCCTGAACGACAGGGACCAGCCGGGATCGTCGCGCATTGCCGCCTCCTGGGTGCGGGATGAATGCCGTGCGCCGCGCCTGCCTGGCGAGCCATCGGCCCTGCCCGCCATCTTGCACGGCCGCGCGCGCGGCCACCATGCGGAACCGGCGCATCCTGCCTCAGCCAATGCCTGAGGCGCGCCGCGCGCGGCGCCTGCTATCGTATCGCCGGCCGCGCTTGGCCGGCAGGACCGCGCCCGCCCCCGGCGTGGGCTCGCGCCCGCGTCACCGCCCACGCCCTCTTCATGCCGCCACGGAGGCGACCATGCGATTCGACCTGACCGACCTGCGTCTCTTCCTGAACGTCTGCCATGCCGGCAGCATCACGGGCGGCGCCGAACGCACCTGCCTCACGCTGCAGTCGGCGAGCGAGCGAATCCGCGGCATGGAGGACACGCTCGGCGTGCCGCTGCTGCACCGCACGCAGCGCGGCACGCAGCCCACCGACGCGGGCCGTTCGCTCGAACATCACGCGCGGGTCGTGCTGCAGCAGATCGAGCAGATGCACGGCGAGCTGCAGCAGTTCGGCGACGGGCTGCGCGCGCGCATCCGCCTGCTCTGCAACACCGCCTCGCTCAGCGAATACCTGCCCGACGCGCTGGCCGGCTACCTGCCGCGGCATCCGGGCATCTCGATCAGCGTCGAGGAACGCTCGAGCGAGGAGATCGTCCACGCGCTCCGCGCCCGCAGCGCCGAGGTGGGCATCGTCGCCGATTCGGTCGGGCTCGACGGCCTCGAACAGCTGCCGTTCCGCGAGGACTGGCTGCTGGTGGTCGCCGCGGCGGCCGATCCGCTGGCCGCGCGCGCCTCGGTATCGTTCAGCGAGATCGTGGACGCCGCCTTCGTGGGCCTGACCGACGGCAGCGCGCTGCACGCGCATCTGGCCGAGCAGGCGAAGGCGCTGGGCAAGCGCCTCGCCTATCGCGCGCAGCTGCGCAGCTTCGATGCGATCTGCCGCGTGATCGAGAGCGGCGTGGGCATCGGCGTGGTGTCGCGGCACGCGGCGCATCGCGCGCTGGCCACCCTGCAGCTCGCCACCGTGGAGCTGACCGACGCCTGGGCGCACCGCCGGCTCGTGCTGTGCGCGCGCGATTTTTCCGCGCTGCCGAACTACACGCGCGACTTCGTCGCCTTCCTGACCGAGGGCGCGCCGCGCAACGCCTGATCTGGCCGGGTCGACAAATCGCCGTTGGGCGCGCAACGAACCCGCGTCGCCCGGCAAGCGGACCCACGGCCGCCGGGCCAGGCCGGCACCCACGCAAGCCGGCGCTCAGCCGCGCGCCGGCCCCACCGCCATGTACAGCCCGAGCGCGACGAATCCGGCGAACCAGGCATGCCGGAAGGTGGCTTCGCCCACCCTGTTGCGAAGGATCGTCCCGCCCGCCATGCCGGCGAGCGCCGGCACGAGCGCGAGCGCCGACATGCCGAGATCGACCGGCTGCCATCCCGAGGTGAAGGCGAGTTGCACGGCAAGCGCGAGCGTCGAGACCGTAAACGACAGACCGAGCGCCTGCACGAGTTGCGCCTTGTCGAGGCGCAGCGCCTGCAGATACGGTACGGCCGGCATCACGAACACGCCGGTGGCGGCCGTGATGGCGCCCGTCAGGTAGCCGGCCAGCGGCGCCAGCCAGCGCTCGCGGTGCCCCGGCGCCGGCAGGCGCGGCGCGGCCAGCCCCCACGCGCCGTACAGCGCGACCACGGCTCCCAGCGCGACGCGCGTCCACGGGGCCGCGTGGGCCAGCGGCGGCAGGCCGCCCGCGAACGTGCCGGCGACGATCCCGGCCAGCAGCGGCCACAGGCGCCGCGCCAGCGCGCCGAACGCGGGGCCGTGCGCGAGCTGCCAGACGTTGGTGACGAGCGAGGGCACCACCAGCAGGCTCGCCGCGGCGGCCGGCGGCATCGCCAGCGTGAGCAGCGCCATCGCGACGGTGGGCAGACCGAGCCCGATCATGCCCTTCACGAGGCCGGCCAGCGCGAATGCGGCGACCACCATGGCCGCCGTCGAACCCGATGAATCCATGGCGAGATTCCGATGAAAGAAATGGAAACGGCAACCGCGACGAGGATGCCAGCCCGCGCAGCCCGGCACCCTCTGGCTTTGCCTGAGTCCGCCTCGGCGCGAGCGGGCCGGGCCTCGCGCCTGCCGAGCTGGTTCTCAACGCGAAGCGGTGCTGGCGGGCGCCTGGCGGGCAGACCGTTAGTTGCGTGTCACGAGGAAAATCACGATTTGGCCGCTGGCGCATGCGCCTTCGGGCGAAACCAATACGGGAGCACGCGGCCGGCCTGCGCGCCCCGGCCGCGCGGGCCGGGTGGCTGCCGCCGTCTGGAGTCAGAACTTGTGCCGGATCGCGGCGCGCACCGAGAACTGGCTCGACGAGGCGGACGGCCCGTCGGTGCCGATCAGGTAGCCGCCGTCGGCCGCGGTGCCGGTGCGGTCGCCGCCCACGCGCTGCCAGGCGCCCTGCAGGTAGACGTCGGTCTGCTTGGACAGGCTGTAGTCGGCCATCAGCCCGAGCGTGTGGTAATGGGGCTTCGCCGCGCCGTCGGCGGTGTCGAAGATCCCGCTCGTGTAGGCGTATTGGGCGCCCAGGAAGAACGCCGGCGTGAGCTGGTACTTGCCGTTGACCTCGAAGTTGTCGAACCGGGTGGCCGTCAGCCCGAGCCCCGACAGCGTGCCCGCCGGCAGATAGACGGTGGCCACCGGATGCTGCAGGTCCGTCTTCGTATAGACGAGGCCGACGGTCGCCTCGCCGAACGTGTAATTCACGCCGCCGCCGAAGATCCGCACCCGGTCGGCGACGAAATTGGTGTCGCCGGCGGCGGCCGCGCCATCGGCGGTGCGCCCCGGCTTGTCGGCCTGCAGGTAGGCCGCGCCCACCTGCAGGCCGCCGAACCCGTAGTGCGCGCCGGCGCTGTATTCGCGGTTGGTCGCGAAGCCGGTGCCGTTGCCGAAGCTGTAAGCGCCGCCGAACGTGAGGCCGCCGAAGCCGGGGCTCGCGTACTTGACGCTGTTGTTCGCACGCGCCGTGTTGTCGGCATTGTCGTTGTCGAACGGATGCGACATCAGCATGCCGCCCCAGCTGCCGGCAGCCGTCAGCGGCGCGAGGTAGTCCACCACCGAATCGTATTGCCGGCCCAGCGTCAGCGCGCCGTACTGGGCGTGCGTGAGCCCGACGAACGCCTGGCGCCCGAACAGCCGGCCGCCGTTGGAGAGGCCGCCGCGGTTGAGGTCGAAGCCGCTTTCCAGCGTGAAGATCGCCTTCAGGCCGCCGCCCAGGTCCTCGGCGCCGCGCAGGCCCCAGCTGCTGCGCTGCGCATAGCCGCTCGCGAGCGCGTAGACGCCGTGGTTGACGCCGTCGACGCCGGCATGGTTGGTGTAGTCGAGGCCCTCGTCGATCACGCCGTACAGCGCGACGCTGGTCTGTGCGAAGGCGGGCGCCGCCAGCGCCACGGTGACGGCGGCGAGCAGCAGGGGCTTGTTCATCGTCGACAGTCTCCGAACCGGAAAACCGGCACCGCGCGGCGGGCCGCGCGGCGCGGGCTCCGTCCGTCGGACCTCGAAAATCGGGAAATCGGGCAGCCGGCCACGGCGCGATCGGCCAAAGGCGATCGGCGACAGGGCGGCGCCATCGATGATGGCAAAGTGTGTCACGCTGCGGGGGCGCCGTCCATGTCGTTCGAACGGCCGGTGGGCGTCGTTGCGTATTGCCAACTCGTGATGCCGCCAACCAGGCCGCGTCGAGCCGGCGGCCCGTCGCGGCCGGCGCCGCCCGATATCTGCAGAGCTGCGCCCGACGATGGCACAATCACGTCCGTTTCCGCTCCCCGCCGCCCGCTTCATGTCGATTCTTTCGCCGCGCCGCGCCGCCGCTGCGCTTCGCTTCGCTCGTCCATCGCGCGCCGCCCGGCGCCGCCTCGCATGAGCCCGCCGCCGGCCAGCCGGTCCGGCCGGTTCGCCGAGCTCGACTTCTTTCGCGGGCTGGTGCTGCTCGTGATCGTGGTCGACCATATCGGCGGCAGCGTGCTGTCGCGCGTGACGCTGCACGCCTACGCGCTCTGCGACGCGGCCGAGGTGTTCGTCTTCCTCGGCGGCTTCGCCACCGCGATCGCCTACAACTCGCTGGCCGAACGGCAGACCGAGGCGGTCGCGCGGCAGCGCTTCATCCGCCGCGCGTTCGAAATCTACCGGGCGTTCCTGATCACGGCCGGACTGATGCTGCTGATCACGGCGGTGCTCGGCGCGCTCGCGATCGACGGCCCGAACATGCCGACCAACGATCTCGACGGGCTCATGCACCGCCCGTTCGCGGCGCTGCGCGACATCCTGCTGTTGCGACGCCAGCCCTATCTGGCCTCGGTGCTGCCGATGTACGCGTTCTTCGCGGCGCTGGTGCCGCTGGCCCTGCCGCTCGCTCGCGACAAGCCCTGGCTGCTGCTCGCCGTCAGCCTGCTGATCTGGCTGTCGGCGCGGCGCATCGCCGGCTACCTGCCGACGGCGGACGGCGTGCCATGGGATTTCAATCCGTTCGCCTGGCAGTTCCTGTTCGTGCTCGGCGCGCTGTCGCGCTGCCAGCCGGTCTATGCGTCGCTGTCGCGGCAGCCGCGCGGGGTGGCGGTGACGGCGCTGGCGGTGGCCGTGGTGGCGGCGGGCGCCTATTACCGGCTGCGCATCGAGCCGTTCCCGACCGATCCGGCGATCAAGCAGAACCTCGGCCCGCTGCGGCTCGCCAATTTTCTCGCGATCGCCTGGCTCGCAGCCAAGCTGGTCCACCTCGGCTGGATGCACAAGGTGGCGCGCATGCTGCCGTGGATCGGCACGATCGGCCGCCAGGGGCTGCTCTGCTTCGTGGCAGGCACGGCGATCTCGCTGTCGGTGGACTCGGTGCTCTACTGGGAAACCGACGGCTATCTCGACGTGCCGCTCGGCCTGAGCGCCGATGCCGTCGCGATCGGCCTGCTCTATCTGGTCGCGAAGCTGTATGGTCCGCTCGCCGCGCGGCTGCCGTTGCGCCGCTCGCGGCGCTGAGCGGGGCGGCGGCGATGGCCATCGTGCGCATGCCCGCGCCCCGTCACGGCACGGCACCCCGCCCGCCCGAGCCCGCGCGTGCGCCGCAGGCACTGCCCGCGGCCGGAGGCGGCTCGCCGCAGGCCGGCGGGCCCGCCGTCGCGCGCCGTGCCGCCCGGGCGCGGGGCGCGCCGATCGCGCCTGCCGCGCGCCGCGCGGTTCGGCGCGCGCGAGCCGGCGCGTGGCTCGGCGGCCGGGCCGCGCCGGCTGCCGCCGCATGCGCGCTCGTCGTGCTGACCGCGCTCGCCGCCCTGCGCGCCGCGCCCGCCCACGCCAAGGTCGTCAACACCGTCGACACCGCCGCCGGCGCCGCCGCCCAACCGGCGCCGCGCGCGGCCACGCGCCCCCCAGGCGGGCGCGCGCCCGCCGCCAGCCGCGTGGTCGTGCGCACGTTCCGCTCGGCCACGCTGCAGCGCGACTGGTCGTACACGGTCTATCTGCCGCCCGGCTATCGCGACGACGGGATGCGCCATCCGGTGCTGTACCTGCTGCACGGCAACGCGGCCAACGCGAACGACTGGATCACGCAGGGCCGCCTGCAGCTGACGGCCGACGAACTGATCGCGCGGCACGCAATCCCGCCGGTGGTGATCGTCATGCCGCAGGCCGGCACCGACTGGTACGTCGATCGCAAGGAGCCGATGCAGACGGCGTTCCTCGAGGATCTGCTTTCCGACGTCGAGGCGCATTACGCGGTATCGAGCCAGCGCGCCGGCCGCGCGATCGGCGGCGTCTCGATGGGCGGCTACGGCGCGCTGCGCTTCGCGCTGATGGCGCCGGACCGGTTCTGCGGCGCGCTGCTGCTGAGCCCGGCGATCTACGCCGACCAGCCGCCGCCGGGCTCGGCCGCGCGCTACGTGGGCGTGTTCGGCGAGCGCCGGTTCGATCCGCAGGTCTGGCACGCGCTGAACTACCCGCCGCTGCTGCGCGACTACCTCGCGCAGCCCTGGCGCGTGCCGGTGTTCATCGCGGCCGGCGACGACGATCTGTCGATCCAGGCCGAAGCGAGCGTGCTCTACACCAGCCTGCGGCGTGCGCGCAGTCCGGCCGAGCTGCGCATCGTCGACGGCGGCCACACCTGGGACGTCTGGCGCCAGTTGCTGGCGCCGGCGCTCGGCTACGCGCTGGACTGCGTGAAGTAAGGCGCGCGCGACGCGGCAAGCGGCCGGCCGCCGCGCCGCGCGCGCTCAGGAACCTTGCCGGCGCCCGCGCAGTCGATTACGGATGGCCTTCGTTGCCGCGCCGCGCGCCCCGGCCCGGTTCGCCGCGTCGGTCCCCTCCGTTTCCTTCGTTTCGATAGCAAGCCAATGAATGCATCCTGGTTTTCGCCGCTCGTCGGCTGTCTGATCCTGCTGGCCGTGTCGTGCGCGATCGGCGCGGCCGTGCGCTACCTGCTGTTCCGCGTGGTCGCGAAGTTCGCGCAGCGCTCGCCGACGCGCTTGGACGACGTGCTGTTCCAGTTCGGCGCGTTCAAGTGGCTGTCGCGGCTGGTGCCGTTCGTGGTGTTCCAGCTCGGTTTCCGCGCCGTGCCGAACATCCCCGAACCGGCCGCGCAGCTGGTCGACAAGGTGCTGTTCGCGATCGTGGTGCTGCTCGTCACGCTGCTGGTCAGCGCGGTGCTGTCGGCCGTCGAGCATCTGCACCGCACCACCCGCACACGGCCGGCGCTCTCGCTCAAGGGCGCCGTGCAGCTCGTCAAGCTCGCGATGTTCATCACCGCCACGCTGGTGGTGATCGGCACCGTCACCGGCAAGCAGATCGGGCTGCTGCTGTCGGGCATCGGCGCGATGTCGGCGGTGCTGATGCTGATCTTCAAGGACACCATCCTCGGCCTGGTGGCCGGCGTGCAGCTCTCCTCGAACGACATGCTGCGGATCGGCGACTGGATCACGATGCCGAGCGCGGGCGCCGACGGCGACGTGATCGACATCACGCTCAACACCGTGAAGGTGTCGAACTTCGACCGCACCATCATCACGATTCCCACCTGGAAGCTGATCACCGAGAGCTACCAGAACTGGCGCGGCATGACCGAGTCGGGCGGGCGGCGCATCAAGCGCTCGCTGTTCATCGACGCCACCAGCGTGCGCTTCCTCGCCCACGACGAGATCGAGCGGCTCGAGCGCTTCCGGCTGCTGAAGGCGTACCTGGCGAGCAAGCTCGACACGCTGGCCGAATGGAACGGCTCGCTCGGCGCCGACGGCGAATGGATGGGCAACCGCCGGCAGCTCACCAACCTCGGCACGTTCCGCGCCTATTGCGACAACTACCTGCAGCAGCACCCGCGCATCCACCGCGGCATGACCTGCATGGCGCGCCAGCTGCCGCCCACCGCCGAGGGCATCCCGCTGGAACTCTACTGCTTCACCGACACCACCACCTGGCTCGACTACGAGACGATTCAGGGCGACATCTTCGACCACCTGCTGGCCGTGCTGCCGGAGTTCGGGCTGCGCGTCTACCAGCATCCGTCCGGGTTCGACCTGCGCGGCATGGTCGAGGCCGGCGCCGCGCGCGGCGCCGAGCCCGCCCTGCCGGCCTGAGCGTCGACGGTTGTCCCCGCAACCGGTTGGGCACCCGTCCGCGCCGCTGGCCGCCGTCTCCGGCGCATCGGCCCGCGTTCAGCGGGCGCCCGTGGCCGCGCGCTGCGGGCGGCGGCGCGGCGGCCGCGCCCCGGGCCTGTCGGCGCAGGCCCTCAACCGGCCTCGTGAATGCACTTCAAGGCCTTCTGCGTGATCCGGGTCTCGTGCGGATAGCCGAACGCGTTGTTGACGTAGCGGATGCCGTCGATCGAGACGTCGCGATTGACGTGGCTGTGGCCGTACACGTGGATGTCGGGGCCGACGCGGCGGATCAGCGTCTCGATCTGGCTGCTGCCGAGCACCGGATAGAGCATGCGGCGCGCCGGCGGGATGTAGTCGGGCATCAGGTCGATGCGCGGCAGGAAGTGCGAGAACGTGATGGTGAGCGCGCCGGCGGGCGGCGCGGCCGGCGCGTTGCTGCCGATGAAGTGCTCGGTGATGCGCGAGGCGGTCCAGCCGGCCGGCCAGCGGCAGGCGTGGAAATCCATCCAGGCCTCGCTCAGCTCGGGGCCGGGCAGGCCGAACGACCCGTCGTACCAGCCGAGCAGCGGCACGATCGAGACGCCGCCCACCACCCCGGCACGCATCGTCGCGCCGCAGCCCTCGACGATGCGCGCGACCTGCTCGAACTTGTCGAGCGAATCGATGGCCGGCGCGTCGCGGATCACCCAGAGGTCGTGGTTGCCCGGCACGAAGAATACCCGGCGGAACCGGCTCGCGAACGCGCCGAGGCATTGCTCGAGCCGCTCGACCGAGTCGGACACGTCGCCGGCCAGGATCAGCACGTCGTCACGATAGTCGTCGCTCGACAGCGACGCGACCCACGCCGCGTTGTCGTCGAAATCGACGTGGATGTCCGATAAGGCAAAGATCCGCATCAAGCCACCATCCTCCGCTGCTCCGCACGCCCGCCGCCATGCGGCCGTGCGCATGCGCTCACGATTCGCCCACGATCGCGGCGGCCGCCTGCCGTGAGCGGCTTGCCGGCCGGCCTTGGCGCCGCGTCCGCCGAGACGGTATCACGGCGCCGCCGAACGCGTGCGCGCGCGGCACGCGCCGCCCGGGTCTGAGACAATCCGCGACGGTGCCGGCCCTGCCCGGCGCCACCGATTCCCCAGGAGTGACGATGCGAATTCTGATAGTAGGCGCCGGCGCCGTCGGCGGGTATTTCGGCGGACGGCTCGCGAACGCGGGCCGCGACGTCTCGTTTCTGGTACGCCCGGCCCGCGCCGCGCAGTTGCACGCCGACGGGCTGGTGATCCGCAGCCCGCACGGCGACCTGACGCTGGCCGAGGTGAAGACCGTGGACGCGGCCGCGATCGACGGCCACTACGACCTGATCGTGCTGAGCTGCAAGGCCTACAGCCTCGACGGCGCGATCGCCTCGTTCGCGCCGGCGGTGGGCCCGGCCACGCGCATCCTGCCGCTCCTCAACGGCATGCGCCACATCGACGTGCTGACCCGCCAGTTCGGCGAGACACGCGTGCTGGGCGGCCAGTGCGTGATCGCGGCGACGCTGAACGAAGGTCACGAGATCGCGCACCTGAACGAGCTGCACGCGATCACCTTCGGCGCGCTCGCGGGCGGTCCCGACGCGCGCGTGACGGCAATCCTCGGCGAGCTGTCGGGCGCCGGCTTCGAGGTGCGGGCCGACGAGGCGATCCGCCAGCGGATGTGGGACAAGTGGGTGTTCCTGGCCACGCTCGCCTGCAGCACCACGCTGTGCCGCGCCTCGCTGGGCGAGATCCTCGCGGCGCCGGACGGCAAGCGGCTGATCGGCTCGATCTTCGACGAATGCCTGGCGATCGCGCGCCACAACGGCTTCGCGGCCGACGCGGCCACCATCGAGCGCGCCACCGCGATGCTCTACGCGCCCGGCTCGCCGATGACGGCCTCGATGCTGCGCGACATGCTCAACGGCGCGCCGATCGAGGCCGCGCATGTGGTGGGCGACCTGATCTCGCGCGGCGGGCTCGAACAGCACGACGCCACCACCCTGTCGCTGCTGCGCGTGGCCTACGCGAACCTCGGCGCCTACGAGGCGCGGCGCGCGCAAGCCTGACGCGCCCGCCCGGCCGGGCGGGCAGATCCGGCCCCCCGGCATGCGCCCGGCGCCCCTCGCGCCCGACCCGCCCGACCGGCTGCGCGCCGCCTCCTGCGCAGCGCGGTCACGCCTGATTCGCCGCCGTCCGCCGCGCGCTTTCCTGCCGCTTTCCTGACCAACCAGGGGCCCCTGGCAGGCGCGGGCCTTGCGCCGTGCGCCGCGGCGCCCGCGCGATCGTCGCCGGCCGGCCGCCGGCCTCGGCGGCCGCGCCCCTGTTGCGCCGCCTGCGCCACTATCGAGCGATTCGGTTTTTTTCATTGTCAAATGCAAACGAGAATAATTATCATTTATAAAAGATGCCATGGCGTCTCGCTATTCTTCAGATCACCGCCGGATCACGACCGATGCCCAACCCGACGATGCCCACCCTGCCCTCGCCCGTGCGCCGCCTGCGCCCGCCCACTGCGTGGACCCGCTACGCCGGCGCCGGCGCGCTGGTGGCGGTCGGCTACATGGACCCGGGCAACTGGGCCACCGCGCTGGCGGGCGGCGCGCAGTTCGGCTACCGCCTGCTCGGCGTGGTGGCGCTGGCAAGCCTGATCGCCGTGCTGCTGCAATGGGTGGCGGCGCGGCTGGGCGTGGTGACCGGGCGCGATCTGGCCGAGCTGTGCAGGGCAC
Source organism: Burkholderia glumae LMG 2196 = ATCC 33617 (assembly GCF_000960995.1). Taxonomy (NCBI): domain Bacteria; kingdom Pseudomonadati; phylum Pseudomonadota; class Betaproteobacteria; order Burkholderiales; family Burkholderiaceae; genus Burkholderia; species Burkholderia glumae. The sequence goes on along the minus strand of NZ_CP009434.1, from coordinate 1,399,528 downwards.
GGCTCTCGCCGCGCGCCGCGCTGGCCCTCTGGCTCGCCACCGAGGCCGCCATCATCGCCTGCGACGTGGCCGAGGTGGTGGGCTGCGCGGTGGCGTTGCAGATGCTGCTGCACGTGCCGCTGCTGGCCGGCGTGCTGATCTCGGCGGTCGGCACCTTCGCGATGCTCGCGCTGCAGCGGCGCGGCCATCGCACGCTCGAGGCCTGCGTGGCCGCGCTGATCCTGTTCGTCGCGCTCTGCTTCGTGGCCGAGGTCGCGCTCGCGCAGCCCGACTGGGCCGCGGCGCTCGGCGGCTTCGCGCCGTCCGCCGAGCTGGTCCGCAACGCCGGCATGGTCTGGCTCGCGGCCGGCATCGTCGGCGCCACGGTGATGCCGCACAACCTCTATCTGCACTCGGCGCTCGTCAAGCGCCACGCGCCGCCCGCCGGCAGCGCCCGCGGCGGCCGGCGCGGGCACCACGGCGCCGCGGCGCGCCGCGAGCGCGACGCCGAGATCGCCGGCACGATGCGCGGCGTGGGCTTCGACACCTTCTTCTCGCTCGGCTTCGCGTTCGTCGTCAACGCGGCGCTGCTGATCGTGGCCGCGGCGGTGTTCCACGCGAGCGGCCACACCGGCGTGGACGACCTCGCCGACGCCCACCGGCTGCTCGCGCCGCTGGTCGGCAGCCACTGGGCGAGCCTGCTGTTCGCCGCCGCGCTGCTCGCCTGCGGGCTCAACGCCACCGTGACCGGCACGCTCGCCGGGCAGATCGTGATGGAGGGTTTCCTGAAGCTGCGCATCTCGCCCACGCGGCGCGCGATCCTCACGCGCGCGCTCGCGATCGGGCCGGCGCTGGTGGCCGTGGCCGCGTTCGGCAATCACGGTTCCGCGCAACTGCTGGTGGCGAGCCAGGTCGTGCTGAGCCTGCAACTGCCGCTGGCCGTGATCCCGCTGGTGCGCTTCGCCGCCGACCCGGCGCTGATGGGCCGCTGGCGCATCCGCGGCTGGGTGCACGCGGCGGCCTGGGCGGCCACCGCCTTGATTCTGGTGCTCAACCTCGCGCTGCTCTGGCAGCTCTGGGCCGACTGAGCCCGGCAGGTGCCGCGCTCGCCGGCGCCGCCTGGCTGCGCGACGCCGCCGGGGGCGCGCGTCTCAGCGCGCCGTCCAGCGCGCCTGCGTCACGTCGAGCCTGCCCGGGATCAGCTTCAGCGCGGTGAACGCATCGGCGACCTGCTGCTGATAGGCGAGCGTCGCGTCGCTGATCGGCTCCACCCGGTAGGCGGCGCGGCCGAGCGCCAGCTCCAGCGTCGGCGCGTCGAGCCCGACCAGCGGCGCGAGTTGTGCGGCGACCTCGGGCACGTGATCGCGCGCCCAGGCATCGGTGGCATCGATCTCGGCCAGCACGGCGCGCACGATCTCGGGCCGCGCCGTCGCGAACGGCCGGCTCGCGAGGTAATACTGCGTGTTGCGGACCAGCCCCTCGCCGTTGGCCAGCGTGCGCGCGCCGGTCTGGCGCTCGACCGCCGCCAGGTACGGGTCCCAGATCACCCAGGCGTCGACCCCACGCTGCTCGAACGCGGCGCGCCCGTCGGCCGGCGCCAGATAGACGGGCTCGATGTCGCGATAGTCGAGCTTCGCCGCCTGCAGCGCCTTCACCAGCAGGTAGTGGACGTTGGAGCCGCGATTGAGCGCGACCTTCTTGCCGCGCAGGCCCGCCACGCCGCGAATCGGCGAGTCGCGCGGCACCACGATCGCCTCGCCCTTCGGCGCGGGCGGCTCGGCGCCGATATAGACGAAATCGACCTTGCCGGCCTGCGCGAAGATCGGCGGGGTCTCGCCGACGGTGCCGATGTCCAGGGCGCCGGCCGCGAGCCCCTCGAGCAGTTGCGGGCCGCCCGGGAATTCGATCCAGCGCACGCCCACGCCGAGCGGCGCGAGCCGCTTTTCCAGCGTGCCGCGCGCCTTCAGCACGACGAAGTTGCCGTATTTCTGATAGCCGATCCGCAGCGTGGCCGCGTCGCCCGCCGCGCACGCGGTGCCGCTCGCGAGCGCACCGAGCCCGGCGAGCCCTGCCGGCCGCGCCAGCGCGAGCGCCGCGGCGGTGCCCGCCGCCCTCAGCCAGTCGCGCCGGGTGGTGCCGCCGGCCGTGGCGCCCGGCTGGCCGGTGGTGGAAATCATGGGGGAGATCGGGAGCCCGCGTCGCATCGTTGCCTGGTGTCCGTGTTCGGTTGGTCGGAAGGTCCGTGCCGTGCCCTGCGCCGGTCACGGACGCCGGCGGGCGATCACGATCGCCCGCCCGGAGCGCCGATGGTAATCAAACCCGCGCGCCGGCCAAATCGCGATTGCTGCAATGCTTATCGGCGCGGCGCGCTTCGATGCGACAGCGGCCGTGGCGCGCGCCGCGGCCCGAGCAGCGCGGCCGCGCCCGGCCAGCGCTGGGGACGAGGCAGCCGATCAAGACCAAGCGTGGTGCGGCGCCCGCCGCCGGCGCGCGTGCCCCGGCGCGCGGCCTGCCTTCAGGCCACCGTGAGCGTGACCGGCGGCAAGCCGCCGATCTGCCCGACGGCCACGCCGCTGCCCGCCACGTTCACGAGGCCGACGTAGCTGCCGCAGGTGACGAGCTGGTCGGGCGTGATCGCGACGCCGCGCTCGACCGTCGCGTGATTGACGAGCCAGCTCAGCAGGCGGCGCGGGTCGCCGGCCGGGTTCGCCGGGACACCCTGGAACAGCGGCTGGCCGTTGAACGTGAACGACAGCGCGGGCGAGACGAACGGCAGATCGGCACGATACGGCACGAACTCGCCGGCCGCGAGCGCGCCGTGGTTCTGCAGGTCGGCAAGCTGCAGCAGGCGATCGACGGCCGGAAACGCGGCGAAGCGGCTCGCCACCACCTCGATGGTGGCACCGACCTCGGCGATCGCCGCCTCGACCTCGGCGTCCGGATAGGGGCGCTCGGCCGGCTCGAAGCGGCGGCCGAAGCGGAACGCGAACTCGAGTTCGAGCCCGCACGGCCGGCGCGCGTCGGCCGTGTAGACGCCCGTGTCGTCGAGCCAGACGCCGTGCCTGGGCAGCGGCGCGCCCTGGCGCGGGCCGTCGGGCGTCTTCGCGCCGACCTTCCAGCCGCCGATCGTGTCGCCGAGCGCCGCCACCAACTCGTGCTGCGCGTCGTAGGCGGCGCGCGCCTCGCGCGGCAGGACCGCCTCGGGCGGCGTGTCGATCTGGGTGTGGCTCGTGAAGGCCTGCGCGAGCAGACGGCCAAGGGAGAGGGATGGGTTCATCGCGTTCGGTGGATCGGCAATCGAGGGCGCAACGGGCCGCAGCGGCGAGCGGCGCGTGCGCCCCGCCCGCCGCCGCCCGAACCACATGCTACCGGCGAATCGCCCCGCGCGCCGGTTCGCGGGCGGCGCGCGCGCCGGTCAGAACCGGTAGCCGAGCGAGGCGAACGTGGTCCATTCGGTGCGGCGCTGCGTGATCGGGCTGTTCGCCGCGAAGCGCTGCAGCCGCCCGAGCGTCGAATTGACGGTGCCGACCCAGTGGCGCGAGAAGTCGTGCGTCATGTAGAAGTTCAGGTGGATGTCGCGGATGCCGGCGCCGGTGCCGTATTGCGGCAGCCCGGACGCGGCGCTTTCCGACGGCGAGATGCCGAACAGCGTGCGCGTGTAGGCGCCGTTGGCCCAGGTCAGGCCCGGGCCGACCGAGAACAGCCAGCCCTTGAGCGGCAGCGAGGCGTAGAGATCGGCGCTGGCCGTGGTGCCCTGCCCGTAGCCGACCACGTCGCGATAGACGGCCAGCGCCCCGGTGAACGCCCACACCGTGTAGTCGGCGAACAGCTTCAGCTTCGGGCCGTCGTGGACGTCGGGCAGGCCGCGCAGCCGGCCGTCGTCGTTCGCGTCGCGCGACTGGAAATCGAAGCTGATCGCCGCGCCGAGGTGGTAGGTGTCGCTGTGCAGCACGTTCCAGCCGAGCACGTCCGGGCCTTGCGAGAAGAACGTGTCGCGGTAGGAGATGTCGAGCGCCGGGAACGGATAGGCCTTCAGATGCCGCGAGCCCGGATACTGCGGGGCGACGTAGACGCCCGGGCCGACCGTGATCTTCCACGGCGACGCCGTGGCGCCGGCGCTGCCGTCGGCCGCGCCGTCGGGGCCGGCGTGCGCGGCCGAGGCGAGCAGCATCGCGGCGAGCGGCGCCGCCGTCTTCCAGAGGAACAGGGTCTTCATTTCATTTGCTCTTGCGGGCCACCGCCGCGAGCTGGCGCAGCCGCCGCGCGAGCGCCTTCGACACCACCGGCGGATTCGCTCCGCTGCCGGCGCCGTGCGTGATCTCGCTCTCGCGGAGGAACAGCGCGGTCTCGCGCGCAACGATTTCCCGTTCGTTGTCCGAGGTGATCATGTGATAGGAATCGTCGAGCCAGATGGTGCGCAGAAAGCTTGCACCGATCCGCTCGATGACGTAGTTCGGATTGCGCGGGCTCGAGGTCTCGTCGTCGATCGCGTGGATCACCAGCGTGTCGTTCTCGATCCGCTCGAGCCCCTGGCGCGCCAGGCGCGCAAGCCGGTTGGCCTGGTGCAGCGCCGGCAGCGAGATTTCCGCCGGGCCGACCTCGCTGAACGCGTCGCGCTCCATCGCTCGCGCGATCTTGGCGCGCAGCGCCTCGTTGCGCAGGCCGAACGGCTCGGCCTCGCGGTAGCGGTAGCGGTGCCGCAGCGGCGTGTAGTAGGCCAGGTCGAGGATGAAGCGATACCACGGGATCGCCCAGCCGTTGTAGGCCAGCGTCAGCGACAGCAGCGCCAGCGCCTGCGCCTGCGGGCGCTCCTGGATCAGCCGCAGCGCGAGCGCCCCGCCGATCGACAGCCCGCACACCGAGACGCGCTCGTAGCGCGCCGCGAGCGCATCGAACTCGCGCACCGCGCCCTCGATCCAGCGCTCCATCGGCTGCTCGGACGAGCCCGCGCTGTAGCCGTCGAGCACCGGCGCGCAAACCGTGAAGCCTTCCTCGTGCAGGTAGCGCGCCAGGTAGCGCAATTCGAGCGGCGAACTGGACAGGCCGTGCAGCAGCAGCACGGCATGGCCATCGCCTTCGCCGAAGATCGGCGCGGCGGCCGAGGCGCGGGCCGGGCGGCTCGCGGTGTCGGCGCGGGTCGTCTCGAGGCTCGCCATCTCAGCCTTGCTCCTCCACGCGCAGCACGAGGAAATCGCCCGCGTGCGTCGTGAATCGTTCGCATTGGCACTGCGTGAGGCGGAACTCGCCGCCGCTGTCGTCCGAGCGCGCGCGCACCCGCTGGCTGCCCGCCGACAGCGTGTGCGTGATGCGCTGGATGTCGTCGGGATGGACCTGCGCGTAGCGCGGGCCGGGGGCGACCTCGCCGCCGAACGGCAGCGGCGCGTCGACGCTCTGGCCGACCTGCGCGCGCTGCGCGGCGTTGCGTTCGAGCGCCTTGATCAGAATCAGCTGCGACTGGTGCTGGGCGAGATGGCGCAGCAGGCGGTGCGTTTCGTCCACGGCGCGGCGCGCGAGCAGGCGATCGTTGTCCTGGCGCAGCAGCATCTCGTAGCGCGACTGCGCGACCGAGGTGATCAGCCGCGCGCGAAACTGGGCACGGCGCAGCCGCTCCACCAGCGAGATGACGAGCAGCGTGACGAGCGGATAGGAGACCAGCAGCACGATGTCGCCGCGGTCGAACGTCAGGAACTCGTCGAGCGAGGCATAAGGCGGCACGAACAGAAAGTCGGCGATCGGCAGCGCGGAGAACATGACCACCAGGGCCGGCGCGAGCCCCAGATAGTATTCGACCAGCACCGCCATGATCGCGAAGGCGGTGCCGGGCATGACCGGACCGAGCAGCGGATGCAACGCGAGCCGCACGGCGATCGCGAGCACCAGCGCCCCGGCGGCATAGACCCAGCGCCGCATGCCCGCCGGCGCCCAAAGGCTCGCATTTCGAACTTTCATGTTTACCGGATATTTCAAAAAACGCTGAATAGTACCGAGTTTCGAACGCGGCGTGGCAAGCGCGACATGATGTTTTTCAACCTGGGGGGCCGGCGCAGGCCGCGGGCGGCCCTGGCCGCGCCGGCCGGCCAGGGCGGGCGCCGGTAGCGCGGTCCGGGGCGCCGGGGCAGCAACGGCTCGCGGCGGCCGCCGCCGGGCCCGCCTCGGCGCATCGCGCCAGCACGGAACGTGCCGCGCCGGCGGCCCGGCACGGCGCCGGAGAGAATTGGGGCGGGACTAGAGGGGCGAGGCGGGCCGGCACACGCGGCATCCCAAACCTCGATGAAGCACCCGGCATCGCGACGGGAACCGTCGCCGACCGCGCCGATACGGACGGGCGCCATCCGGCTCGCCGTGGCATCGGGCTGCGGAGCGCGCCCCGCAGCCCGCCGGGACGCGGCCGGCCGCTTTCCGCCGGCGGCCAGCGGCGCGGGCCGCACGCGGCCACGCCGCGCGGCGGGCTCGCCGGGCCGTGACAGGCCGGCGGCCGCCCCCGCGGCGCCCGGCGCTCACATGCCGTCCACCGGCGTCACGTCCGGCCCGAACACCACGCAGCCGAACGCGAAGCGGCCCGGCTCGCCCGCCAGCGCGCCGGCGAAGCGGGCCGACGGCAGCCGGTGCGCGCCCGGCAGATACAGGCTGCCCGGCTCGCTCAGCGCATCGGCCTGAAGCTTGGACAGCGGCGTCGCCCAGCGCAGATAGCCGGCATGGAACAGGGCCGCGTGCCCGTCCTCGGCATTGCCCTCGATGTCGAGCCCCGCCGGCACCGCCGAGGGCAGCGGCGCGAGCCGGCGCGCGGCCGCGAAGGTGCCGATCTCGCCGCTCGTCTCGGCGTAGACGGTGAGGTCGGTATCGGCAGCCGTGTCCCCGCTCTGCTGCCTGGCCAGATGGATCAGCGTCACCGGGCTGCCCTCGATCGTCACGGGGCGCGGAAACCGCACGCGCAGTTCCTCCCACGCATCGGACGGCGCGTCGTGCTGGTCGTCGAGCAGCACGGCGCCGTCGTGCGCATAGCCGGTAAACGACAGGCCCGCCGCGCGCCACGCCGCGCGCTCGGCCGGCCCCGGCACCTGCGCGCCGGGCGCGCAGCTCAGCAGCGCCTGGAAGCGCGCCGCGGCCAGCTCCGCGCCGTTGGCACCGGCGCCTGCCGCCGGGCCGCCGGCAGCGGCCAGCGCCACCGCGGCGGCGAGCGCCGGCACCCACGCGGCACGGCGCGCCCGGGCCGGCGCCGGCCAGGCGGCCCGCCGGGCGGCGTGAAAAGGGAACCAACAGCGCATGGACTTCATCCTTGCAGCATGGCGCTGCGCTCCTTCGGTGGGCACCGCCCGTCGACGGGAGCGGCGCAAATGCGTGGCCTTGAATCATGCCGACAAGCGTGGGGCTTGCCAAGCATCGCAGAACTCGGCCCGGCGTGCTTCCGGCCGCGCGCCGGGCAGCGCGCCCGGGCTCCCGCCGCGGCCGCCCCGCCGACGCGTCTCGGGCAGCGCGTGCCCGGCACGCCCGCCCGCGGCGGCGCATCGGACGGTCGCGGGCGCCCGGCCCCGGCCGCCCGCCCGTCGTCCTTCACAGCATGCTGCGCGGCCGCTGCATGGTGCCGTCGACGAAGCGGCGCGCCCGAAACGCGCCCAGTTCGAGCGACGGCGCGCCGCCATCGATCAGCTCCGCGAGCAGCCGCCCGACGATCGGCCCCATCGCGAAGCCGTGCCCGCAGAAGCCGGTCGCGATGGCGAGCCCGCGCACCGCGTCGGGCGCGTCGATCACCGGAATCCCGTCGGGCAGCACGTCGATCAGCCCGGCCCAGCTCTCGACGGCCTGCGCCGCCGCGAGCGCCGGGAAGATCCGCCTGAGCCGCGCCAGCGCGCGCGGCCCCTGCGCGGGATTGGGGCGCGGCTGCGGCTCGCGCGGCTCGATCGCGCCGGGGCCGCCGCCGATGCGCCGCGCGAGGTCGCCGAGCAGCGCGCCGTTCAGATGAAGCCGGAATTTCCGGCGATGCTTCCAGAGTTCAGGCATGAACAGCGACAGCCCGCGCAGATGGCCGAGCGTCAGGTCGACGTCGACGCTCATGTCGTCGGCCAGGTTGATGGCGCCGTCGGCGCGCTGGCGTATGCCGAGCCCGTGGCCCCAGAGGGTCGCCGCCGACACGGCCGGCAGCGCGTTGGTGCGGATGCAGGTGCCGCGCACGGTCTGCTGCGGCAGGCGGATGCCCACCCCGTCGAGCAGCCGGAAGCTGGCCGCGCCGGCCGCGCAGATCACGCGCGAGGTCTTCACGAGGCCGCGCTCGGTCACCACGCCCGTCACCGCGCCGCCCGCCGTCTCGATCGCGCTCACGCCGCAGCCGTCGAAGAAGCGCGCGCCGCGCTCGATGGCGCGCGCGGCGAACGCGGGCGCCACGCGGCGCGGCTCGGCCTGCCCGTCGGAGGCGGTGTACAGGCCGCCGAGTACCGGCGCGGCGAGCCCCGTCACATGGCGCCCGACCTCGGCGGGCGCGAGTGCACGGGTATCGAGCCCATGCTCGCGCGCCACGCCGAGCCAGTCCTGGAACGCGGCCCAGTCCTCGTCCTGGTCGGCCAGATAGAGGCAGCCGCCCTGGCGCCATTCGAGATCGGCGCCGAGTTCGGCCTCGAGCCCCTCCCAGATCCGCATGCCGGCCATCATCAGCGGCACCTCGGCGGCCTCGCGCCCCTGCTGGCGCACGAAGCCCCAGGCGCGCGTGGACTGCTGGCCCGCCACGCGCGACTTGTCGAACACCACCGCCCGGATGCCGCGCCGGGCGAGATAGTAGGCCGCCGCGCAGCCCATGATGCCGGCGCCGGCGATCACGACCTCGGCTTGCGTCGGAAACGGTTCGTCCGCGCGGGAAAACGCGCGGTACAGCGGATAGGTGGTGGTCATGCGGGGCGTCGGGCGGTCGGCAAGGCGATGATGGCGGGGCGGCGGGATGCCGCCTCGGCGGTCGTGCCATTCTACCGGCCGGCCGCGAGCGGCCGGCGGCCGGCGCGAACACAAAAAAACACCAACCAGTCGCATGCGGGGGCTGCCGGCCCGACTGGCGCCGATACCACCGCTCGCCTATGTTACGGAGACGGCGCCCCGGGCCCACGGCAGCGCGGCTTGGCCGGCACGCGCGCGGCTCGACGAGCGCGTGCCGCGGCCCGGGCCTTGACGGGGACGAACATTTCGCAATGTTTCGTAACAGCTTTCCCATCAGCCGGTGTAAATGTCGACAGAGCGGTTTCTGAATTGCGGTAGAGTTAACGGCTGCATGCGTGGCCGGTCGGCTCGCCGTACTCCCCAGCGGCTTTGTCCGCCATGAATCCGCCGTTGTAAAGCGACACCCTCTCGATCCGATCGCATCCGCCAAGCATGACCAACGAAGCAGTGACCACGGACTCCCTAGCCGTCGCCGAACGCGTGCGCGAGCTGATGAGCCGCAATGGCATCGGGAAACGGCAACAGACCACCGAACTGTGCCGGATTCTCGATCTGAGCTTTTCCCAGGGCCACCGCAAGCTGCGCGGCAGCAGCCCCTGGACCCTCTCGCAGATCCGCAAGGTCGCCGAAGCCTACGGCGAGCCGGCCGCGCAGCTGTTCGGCGCGCAGTCGCTCGACCCCGGCATGGTGGGCGCGAGCGCGCACGACGCGATCCTGTTCGCCGGCGTCGCCGAGATCCCCTGCACGGTCTGGGTCGGCGCGCAGCTCGAACCGGGCGCGCGCCCGGAATTCGTCGCCTACGAGAACCAGGGCCGCTGGCGCGTGCTGCGCCAGAACGGCGTGCTCTACCAGAACGCCTACGACGTCCACAAGATCGAGATCTATCCGCGCCGAGTCGAGAACGACCGGCTGCAGGTGGCGGTGATCGACAGCGACCTGGCCACCGCCGGGCAGGTCTGCCGCTACCTCGACGAGCAGGGCTTCGCGACGGTGCATTTCGATACGCTGACGCCGTTCATCGACGCGCTGCAAAACCAGGCGTTCGACGCGGTGCTGACCGAATGGCTGTTCGACGGCCAGCCGGCCACGCCGGTGATCCGCGCCGTGCGGGCCTCCGACAACCCCGGCGCGCCGATCTTCGTGCTGACGGGCGCGCTGCTCGCGGGCCAGGTCAGCGAGGCCGAGATCAGCGACGTGATGCGCACCTTCGACGTGGCCTGCTACGAGAAACCGGCGCGTCTGGCCTTGCTCTGCGCCGATCTGGCCAAGCGGCTCGCGCGGCACTGAGCCGGCCGCGGGCGGGCGCGGCGCCCCGTCGGCGCGGGCGCCGCCATGGCGCGCGAGGCCGGTTGCGGCGCGGCCCGCGCGTGCCCGCGGCATTGCGTGCCGCGGCCGCGGTGGCGTGCGTACAATAGCCGACGCCCCCACCCCCGAGTCCCTTCATGGCCCGCATCATCCCCGACGACTGGAAGAGCGTCGCCGCCACCGGCGCGGCGCAGCGCGAGCGCGACACGCTGACGATGCTCGAAGGCGCGCTGCCCGACGCCTACACGATCTACCACGGCGTGCACTGGACGCGTCCCGACCATCATTTCTCGGTGTTCGGCGAGGCCGATTTCGTGGTGGTGAGCCCCTCGGGGCGCGTGCTGCTGGTGGAGCAGAAGGCGGGCTTCCTGCGCGAGACGCCGAAGGGGCTCGCCAAGGTCTACATGAAGACCGAGCGCAACGTCGCGATCCAGCTCGCGCAGATGCAGGAGACGCTGCACCGGCGCCTGACGGCCGCGTTCGGCGCCGGCGAGTACGGCGTGGACGCGCTGCTCTACTGCCCCGACCACACGGTCACGAATCCGGCGATCGCGGGGCTGCCGCCCGAGCGCATCGTCGACGCGACGCGCCGCGGCCAGCTGGCCGCCGTGATCGAGGCCGCGCTGCCGGCCGACGAGCCGCCGTTCGCGAGCGCCGCGAAGATCCACCACTTCCTCGCCGACGAGCTCTCGCTCGCGCCGGACACGAGCGCGCTGGTCGGCCAGGCCGACACGCTCGTCACGCGGCTGTCGGCCGGCCTCGCCACCTGGGCGCGCCGGCTCGAGTTCACGCCGTTCCGGCTGCGGGTGATCGCCACCGCCGGCTCGGGCAAGACCCAGCTCGCGGTGCGCGTGATGCGCGACGCCGTGGCCGCCGGCCGCCGCGTGCTCTACGTCTGCTTCAACCGCCCGCTGGCCGACTCGATCAAGCGGCTGGCCCCGGAAGGCGCGACCATCGCCAACTACCACCAGTTCTGCGACACCGTGCTGCGCGATACCGGCCACACGCCCGACTTTGCCGAACCGGACGCGTTCACGCGGCTCGCGGCGCGTTTCGCGGCCACGCCGGTGCCCGAACGCTGGCACTTCGACGTGCTGATCGTCGACGAGGGACAGGATTTCCAGCCCGACTGGGCCGCCGCGCTCGAACGCCTGCTGGCGCCGCACGGCGCCTGGTGGTGGCTGGAAGACCCGCTGCAGGCGCTCTACGCGCGCGACGACGTGCCGTTCGACGGCTGGGTCACGCTGCGCGAACTGACCAACTACCGCAGCCCTCGCGACGTGCTGCACTACCTGCGCCACGTGGTGGGCGAGCTGGAGCCACTCGCGGCCGAACTGAAATCGGGCAGCCCGCTCGACGGCTCGGAGCTGAGCTTCAACGTCTACGACGACGGCGACGCCACGGGCGAGGCCTGCATCGACGCCACCAAGCGCGCGATCACGCAGGCGCTGTCGCTGGGCTTTCGCAAGCAGGACATCGCGGTGCTGTCCTATCGCGGCCGTGAAAGTTCGGTGTTCACGCCGCTCGACCAGCTCGGCCCGCATCGCGTGCGCCGCTTCACCGGCAAGTACGATCTGTTCGGCACACCGGAGTATCAGGAAGGCGAGGTGCTGCTCGATTCGATCTATCGCTTCAAGGGCCAGGCCGCGCCCTGCGTGATCCTGACCGAGGTCGATTTCGAGACGTTCGACGCGCGCGCGGCGCGCAAGCTGTTCGTCGGCGCCACGCGCGCGACCATGAAGCTGATCGTGGTGGCCTCGCAGCGCGCCGCCGCGCGCCTCGCACCCGCGAACTGACGCGGCGGCGACCGCCGGGGCGGCGCCCGGCGGCACCGGGCGCGCCGGGCATCCCTTCCGGCGCGCCGGTCACGCCGGCGACGCGGGACGCGGGACGCGGCGGATCGCGCCCCTTGCGTCGCCCCGGCCGCGGCGCGCCGGCTCAGGCCACGCGGAACGCGCGCACCGCCTCGCGCAGTCCGTTGGCCTGCTCCTCGAGCGCGGAGGCCGCGGCCGCAGCCTGCTCGACGAGCGCCGCGTTCTGCTGCGAGACCTCGTCCATCTGCGAGACCGCGCGGCTGACCTGCTCGATGCCGTCGCGCTGCTCGTCGGAGGCGGCCGCGATCGCGGCCATGCTGTCGTTGACGCGCGTGATGGCGTCGCGGATCTCGTTCATGGTGTTGCCGGCCGTGCCGACCAGCCGCGAGCCGGCCGCGACGCGCTCCACCGATTCGCCGATCAGCGCGCGGATCTCCTTGGCGGCGCTGGCCGAACGCTGCGCGAGCGTGCGCACCTCGCCCGCCACCACCGCGAAGCCGCGGCCCTGCTCGCCGGCCCGCGCCGCCTCCACCGCCGCGTTCAGCGCCAGGATGTTGGTCTGGAACGCGATGCCCTCGATCGTGCCGATGATGTCGGCCACGCGCTGCGAGCTGCGATCGATGTCGTTCATGGTGCCGACCACCTCGCTCACCACCGAGGCGCCCTGCGAGGCGATGCGGGTGGCGTCGTCGGCCGATTCGCGGGCGTCGCGCGCATGGTCGGCGTTCTGGCGCACGGTGGTGGTCAGCTGCGCCATGCTGGCCGCGGTCTGTTCGAGCGTGGCGGCCTGCTCCTCGGTGCGCTGCGAGAGATCGGTGTTGCCGGCCGAGATCTGGCGCGTGGCGGTGGCGATCGACTCCGAGCCGTGCATCACGCGCCGGACCGTCTCCGCCAGGTTGCGCTGCATGCGCGTGACGCCGCTCACGAGTTCGGCCATCTCGTCGCGCGAGCTCCATTGCAGCTCGCGCGTCAGATCGCCGTCGGAGAGCCGGCGGAAATGATCGAGCAGGTGCGCGAGCGGGCGCGTGATCGCGTAGTGGAGCCCGATCGCGCAGCCCAGGCAGGCGCCGAGCCCGATCACGATGGTTGCCAGCGCAATCAGGCGCAGCGTCGAGAAGCGCTGCTGCGCGCCCTCGTACTCCTGGCGCCCGCGCTGCATGTCGAACGCGTCGAGATCGGCGGTGGCCTTGGAAAGCGCCACCGCCAGCGGCGGCGCGACCTTCATCACCAGGCGGTCGGCCTCGTCGGCACGGCCGCCGCGTACCGCGTCCAGCATCGGCCGGATCGCCTGCGAGATGAATGCGCCGCGCGCGCTGCCGACCGCGTCCGCAAGCGGCTGCTCGCCGTCCTGGTGCGGCAGCGAGATGTAGTCGTTCCAGGCCTTGTCGGAAGTCGCCAGATACGATTCGGCCTTGTCGAGCACCGACTGCAGGTCCGGGTTGTCCGGATGCAGGATGGCGCGGTCGATGGTGGTGCGCGCGATCGTCAGGTTCAGGTTCGCCGAGCCCAGGGCCGTCTTGCCGGCGAGTTCGTAGAGATAGGCGTTCTTCAGCGCGTCGTTCGAGCCCTGCATGCCGAACAGACCGATCAGGCCGGTCACGCAGAGCAGCGCGGCGGCCAGGGCCAGCGTCGAATAGAGGCGGGTACGGATCGAAAAGCGGGAAAACAGGGCGTTCATGGCAGACCGGTCGACAGGATTGAATGGCACTTGCGCGCAAATCATTTGCTGACGACATTTACGGTCCGGGGCTGAAAAACTTGAGTCGCCGCGATCGGGGAATCGTCCGATTCGGGCCGTATCGCCAAAATACTTGATCTTGCGCAGACTCATGGCCGAAATCGACAGCCGGCTGTCGCGCGCGACGATCCCGCGCACACACGCTAAAATCCGCACATGCCGACACCGACTCCGCCCTCATCCGCCGATGCGTCGCCCGACGGCGCAGCCCCCAACGAGTACACCGTCGACGAGCTCGCGCGCGTGACCGACACGACCGTGCGCAACGTCCGCGCCTACCAGGACCGCGGCTTGCTCGCGCCGCCGCGCAAGCGCGGCCGCGTGGGCATCTACGACGACACGCACGTGGCCCGGCTCAAGGTGATCAACCACCTGCTGGCACGCGGCTACACGCTCGCCAACATTCAGGATCTGATCAAGGCGATCGACGAGGGCCACGACCTGCGCTCGATCCTCGGCCTCGAGAACGCGATCGGCGGGCGCTGGTCGCACGAGCGTCCGAAGACCTATTCGCTGGCCGACCTGGTGGGCATGTTCGGCCCGCAGACGCCGGCCTCGCTCGCGCGCGTGACCGAACTCGGGCTGCTGGAGCGGCGCGGGCTGTCGTTCGTGGCGAAGACGCCGGGGCTGATCGAAGCGGCCGCCGCGCTGGTGCGCGAGGGCATTCCGGTGCGCGAGCTGGTGGACGCGATCATGATCGCGCGGCCGCACTTCGACGCGATCGCGCGGGTGCTGGTGGACCTCGTGGTGCGCCGCCTCGACCGCTACGACGAAGGCTCGCTGCCGCCCGTCACCGAGGTGCCGGCGCTGGTCGAGGCGATCTGGCGGGTGCGGCCGCTGTCGGCCACCTTCGTCGAGGGCGAGATGAACCGCGCGCTCGAGGCGGCCTCGGGCGACTACCTCGGCGGACGCGTGGCGACCATCCTCGACAAGCAGCTGAGCGGCGCCGCCCGCGACGAAGCCGGCAAGGCCGGCAAGGCCGGCGGCGAGGCGCCCGGCGGCGCGCGCGAGAAACCATAGTCAGGCCGCCGTCATATTGATTTCGGCAATGCTTGGTTGGGCCGGGCGGACGCCCATGCGACGATTTTTCGACTGCGGCGGCATGGTTCGGCATGCCGCCGTCCCCGTCGAATCTCGCCGCATGCCGGCGACCGCTCCGGAGACCCGCCCGATGTTTCGCCTTGCCCGCTTCATCCCCGCCCTGCGCCTCATCCCCGCCCTGCGCTTGGGCGCGCTCGCGCGCCGCCTGCCTTGCCGGCGTCGCGCCGGCGCCGCGCGCACGGCCCGCCGCCATGCGCCCGGGCTTGCCGTCCGGCTTGGCGCGCTTCTCGTCGCCGCGCTGTCGGCCGGCAGCGCGGCCGCGCAGGCGGGCAGCGGCCACGTGCTGCGGATCGGCTACCAGAAGGCCGGCCTGCTCGCGGTGGTGAAGGCGCAAGGCACGCTCGAGGCGCGGCTCGCGGCGCTCGGCTACACGGTGAAATGGTTCGAATTCCCGGCCGGCCCGCAGCTGCTCGAGGCGCTGAACGCCGACAGCATCGACTTCGGCTACACCGGCGCGCCGCCGCCCGTGTTCGCGCAGGCGGGCGGCGTGCGCTTCGTCTACGTGGGCGCCGAGCCGCCCGCGCCGCACGCCGAGGCGATCTTCGTGAAGCCGGGCTCGCCGGTTCGCGACCTGGCCGACCTGCGCGGCAGGAAGGTGGCGCTGCAGAAGGGCTCCAGCTCGAACTACCTGCTGCTGGCCGCGCTGAACCGGGCCGGGCTACGCTACGGCGACATCCGGCCCGTCTACCTGGCCCCCGCCGACGCGCGCGCCGCGTTCGAGAACGGCGACGTGGACGCCTGGGTGGTGTGGGACCCGTATTACGCGGCCGCGCAGAGCGCGCTCAAGGTGCGCACGCTGTCCGACTACACCGGGCTCACGGCGCCTTACAACTTCTATGAGGCAACGCGCGAGTTCGCCGGCGCGCATGCCGACATCGTCGCCGCCGTGCTGCGCCAGCTCCGCGAGACGGGCCGCTGGGTCAACGCGCACCCGGCCGACACGGCCGCGATCATCGCGCCGAAGGTGGGCCTCGACACGGCCCTGGTCGAAGCGTGGTTCAAACGCGTGCCGTTCGGCGCGGTGCCGGTGGACGACCGCATCGTCGCCTCGCAGCAGGCGGTGGCCGATGCGTTCTACGGCGTGAAGCTGATTCCGGCCAGGATCGACGTGGCCGCCGCGGTCTGGCGCGATCCGGCCGTGCAGGCCGCGCTCGCGTCGAAGTGAGGCCCGCCGCCGGTGGCGGCGCGCGTCAATGCGACAGCCCGGCCTCGCCGGCCGCAGCGGCCTTGTCGTGGGTCGCGTACCGGTCGATCATGGTCGCGCTCGCGCGATTGAGCCCGCTCAGCTCGACGGCCACGCCATGGCGGCGGAACTTGTTGACGATGCGGTCGAGCGCGTCGATCGCGGTAATGTCCCAGAAGTGCGCGTGCGACACGTCGAGCCGCACGCGCGCGACCGGCTCGTGGAAATCGAACTGCGCGACGAACGCCTCCGACGAGGCGAAGAACACCTGCCCGCGCACCGTGTAGCGCCGCTCGCCGGTGGCCGCGTCGAGCGTGCTGTCGACCGCCAGCACGCGCCGCACCTTCGAGGCGAAAAACAGCGCCGAGAGCAGCACGCCGGCGAACACGCCGATCGCCAGGTTGCCGGTGGCGACCACGATCGCCACGGTGGCCAGCATCACCACCGACGAACTGGCCGGATGGGTGCGCAGGTTCAAGATCGACTTCCAGCTGAAGGTGCTGATCGACACCATCACCATCACGGCCACCAGCGCCACCATCGGGATCTGCCGCACCCACGGCCCCAGAAACACCACCAGCACCAGCAGGCCCACGCCGGCCGTCAAGGTCGACAGGCGCCCGCGCCCGCCCGACTTCATGTTGATCACCGTCTGGCCGATCATCGCGCAGCCCGGCATGCCGCCCAGCAGCCCCGCCGCGATGTTGGCGCAGCCCTGGCCGCGGCATTCGCGGTTCTTGTCGCTCGGCGTGTCGGTGTAGTCGTCGACGATGGCGGCCGTCATCAGCGATTCGAGCAGCCCCACTGCCGCGATGCCGATCGAATACGGCAGCACGATGCGCAGCGTGTCGAACGTGAGCGGCACGTGCGGTAGCGCGAACGCGGGCAGCGCGTCGGGGAACGCGCCCATCTCGCCGACGGTGCGCAGCGGCAGGTGGCAGGCCAGCGCCAGCGCGGTCAGCACGACGATGCACACGAGCGGCGACGGCACCGCGCGCGTCACGCGCGGCAGCAGGTAAATGATCGCGAGGCCGAGCGCGAGCAGGCCGTAGACGGATGCCGGCACGCCGCGCAGCTGCGGCAGCTGGGCCAGGAAGATCAGGATCGCGAGCGCGTTGACGAAGCCCGTCATCACCGAGCGCGATACGAAGCGCATCAGCTCGCCGAGCCGCAGCAGCCCGGCGCCGATCTGCAGCACGCCGGCCAGCATGCCGGCGGCGAGCACGTACTGCACGCCGTGGTCGCGCACCAGCGAGGTGAGCAGGAGCGCGACCGCGCCGGTGGCGGCCGAGATCATGCCGGGCCGGCCGCCCGCGATCGCGCTGACGATGGCGATCACGGAGGCGGCGTAGAGGCCGACCTTCGGGTCGACGCCGGCGATGATCGAGAAGGCGAGCGCCTCGGGAATCAGCGCGAGGGCGACGACGATGCCGGCGAGCAGATCGCCGCGAAGGTTGCCAAACCACGCGTCGCGTAGGGTACGGGCATGCATGACGGGTTCCTGGTTGGAGCGTTGGGGACGGTGCCGCGCGGCAGCGGGGTCGCGCGGCCGGCCCGGCCTGCGGGTGCGGACGGCATCCGGTGCCGCCGGCACGCGGCACCCGGCTCGCGGGTGCCGGCGACGCCGGCAGGCGTTGGTGTGAGGACACGGATAGACGGGACGGCGCCCGGGCCTGCCGCGCGAGGCGCACGGCACGGGCGGCATCGGTCCGCGAACCCCCGCTCGGTCGGGCGAATGGACAGACGACGGAGGGGCGTTCGCGAGCGATTACATGGGTAGCGGGGTCGATTCGGACGGACGGCACGGCACGCGCCACGGCGCGCCGGCATGCGCGCGGCCGCAATGGCTGCTGCGCTGCGGCATTCTAACCGCATCGTCCGGGCGCCGGCAAACCCGGGCGGCGCGGTCGGCGTCGAAGCGGGCCGCGGTGAGCGGCCGGGCGGCCTCAGCCGCCGATGCCGTGCCGCACGATGCGGTCGAGATCGTCGGCGAGCCGCGCCGCGCCCTCGCCCGGCTGGCCGATGCCGAACTCGTGGCGCACCGCCCCGCCGTCGATCAGATAGAGGCTCCAGGTCGTATCGGTGGCCGATTTGGAACGCAGCGTGTGCGTCGAGATCCAGATCGCATCGGCGTCCGAGCGGATCTCGGAGACATCGCCCGCGCTCAGCGGCGCGTCGTTGCGGGCGAGCGCGCGCAGCGCGAAGCGGCCCTGCGCGTCCTGCGACGCGGCCGTGACGATGCGCGAGACGCGCCGCGCGTCGTAATCGACCACGATCCAGATCGCCTGCGGCGTCATGAATCCGCCGCGCACCAGCATCAGCCCGTGGGCCGGCGGCGTGATCGCGCCGAGCAGGAAATCGATCGCGCAATCCTGGCAGACGTAGCCGCGCGGCAGCAGCTGCGCGCCCGTCATGCCGGCCGGGATCGGCGGCGAAGGCGGCGGCGGCAGCTCGCGCGGCGCGCCGCCGGCACAGGCCGACAGCAGCACGGCGGCGGCCAGCGCCGGCAGCAGCAGGCGGCCCGAAAGCCGGCGCGGGGCGGAAGGCGGAACGGAATGCAAGCGTGCGCTCCTTCGGGACGATCGAAAACGGAAACGATGGCGGCGTCGCGGCTCACGCCGCACGCGGTGTCAGTCATCATCGCATCGGCGTGCCGCGCCGGCAATCACGAAAGCCTCGCGCAATCGAATCCCAACCCTCATGAAAGCCGTGCCATGCGGCCACCCCGGCCGCCCTCGTTCCGGCACGAGACAGGCCCGCCAAAATCAGGCGGCAGCGAATAAAAAATATAAAGAATCGCTCTGTTTTTTTGATACCACGATCGGCTCCCTCGCATGCCATTTTTATTTTCGGCGTTCTAAGATGCGACCCGTTGCCAATTCACCGGATCACGCCGGATCGCCCCGCCAGCCAGCCTGGGCGCGCCTGCTCGCGGCAATTGGCAAAACACTTTGCCGATTGGCCGACGGATTGCCGACGCGTTGCACCTTCGCCCATTTTCCGAATGCCGGGGCCTTTGCTCGCGCAATCGGCATGGCGCGGCGGCCGGCTCGATTCGAGCATCGTCATCGTCCACCTGGAGCCCTTTCGATGAAACCCGCCCTGATCCGCGCCGCGCTCGTCGGCGCGCTCGCCGCCTCGACATCCGCGCATGCGCAAAGCAGCGTCACGCTCTACGGGCTGATCGATACCGGCCTCGCCTACACCAACAACCAGCTCGGCCACAGCAACTGGCAGGCGAGCAGCAGCGCCATGCAGAACACCGCGTTCGGCCTGAAGGGCGGCGAGGACCTGGGCGGCGGGCTGCACGCGGTGTTCAAGCTGGAACAGGGTTTCCTGCTCAACAACGGCGCGCAGGCGTTCTCGGGCGACGGCTTCGGCTCGCAGGCCTGGCTCGGGCTGCAGAGCGAGGCGGCCGGCACGCTCACGTTCGGCCGCCAGTTCGACGTGCTGAACGATCTGGTCGGCCCGCTCACGGCCGAGCTGAACACCTGGGGCGGCAGCATCGCCGCGCATCCGTTCGAGAACGACAACCTGGCCGCGAACTCGGTGGTGGTGAACAACACCGTCAAGTACGCGAGCCCGACCTGGCGCGGCCTGAGCTTCGAAACCATGTACGGCTTCAGCAACCAGGCCGGCAGCTTCGCCGACAACCGCGCCTACGGCTTCGCGCTGTCGTATGCGCAAGGCCCCGCCAACCTCGCGGCCGGCTACCTGCAGTTCAATGGCGCCGGCAGCGGTGCGGGCGCGATCACCACCGGCGACACCAGCGCGAATTTCATCGCGCGGCGCCAGCGGATCTGGTCGCTCGGCGGCAACTACACGTTCGGCGCGGCCACCGTCGGGCTGGTCTGGAGCCACACGCAGATCGACGACGCCACCGGCGTGTTCTCGTTCGGCACGGGCACCTATCTCGGCGCCGCCGACAGCTCGGCGGGCGGCCTGAACGGCACGCTGCGGCTCGACAACTACGAGCTCAACGCGAAGTACGCGCTGACCAGCGCGCTCAGCCTGTCGGGCGCCTACACCTACACGCGCGGCGCCTACGACGGCGCCTCGCCGGGCTGGAACACCGCGATGCTGCAGACCGATTACGCGCTCAGCAAGCGCACCGACGTCTATCTGGAAGGTGTCTATCAGAACGTGCACGGCGCACCGGCCGGCTCGGTGCTCTCGCACGCGATGATCAACACGCTCTCGCCGTCATCCACCGACTCGCAACTGGCCGTCACGGTGGGCCTGCGCCACGCGTTCTAAGCCGGCGCGGCGGCACGGTGCAAGAGCCTTCGGGATCGACGCAGGTGCATCCCTGCGCGTCCGGTGCGGGTTGAACGCCGCCGCGCGCGAAGCCGGCCGCCTCGAAGCGCGCAGGCGGCGGCCCAGCCGGCCGCGCCGGGCAGCGGGAAGACGATCGCGTCGTCGACGGCCGGCGCCGGCGTGACGGGCCAGGCCATGCGCATCCGGGTTCGCATCGGGTCTGCCTCGCAGCGCAAACAGAGCACCGGTGACAGGCACATTTCGCTCGCGGCCTCGCGCAACGGCGCGCTTCGATGCGCGCGCTGCGCGTCGAGCCGCGCGGTGCGGACCAGGCCCGCCGCCCAATGCAGATGCCCGACGCAGGCGCGATGAATCAGCCGGCCGGCGCGCGGTATTCGTCGCGCAGCAGGGCATACTGGACCAGATCGCGAAACGCGCCGTTCCAGTAGCCGGCTTGGCGCTGGTAGCCCTCGCGCACGAACCCGAGCGCGGCCAGCACACGCAGCGAGGCCTCGTTCTCGGGATGCACGCGCGCCTCGACGCGGTTCAGGTCCATCGCGCCGAAGCCGTGATCGAGCACGGCGCCCAGCGCCTCGTGCATGACGCCCTGCCCGCGCGCGCCGCGCGCGAGTTCATAGCCGATCGTGCAGCTATGCCAGGCGCGGCTCCAGCGAAACAGCCCGCAGGTGCCGATCAGCGCGCCGTCGGCGCGGCGCTCGATCCCCCAGCGCACGCCGGTGCCGGCGATGCGCCAGGCCATGAAGGTGTCGATCAGCCGCGCGGCCTGCGCCGGCGCCGTCATCGACTCCGCGCCATACCAGCGCATCGCGTCCGCGTCGCCGTGGATCGCATAGAGCGCCGCCGCATCGGCCGGCGCCAGCTCGCGCAATACGAGCCGCCGGGTCTGCAGGCAGGGAAAGGATTCGAGCGAAGTCATCGTGGGTCGGGGTGCCGCGAACGGCGTGCAGGAGGGATCGGCTGGAGCCGAGATCGTCGCACGGCCGCCGCAGGCAGCGCCAGCCCCGATCGCGCCGAACCTCGACGACCGTCGCGCCTGCGCGTCGGCCTACGGCGCCGGCCGCACGCGCCGCCCCGCCGGGCGCGGCGAGGCGGGCCGGGGCCATGGCCGGCCTCGCGGCCAGGGAAATCGCCGCGGCCGGCACGCGCGGGGCGCGTCGCCGATTCATCAGACTAGCTCTGGCTTGTTTCGGCTGTCGTCAGCCAGGCAAATTTCGCGGGCAAGCGCCCTACCTCCTGCTTTATCCGGATTCCCTCCGGGCGAGCGATGTGATTGACCATGCCTGGCAACGATCATGACGATCGTTCAGCCATGCGAATCGAACCGATCCGGCGAGATCGATGCGCGCACAACCATTTGGCGGCGGCTGCGGCGGCGCCGGGCGCATCGCCCGCCCGAACGGCTGCCGTTGGCGCAGAGGCTCGCGGCCGCTTGAAAGATTGTGTCCGCACCGTGTCGTGCCGCGCTGCGGCGGAGCACTCGCCAGATGTTGCAGAGCGTAAAACCATCGACCGGCGCGGCGCGTTTGCGCTACATTCGCAAGCTGAGGCACATCGCCACCGAAAACCAAGGCCCACCATCGCGAGGAAATCATGCGTGTTATCCGACTCCATGCGCGCCCCGCGGCACTCGCCGCCGGCTCGCTGCTGACCCTGACGCTCGCCATCGGCGCCCACGCGCAAGGCAGCGCACCCGCAGCGCCGGCCGGCGCGCAGGCAACGCAGCCCGCGTTGCCCGTGATCGCCACGATCGCGCCGATCTTCAGCCAGCTCGTCTATTTCCGTCTGCCCACGCGCTTCGTGTCGATCTACGAGGGCACGCATGCCGACGACTATGCGCACGAATGGGTGCTGCCCGGCGAAACCATTTCGAACTGGACCCAGATGATCACGCTCACGGGTGCGCAGAACGTCGTCGCCAAGCACCCGGAAGCGGATGCGAAGAGCTATGCGACCAGCATCGCGGCCGGCTTCCAGCGCGCCTGCCCGCAAAGCTTCGCGGCCAAGGGCATCTTCGAGGGCAAGCTCAACGGCAGCGATGCGTTCTCGATGGTCGTCAGTTGCGGCAACGCGGCCGCCAGCGCGGGCCACAGCGAGACCACGGCGATCACCGTCGTGAAGGGTGCCAAGGACCTGTACACGCTGCAATGGGCGCAGCGCGGCCCGCAGTCCAGCAAGCCCGCGGCCATCGACGCCCAGATGTGGCTGCAGCGCATCCGCAACCTGATGCCGCTGAAGGTCTGCCCGATCGTGGCCGGCGAAAAGGCGCCGTACCCGAGCTGCAGCGCGAACGCATCCTGAGCGGGGCCGGCATGGCGGCGCCCCGCACGCGACGCCGCCGGCCCTGCCGCCGGCTCGAGCGCACGCCGCCGGCGGCGGCCTCCTGATGGTGCCCGGCGGCCGGCCCCGGCCGCGCCGAGCGTCAGACCGGCCGGATCGCCGAGGCGTGCCACCGCAGCCCGCCGCGCGACGGCTTCGGCCAGGTGCGGATGCAGGGCGACCGAAGGCGCGCGCGCAAGCGCGCAGTCACGGCGCGGCGTGCCACGCCGCCTGGATCGCCGTCAGCGCGGCGCCTGCGTCTCGCGCGGCGGCACCGGCTCGCCCACCAACGTCCAGTAGCCGACCATCGCGACCACCACCACCGCGGCCCCGACGTAGAGTGCCGGCTTGAACGAGTGGGTGGCGGCCACGATGAAGCCCGTCACGACCGGCGCCAGCGCGCCGCCGAAATAGCCGCCGAAATTCTGCATCGCGCCGATCGAGGCCGTGGAGTTGGCCGGCGCGGCCACCGAGGCCATCGCCCAGGCCGCGCTCGACGAAATGTACATCAGCAGCATCGACACCGAGATGAACACCACCGCGAGCGTGGTGCTGTCGGTCAGCGCGGTCAGCGTCGTGAACACCGCGATGCCGAGCAGCGAGGCGACCATCGGATACTTGCGGCTGTTCATGGTCGATACGCCGTGACGCGCGAGCACGTCGCAGATCCGCCCGCCCGACAGGCTGCCGATCACGCCGAACACGTAGGGCACGGCCGCCACCCAGCCGGTGCGTGCGATCGTCAGGTGGTGCTCCATCTGCAGATAGGTGGGCAACCAGGCGTTGTAGAGCCAGAGCACGTAGATCGTGCCGAAGAAGCCGAGCAGCATGCCCCAGGTGCTGCGATAGCGCAGCAGATGGCGCCAGTCGGCCCAGCTCGGACGCGTGCCGGTGAGGCCGCCGGCGTCGTCGAGATAGGCGCGCTCGCGGTGGGTCAGCGTGACGTGGCGCGGATCGCGGTGCAGCAGATAGAACGCCACCGCCAGCAGCAGCCCGGCCGCCCCCATCACCACGAACATCCAGCGCCAGCCCACGTTGAGCATCAGCAGCGTCAGGAGCGGCGCGGAGATCGCCGTGCCCAGCGTCGAGGAACTGTTCCAGATGCCGGTGGCCGTGCCGCGCTCATGTCCGGCGAACCAGTCGCGCACGATCCGCGCGCTGGTGGGGAACTGCGGTGCCTCGCCGACGCCGAGCACCATGCGCGCGGCGAAAAACGTCGAGAAGCCGTTGACGAGGCCGCCGAAGGTCTGTGCGATCGACCAGAGCCCGAGGCTCGCGGCCAGCGTCAGGCGCGCGCCGAGCCGGTCGATCAGGATGCCGGCCGGCAGCTGCGCGAACGCGTAGGCCCACAGGAACGCCGACAGCAGCAGCCCCATCTGCGGCACCGAGAAACCGAGGTCGTGGCGGATCAGCGGCGTGGCGATCGACAGGGTGGCGCGATCGAGGTAGTTGACCACGCCGCTCATCAGCAGCAACGTGAGCGCCGTGCGCTGGATGCGCCGGATGCGCGGCGAGGCGGCATCGCCGGCGGGCTCGAGCGCGGCATCGGCCGGTAGCGCGGCACGAGCGGAAGGCTTCATCGGGTGTCTCCTGGCAGTCTCGTTCAGCTGATGGCCGCCCGCTGGGCCGGGCGTAACCTTGCGAACCGCAAAGCAACCGGCAGCGCTCGCGTGTCAGGGCCCGGCACGTCGGGCCGCAGCACGCGTGCTGCCCGGCAGCGCGCCGCCGGCCGCCGAAGCGGCCGGCATGCGCGGCGCGACTGCCGTCAGCCGCGCCCGCCCATCGCGCGGGCGATCTTCTGGTCGGTCTTGTACTGGCTCAGCGCGTAGACAGACCAGATCGCGGCCGGAATCCAGCCGATCAACGTGACCTGCAGCAGCAGGCAGATAATGCCCGCGAACGGACGGCCGATGGTGAAGAACTGGAGCCAGGGCAGGATGATGGCAAGAATGAGACGCATGGTCGGAAGCCTCGCGGGTGGAAATGGCATGATAGCGCTCGGGCCGGCCAGCGCACGGGCCGTCGCGCCAGATTGTAGTGCAGCGCGATCCCCGCAAGCAGGCGGCGCGGCGAGGAGGAAGCAGCAGGGCCGCCCGCCGCAGCCTTTTCCGGCGACGGCCTCAGGCCGCCACCGCGCCGCGCTCCTTGCTGGCCGCCGACGCGCCCTTGCCGGGCATGCTCTCGAGCGCCGGCACCGACGCGAACAATTCGGCCACCCAGTCCGCGAACACGCGCACCGTCATCGACAGATGGCGGCTGTGCGGATAGACGATCGAGATCGGCTTGGGCTTCGGGTAGACGCCCGGCAGCACCTCCACCAGCGAGCCGTCGAGCAGATGTGGAATCACCGAGAACAGCATTGGCTGGATCATGCCGAAGCCTTCCAGCGCGCAGGTCACGTAGGCATCCGAATCATTGACGGTGACCACCGAGTTCATCCGCACCTCGTGCAGCTTGCCGTCGATCAGGAAGGTCCAAGGCATCGGCCGGCCGCCGCTCGTATAGGCGAAATTCACGGCGCGGTGCTGCTCCAGCGCCTCGATCGATGCCGGCCGGCCGTAGCGCTCGAGGTAGTCGGGCGAGGCGCAGCTGATGCGCTTGATCACGCCCACCCGCCGCGCCACCATCGACGAGTCCGCGAGCGGCCCGACCCGGATCTCGCAGTCGAAGCCGTCGCGCACCAGATCGACGGGCCGGTCCGAGAGCCCGAAGTGCAGTTCGATGTCCGGATAGCGCTGATGGAACAGCGCCAGCGCCGGCAACAGCACGCGCCGGCCGAGCAGCGACGGCAGATGCACGCGCAGCGTGCCGTGCGGCTTGCGATTGCCGGCCTGGAAACTCGCATCGGCCTCCGAGATCTCCGTCATGATCCGAATGCAATGCTCGTAATACCCCGCGCCCTCGGGTGTCAGCGAGAGGCGGCGCGTGGTGCGGTGCAACAGCCGCACGCCGAGCAGGGCCTCGAGGTTCTGAATGATGGTGGTGACCGACGCGCGCGGCATCGACAGCGTCTCCGCGGCCCGCGTGAAGCTGTTGGCATCGACCACGCGCGTAAACACCTGCATTGCCTGTAAACGGTCCATGACTTACCCCCTGTTTCTGCTTTCGAACGAGCAACGGAGCAGGATAGAGCCGCACGGCGTCGCGGCTCAAGGGCGGCCGCGATTATTCGCGCCGCGCGATCAATCGCGGTACGGCGCGGGCCGGCACGTACCGGGCCTCGCGGCTCGCGCCGCCGGGGCAGTTAGAGGCGATCGTCTAGGCAGTTGCGATTTCTCCCGTCACCGACTATTGTTACATCAATCAATGTCACATTAAAAAATGGACCAGAACGGAGACAAGGTATGACAGCGCGCACCCCGCCCGATGCCGACGGGCACATCGAAGCCGTCGACGTCGCCATCATCGGCACCGGCTTCGCCGGCCTCGGCATGGCGATCCGGCTGCAGCAGACCGGCCGCGCGGATTTCGCGGTATTCGAAAAGGCCGCCACGGTCGGCGGAACCTGGCGCGACAATCACTATCCAGGATGCGCCTGCGATGTGCAGTCCCACGTCTATTCGTTCTCGTTCGCGCCGAACCCGCACTGGACGCGCATGTTCGCGCCGCAGCCGGAAATCCGCGCTTACCTGGAACACTGCGTCGAGCGTTTCGGCATCGCGCGCTACCTGCGCTTCGGCCACGAACTCATCAGCGCCGAATACGACGAATTCGCCCACCGCTGGCAGTTGCGCTTCGCCAACGGCCGGCGCGTCTCGGCGCGCGTGCTGGTGTCGGGCATGGGCGGCCTGTCGCGGGCCGCGCTGCCGCAGATAGACGGCATCGAATCGTTCGCCGGCCACGCGTTCCACTCGCAGCACTGGGACCACGATTACGACCTCGACGGCAAGCGCGTGGCCGTGATCGGCACCGGCGCGAGCGCGATCCAGTTCGTGCCGCAGATCGCGCCGCGCGTCGCGAACCTGACGCTGTTCCAGCGCACCCCGCCGTGGATCATGCCCAAGCCCGACCGGCCGCTGAGCCGCTTCGAGCAGTGGCTGTTCCGCACGCTGCCGTTTACGCAGAAGCTCGCGCGCGCGAGCCGCTACTGGCTGCTCGAATCACGCGTGCTCGGCTTCGCGATCCATCCGGCGCTGATGAAGAACGTGCAGCGGCTGGCCGAGCGTCACATCCGCCGGCAGATCGCCGATCCGGCCCTGCGCGCGACCGTCACGCCGAACTACAC
Source organism: Burkholderia glumae LMG 2196 = ATCC 33617 (assembly GCF_000960995.1). NCBI lineage: Bacteria > Pseudomonadati > Pseudomonadota > Betaproteobacteria > Burkholderiales > Burkholderiaceae > Burkholderia > Burkholderia glumae. The sequence continues at coordinate 1,372,670 of NZ_CP009434.1, read as the reverse complement.
GCTCGGCTGCAAGCGCGTGCTGATCTCGAACGACTATTACCCGGCACTCACGCGCGCGAACGTCGAGGTGGTCACGAACCCGATCGCGCGCATCGAGCCCGATGCCGTGGTGACCGCCGACGGCCGCCGCCACGCCGTGGACTGCCTGATCTACGGCACCGGCTTCCAGGTGGCCGACCCGTTCCCGCGCGGCGTGATCCGCGGGCGCGGCGGCGTCGATATCGTCGATACCTGGCGCGACGGCGCGCATGCCTATCTCGGCACGACGCTGCCCGGCTACCCGAACTTCTTCATGATCGTCGGCCCGAACACCGGGCTCGGCCACAACTCGATGGTGTTCATGATCGAGTCGCAGATCGAATACATTCTCGGCGCGCTCAACGCAATGGAGCGCGAGCGTGCCGAGGCGGTCGAGGTGCGCCCGCTCGTCGAAGCCGACTACAACCGGTGGCTGCAGCAGCGGCTCGGACGCGCGATCTGGTCCACCGGCGGCTGCAAGAGCTGGTATCTCGACCCGCGCACCGGCAAGAACACCACGCTGTGGCCCGGCTTCACCTGGCGCTTCCGGCAGGCCACCGCGCATTTCTCGATCGCCGACTACCAGGCCTACGTGGCCACCCGCCACGACGCCAAGCCGGCTGCCGCCGTGAGCGCGGCGTCGCCGGCCGGCCCCGCCACCGACACGCCCGAGCGACGCGCGACGGCCGTCTGACCACCAGGAGAACATCCCATGAAATCGTTTCGAGACAAGGTCGCGGCCATCACCGGCGCCGGTTCGGGCATGGGCCGCTCGCTCGCGCTGCAACTCGCGCAGGAGGGCTGCCACCTCGCGCTGGCCGACCGCAACGGCGTGGGCCTCGCGGAGACCGAGCGGATCGTGCGCGCGCTCGCGCCGGCGGTACGCGTGAGCACCTGCGTGCTCGACGTGGGCGACCGCGCGGCCATGCATCGCTGGGCCGACGAGACCGCACGCGCGTTCGGCCGCGTGAACCTGGTGTTCAACAATGCCGGCGTCGCGCTGTCGAGCACCATCGAGGGCATGGAATACGCCGACCTCGAATGGATCATGAACATCAACTTCTGGGGCGTGGTGCACGGCACCAAGGCGTTCCTGCCGCATCTGAAGGCCTCCGGCGACGGCCATGTGATCAACACCTCGAGCATCTTCGGGATCTTCGCGCAGCCGGGCATGAGCGCCTACAATGCAACCAAGTACGCGGTGCGCGGCTTCACCGAGTCGCTGCGTCAGGAGCTCGACATGATGAAATGCGGCGTGTCGGCCACCTGCGTCCACCCGGGCGGCATCAAGACCAACATCGCGCAGTCGAGCCGCATCTCGCAGAGCATGCTCGGCTTCATGGTGGACAGCGAGCAGCAGGGCAAGGACGATTTCGAGAAGTTTTTCATCACCAGCGCGGACGAGGCAGCGCGCGTGATCCTGCACGGCGTGCGCAAGAACCGGCGCCGCGTGCTGATCGGGCGCGACGCGCGCGGCGCCGACTGGCTCGCGCGCACGCTGCCGGCCGCCTATCAGGCGCTGGTGGTGCTCGCCACCCGGCGCGAGCGGGCCAAGGCGCGCCGCCGCGCCGCGCGCGGTGAACGCGCGCCCGCCCCGTCGACCTATCACAACGCAGGCAAGCAGGGAGAACCGTCATGATGCCCGTCCGTCGCGACATCCGTTTCGCCATGCCCCCCGACCGCGCGTGCGACTGGCACGTGAAGGGGGTGCCCGTCACCCACTTCATGAACGCGCTGTCGCTGCTGTTCCCGGCCGGTGAGCGCTTCTTCATGGACTCGGTACGCCACTATCGGGACCAGATCGACGACCCCGAACTGAAAAAGCAGGTGGCCGGCTTCATCGGCCAGGAGGCGATGCACACGCGCGAGCACATCGAGTACAACGATCTGCTGCAGGCCGCGGGCCTGCCCGCACACAAGCTCGACAAGCGCCTGTGGAAGATCCTCGGCCTGTTCCGCAAGATCCTGCCGCCCGCGATGCAGCTCGCCATCACGATCGCGCTCGAGCACTACACGGCGATGCTCGCCAACCTGCTGCTCGAAGGGCACGAGACCCGCATCGACGGCTCGGTGGACGGCTACACGCAGATGTGGATGTGGCACGCGATGGAGGAGACCGAGCACAAGTCGGTGTCCTACGACGTATGGCTGCGCGTGATCCGCCCCGGCCTCGGCCGCTACCTGCTGCGCACCAGCACGATGCTGCTGACCACGGTGATCTTCTGGACCATCGTGTTCGATTATCACGTGCGCCTGATGCTCGCGCACCGTCGCCGCCACGGCCGCTTCTCGGGCATGTGGGCGCTCGTCAAGTATCTGTACTCGCCGCGCGGCGGCGTGTTCCCCGGCATCGCGCGCGAATGGTTCGGCTTCTTCCGCCCGGGCTTCCATCCGTGGGACTACGACAACCGCCGCTACCTCGGCGAACTCGACAGCCTGCTGGCCCGGATCGACGAAACCAACGCGCGCTACGCGGCCCAGGCAGCACCGCGGCGCGTGCCGCTGCACGCGACCCCCGTCGCGCAGCCGTGACGTCAGCCGTGACGTCAGCCGTGACGTCAGCCGCGACGGCGGTCGCGCCGGCTGCGGCCGGGCTGGAGACGATCACGGTGAACTCGGACGGCGTGCGGCTCGCCGTGTACCTGAGCGGGCCGCGCGAGGCGCCGCCCGTGATCCTCGTGCACGGCTACCCCGACTCCGCGCGGGTCTGGAAGCGCGTGCGCGAGACGCTCGAGACGCGCTACCGCGTGATCGCCTACGATGTGCGCGGCGCCGGCGCGTCCGACGCGCCGGCATCGACCTCGGCCTATCGCCTCGCGCAGCTCGAACGCGACCTCGATGCCGTGGCCCGGGCGACCTGCGGGCGGCGGCCGTTCCATCTGGTCGGCCACGACTGGGGCTCGATCCAGAGTTGGGAGGCCGTGACCGACCCGGCGATGCGCGGGCGCATCCTGTCGTACACGTCGATCTCCGGCCCCTGCCTCGACCACGTGTTCCGCGCGCCGATGAGCCTCGGCCAATCGCTGAAGTCGTGGTACATCGCGTTCTTCCATCTGCCGCTGCTGCCGGCGCTGTTCTGGCGCCTTGGCGGCGCCGCGCTGTGGCCCTGGTGGCTGCGCCGCACCGAGCGGATTCGCGCCGCAGCCGACCCGCAGCAAGTGCGCAACGGCGTCAACGGCATCCGGCTCTACCGCGCCAATTTCATCGCGCGTGCGCGACAGCCACGCGAACGCTACGCGCAGGCACCGGTGCAAATCCTGGTGCCGCTGCGCGATCGCTACGTCACGCCCGCGCTGAGCGAGAACCTCGAGCGCTGGCTCGGCGTGCACGAGCGCGAGCTGTTCGAAGCGTCGCACTGGACCGTGCTGCGCGAGGCGGCGCTGATCGCCGGGCGCATCGACCGCTTCGCCTCGCGGCACGAGCCCTCGTTCGCGAGCCGGTCGGCGGCCGCCAACGATGCCGGCGGGCCGCCGCTCACGCCGCGCGCGCGCGCCTGAGTGCAGCGGGCCTGAGCGCCACGGGGCGCCGGATTGACGGTATGCTCGGCGGGTGCGTTTCGCCCCCGCATGCGAACGCGTGAGCGCTCGTGTGGCTGGCCTCACGCAAGCGGACGGCGCCGCCCGCGTCTGCGCTCCAGCCCGCCCCAGCCACCTCCCCCTGCGCGGAGAAAACCGACATGCCTGTGAACCATCCGGCCGATGCGTTCGCCTATCCCCTCGTGAGCGAGATCTTCGGCGAGGCGATCCGTAGCGCGGAAACGCTTTCGCTGCCCGGCGCACTGGTGGCGCATACCTGCCGCGATCCCGGCGAGCGCTTTTCCGCGGCCACCCGTGCCGCGATCTACGGTGCGCTGGTGCCCGTGACCACGCGCGCCTTCGGCGCGGACATGACGCCCTACTGGCGCTTGCGCCAGGAACAGGGCTATTTCTCCCGGCTGCGGGAGTTTACCGTCATCGAGGATGCGGCCGGACAGATGGTGGGATGGACCGGCTACTCGGTGATTCGCGCGGATACGTGCGTCACGCTCTACATCGACTCGACCGGCATGGTGCCGTCGCGCCAGTCGGGCGGCGTGATGCGTCAGTTGCTGCGCGCGCGGCTGCGCCTCGCCCATGCCGAGCTGAAGGCCGGCACGACGCAGTTGTTCGCCGCCGCACGCAGCGAGAGCCCGATCTTCTACAAGCTGCTCAGGAAGGTGCTGGGCGGCAGCCAGTTGCACCCGCAGGTCGGCGCCAGTGCGCCGGCCGCGTTCCTCGAATGCGGCCGGCGGCTCGCGGCCTGGCTCGGACAGGCGGAGCTGCTCGAACCGGACAGCCTGGTCCTGCGCAACGCCTATACGATGGTCGACGAGCTGTACGGCGAACTGCCGTCCACCGGCGACGCCGAACTCGACCGCCTGTTCCGCGACAAGCTCGGGCCGCGCGATGCCTATCTGCTGATCGGGCTGATGTCGGACGCCATCGAGCGGGATTGATCCGGCGCGCGCCGGCAACGGACGACAGCTAGCGCTGGAACGACATGGCGAGGAAGGACGAACCGAAAAAGGCGACGGCCGGCGCGGTGCCGGCGTTCCGTTCGGGCAGGAATGGGACGGATGCCCGTGCCGCCCGGCGCCGCGACTCGTGATCGCGGTGGCGACGCGATGCGAAGGGTGCTCGCATCGTTCGTGCCGGGCTTCGAGGCATGGAAAAAATATACTCGCCGCAGGGCGGAAAAGGCTTTGCATTCTCCGGTAAATTCCGCGGAAAACCGGAAGCTTCTTCGGATAAAATCGCCATTCCCTGAATAAGATTCCGATCACCATGTCAAGCCGCGAACGCGCTCCCCGCCAGCTCGACAGCCAGGACCGCAAGATCCTGCGCGCGCTGCAGGGCAATGCCCGCCTGTCGAACGCCGAACTGGCCGAACAGGTCGGCATGTCGGCCACCGCCTGCTGGAACCGCACGCGCCAGCTGGAGGCCGACGGCTACATCGACGGCTATGTCGCGCTCGTCAACCAGCGCATGCTCGGTTTCGCCGATATCGTGATCCTCGAGGTCACGCTCGACCGCCACGAGGACGACGCGCTCGCGCGCTTCGGCGCCGAACTGGCCGCGCTGCCCGAGGTGCTCGAGGCCTACCTCGTGTCGGGCGAATACGACTACTGGATCAAGGTGGCCGTGGACGGCACCGCCGGCTACGAACGCTTCCTGCGCGAGAAGCTCTACCGAATCTCGAGCATCCGCCACAGCCGCTCGATGTTCGCGCTGCGCTGCATGAAGGACGTGCCGTCGATGCAGGTGTGACCCGGCGCCGGCCCCTGCTGGCGAACCACGCCGGCCCGCGCCGTCAGCGCGGCGATTGCGCCTGCGCCAGCGCGTCGAGCGCCGCGCTGCGCGCCTGCACGCGCGCGAACAGGCCGCCGATATCGAAGCCGCCCAGCTCGAGACCGAAACGCTCGGTCAGGCAGGCGGCCCACGCGGTGGCACCGGCGAACCGTTCGTGGTGAGTGGCCGCGCCATTCGCGTCGCGCAGCGTCAGTGCGTCGTTGAGCAGCGAGGCGCGCCCATCCGGTAGCACGCGGCTCACGATCAAGTCGTTGACGAACTTCGAATCGGGGTGCGTGGAGGCGTACCAGTTCGCCACGTCGTAATCGACGCGCTCGGCGCGCCTGGTGCCGAACCGATAGACGGCCTGCCAGCCCTTCGCCGTCCGGCATTCGAGGTCGAATTCGCCAGCCGCGGGCGCCGGCGCGGCGACGATCCGGTACTCGCCGTGCGTGGTGGCCTGCGCGAGGCCGGGCGTGGCCGCGAGCGGCGCCGTCTGCGTGACCGCGCCGAACCCGACGTCCACGTACCAGCTCTCGCCGCCGATCTCGACGCACAACAGCTTGTGCGTCTGCGGCGTGACGGCATCGGGCGCCTGCTGCCAGCGCACGCGCGCGAGCAGCGGCGTGACCTCAAAACCGATCCGGGTGAGCGCGGCATGGAACAGCCGATTGTGCTCGAAGCAGTAGCCGCCGCGCCGCCGCGCGACCATCTTGGCGGTGATCGACAGCAGGTCGAGCTTCACCGGCGAGCCGCTCAGCGAATCGAGATTCTCGAAGGCGATTGCCTGCGGATGCAGGCGATGCAGTTGCCGCAGCACCTCGAGCGTCGGCTCCGGCTTGCCGCGATAGCCGATGCGTTCGAGGTAGTGCGGAAGATCCAGATCGTCGTACATGCGTGTGCGTGCCTGTGGAAGAAGGAGCCGGCCCGACGGCCGCCCCTACCTTAGCACCACGCGGCGACCGGCGCAGAAGTGCGACGGCGGCATTGGGCGCGCCATCGGGGGTATTGTTTCGCGGGCATGGCGCAACGACGCCGTCGTTTCGCGCCGCCAGCCGCTCGCCCGCCGGGTGGCGGCCGCTTACGGCGCCCCGCGCGGCCCGGTCGTGCCACGATCGATTCCGCAGCCACCTCGAAAGGCACGGCTCGAATCCACCGCGAACAGGCGCCGCTTCGCGCCGGCCGCGTCAGCGCGCGATGCGGCGCAGCGCGGAGGCTGCCACCGGCGGCACGTCGATGCCGTGCAGCGACGCATAACGCACGGCGTCGCTGAGCGTCGAGGCGGCGGCGTCGATCTGGTCCGGCGCATGTCCGGCGATGCTCGACGAGGCGGCGTCGAGCGAAGCGGAAGCGGGCTCGCCCTGCTGCAGTCCCTCGAAGCGCTGAAGGCCCTCGCCTAGCGCGGCGAGGCCGGTACGGAACGCCTCGCGATCGAGCGGCGCACCCGGCGCGGACGCGAACGCCTGCGACAGCGCGAGCGCGATCGACTGCTGCGCGCCGCCGATCTGCGAGAGCGTGGTGTCCGAGACGGGCGAGGCGGCCGCGCCATCGCCGCCAAGCGTGCCGGCCGCATCGGCGGCCTGCCCGGCCGCGCCGGTGAGTCCCATCGCGGCCGCCAAATCGGCCTGGCCCGCCAGCACGCGGCGGTTCGCTTCGAGGTAGGCGTGCCAATCCGGTGGCCCGGCAGGTACCGGTGACGAGGACCTGCGCGTGACGGGCGGCGAGTCCGATGCCGGCGCGGCGGCCAACTCAGCGGGCGTAGCGGGCGTGCCGGGCCGCACGGTCTGCAGCGGCGCCTGCTGCGAGGCAGGAGCCTGCCGCGCCGCCGCGTGCTGGGCGTGCGCGGCCGCGCTCGCGACGAGCCCGGCGGCAGCCATGAAGGCCGCGCGTGCATGGGCTTTCGCGACCCGCGCGATCTTGTGGCGTTTCGTTTGGGTGCACATGATGCGAAATTTTCCGCGCCGACGCGCCGGAAGCAACTGTCGATACATCTCGAAACGTATCGGCGGCCGGCCAGGTTTTGCAAGGTGGCAGAGCCAGGCATCGCGGCAACACCGCGCTCCCGCCCGCCGTGCGCTCAGCCCCCGATCACGGGCGGCCGCCCGGCCACCCAGTCGCTCGCCTGCTGGTACGCATGCGCGAGCTGCAGCAGGCCGAAATCGTCGCGCGGCCGGCCGATCAGCTGGATGCCGGTCGGCAGTCCCGCCTCGTTGAAGCCGGCCGGGACGTTGATCACCGGCAAGCCGGCCAGCGTCCACGGCGTGACGGTTTCCATCCAGCGGTGGTAGCTGTCCATCGCGCGGCCCGCGATCGAGGCCGGCCAACGCGCCTCGACATCGAACGGAAACACCTGCGCCGTGGGCGCGGCGAGGAAATCGTAGCGCTCGAACATCGCCAGCGCGGCCTGATACCACGCGCTACGCGCGACGCTCGCTTCGTATACCTGATCGGCCGTCATCGCCAGCAGCCCCTCGACCTCGAACACGGCCTCCGGCTTGAGCAGCGCGCGCCGCGCCGGGTCGCGATAGAGCGCGAGCAGGCTGCCGCCCGACATCAGGTGGCGATGCGCGAGCCAGATTTGCCAGATCCGCGCCGGCTCGAAGTCGGGCAAGGCCGCATCGACCTCGCAACCAAGCGTGCGCAGCGTGTCGAGCGCCCGCTCGCCGAGCGCGAGCACGCCGGGCTCGATGGCCAGATGGCCGCGCCAGTCGCCGACCCATGCGATGCGCTTGCCGCGCGGGTCCGCGTCGAGCGGCTGCGTGAAGCGGGCCGGATCGTCGTCGAACGAGAGCGGATCGCGCGGATCGTGGCCGGCCTGGATCGCGAGCAACTGCGCGACATCGGCGACCGTGCGCCCCATCGGCCCCTCCACGCCGAACTGCTGGTAGAACACGTCCGGCACCGGCCAGCGCGGCACGCGCCCGGCCGACGGGCGCAAGCCGAACACGTTGCAGAACGCGGCGGGATTGCGCAGCGAGCCGCCGAAGTCGCTGCCGTCGGCCACCGGCAGCATGCGCGCGGCCAGCGCAGCGGCCGCGCCGCCGCTGCTGCCGCCGGCGCTCTTCGCCAGGTCGTAGGGATTGCGCGTCGCGCCGTACACCGCGTTGAACGTGTGCGAGCCGAGCCCGAACTCGGGCGTATTGGTCTTGCCGACGAAGATCGCGCCGGCCGCGCGCATCCGCGCGACGCCGAGCGTGTCCTCGGCGGGACGGAAATCACGGAAGATCGGCGAGCCCAGGGTGGTGACGATGTCCTTCGTCATCGCGAGATCCTTGGGCGCCTGCGGCATGCCGTGCAGCCAGCCCTGCCATTCGCCGCGCGCGAGCGCCGCGTCCTTCCGCGCGGCCTCGGCGAGCAGCACGGCGCGCTCGCGCAGCGCGACGATCGCGTTCACGCGGCCATTCACCTGTTCGATCCGGTCGAGATAGGCGCGCATCGTCTCGACGCACGACACGGCCCTGCTGCGAATCGCGGCCGACAGCGCGTGGGCCGGCATCGCGACAATCGGATCGAGGCGCGCGGCGGCCTGGGACGAAGACGAACACGAGGAATCGTTGACGTTCATGCGAAATTCCGGAAATGGATAGAGAGGAGACGGGCGTCGGGCCAAGGCCATCCCCGACGTCGCATGGGCGATTATAGAAACGGGTTTCCTGCAAAAATGCGTTGAATCGCCGCCATTTCATCAGTAATTTCGCGTGATTCATTGCGATTCTCGCTGAATCACCCCCTCGCCGCGCCTGCCGGGCGCTGCAGCGGCCTCGCGCTCCGGGATTGCACCGTTTATGCGCATAAACGTATATTTTTTTAATTTCTTTTACGCGTTATGCAAGACGAGCCACCGTCGATTTTGACGCGATTTTGATGCCGGGTGCCGCAGTCTTTACGGGGCCGAGATCGCGCTCCGCCTACGCTACGGGCATCGCGTCCTCAGTCCAAGCCGCCATGCTGAAACTGCTCGTCCCCGTCGGCCATTCACCTCGCGCGCTGGAAGCCGTGCGCCACGCCGCCTTCCTCTATCGCGAGCGCTGCGCCTCCGAAGTCGTGCTGGTCAACGTGCAGCCGCCGCTTGGCGGCTCGCGCGTCGATGCGTTCCATACCCACGGCGAACTCGACGAGATCGGCCATGCCGCCGCCGAGCACGATCTCGCGGCGGCGATCAGGATTCTGCGCGACGCGGGCGTGACGCATTCGATCACGATGAAGTTCGGCGCGACCGCCGACGTGATCGCAGCCTGCGCGCTCGAACACGGCTGCGACGAGATCGTCGTCACGGCGCCGCGCCGCGATCCGCTGCACGGGCTCGCACGCCTGCTCGGCCTCGGGCTGAACGACCGGCTGATGCGCCTGACCAGGCTGCCGGTGACGATGGTTCGCTAAGCGCGGCCGGGCCGCACACCGCGCCGACAGGCCGCGCGAACGCGCGGCGCGGCGCGTGAAGCCGCGCGCGGGATCGATACCGATCGCGGCGCGCTGGAAACGATGTCGCGACTCACGCGCCGGCGTTCGCCGCGCTCAACGGTAGCGCTGCAGCTCCGGGTCGGTGATGGGCTGCTCGACCATGTTCAGCATGCCGGGCAGCATGCTCAGGCGCGGCAGGCCGTCGAGCCCGAGCCATTTGCCGTCGTGGCTGCGGAACAGCACGGTGGGCGTGCCGTCGAAGCCGAGCGCCTTGAACATCGCCGCGTTCGCGTCGAGCTTCGCCTTCGCGTCGGCCGGCACCACCGTCAACGGCGCAATGCCGCCCGACTCGTCCTTCTCCGAATACTTCGTCTCGAGCGTGTCGAGCAGCGCCGCACCGCCGTCGGGCGCCTTCAGCAGCGCGGCAGCCTTGCCGGCCGAATCGGGCTTGAGGAACGCGAGCGGAATCCAGTGGACCTGCAGGCCGGCCGCCTCGTAGGGCCGCAGCGCCTTCCACATCAGGTGGCAGTAGATGCAGTTCGGGTCCATGAACACGTAGAGCGTGGACTTGACCCGTGCCCCGCTCGCGCCTTCGACGATGGCCGGCGCCGCCTGCACGCGCAGCATTTGCGCGTCGGTCAGGGCGGGCGGCGGCTCGGCCGCCCGGCTCGTCAGTCCGACCGTCAAGGCCGCGGCGGCCAGGGCGATGCGGATCCGTGTCTTCATGAAATCCTCGTCGTGGTGCAATGGAAAGCCGCGCAGGTCCGACATGGGCCGCGCGCGGCGGCGCGGGTGCATTCTCGCGCATGCGGGCGGAGCCGGCGCGCGCGGGGCGGCGGCCCGGCCCGTTCGGGCGACGATACCGGCCCGCACGGATCGGCCGGCTGACGATTCGGCGACGGCGGCGCCAGATTCGTCGAAACTGTCAGATGGCCCGGCCCGGGCAGGCGGGCGGCGCCGCGGCGCGCGGCGACGGTGCGGGGGCCGGTCATGGCTTGCGGCGCGGCATCACGAGGCGGAACGTCAGGTTGACGCGCTCGCCCTGCACGGCCGGCGCCTTGGCCAGGCGGTGGACCCAGTCGCGCTGCGTCGCGCCGCGCATCACGAGCAGGCTGCCGTGCGTGAGCCGGTAGGCCCGCACGACGCGCGTTGCCTCGTGCCGCAGATGGAACACGCGCGTCGCGCCGAGGCTGACCGAGGCGATCACGGGCGCCGCGCCGAGTTCGGGCTCGTCGTCGGCGTGCCAGCCCATGCCGTCGGTGCCCGTGCGATAGCGGTTCAGCAGCACGCTGTTGAAGCGCGCGCGGCAGGCGGCCTGGGCGCGCGCGCGCAACTCGGCCACGGCGGGGGACCACGGCGCCGGTTCGTTGCGGATGCCCGAATAGACGTAGACGGCATCGGGCTCGCCCTGCCAGGCCGTCAGGCGCGGCAGCGGGATCATGCCGCGCGGCGTGCGGATCGCGTCCTGCCGCCAGGCGACTTCCGCGATCAGGCGCGCGAGCAGCGCATCGGCGTCGGCGGGCGGCAGCCAGTCGGGATACCAGTCGAGATCGGGCTCGGGCCGGGAATCGAACAAATCGTCCATGATCGGAAGAAATCGTCACATCCGGCTATCATCGCGGGATGGTGCCCTAGCCGCAAGGCCGCCGCGCCGGCGCAGCGCACCCGATCCTGTTTTCCCGCAACCCGGGGCGCCAGCCCGCGCGCCCCGCGACATCCGAGACCCGATATGCCAATGACGCTTTCCGATTCCGCCCTCGACCAACTGTTCCGCACCGCACGCACGCACAACGCCTGGCAGCCCAAGCCGGTGGACGACGCGCTGCTGCGCCAGCTCGTCGAGCTGACCCTCTGGGGGCCGACCTCGGCGAACGCGAGCCCCGCGCGCTTCGTGTTCGTCAAATCGCCGGAGGCGAAGGCGCGGCTCAAGCCGGCACTCCCCGAAGGTAATCTCGAAAAGACCATGAGCGCGCCCGTGACCGTGATCATCGGCATGGACCTGGCGTTCCACGACCACCTGCCGAAGCTGTTCCCGCATGCCGACGCGCGCAGCTGGTTCGCCGGCAACGACGCGCTGATCGAGGCGACGGCGTTCCGCAACAGCTCGCTGCAGGGCGCCTATCTGATCCTTGCCGCGCGCGCGCTCGGCCTCGACGCGGGCCCGATGTCGGGCTTCGACGAGGCCAAGGTGGAGGCCGAGTTCTTCGCCGGGACGCGGATCAAGGCGAACTTCCTCGTCAACCTCGGCTACGGCGACGAGTCCGGCCTGTTCCCGCGCAGCCCGCGTTTTGCGTTCGACGAAGCCGCGCGCATCGAGTAAGCGGCGCGAAGGCGTGCGCGGCACGGTGCGAAGGCGCGCGAAGCGCGGCCGGATGGCACCGGCCAGGCAAGCGCCGCCGGCCAGGCTGGCCGTCCCGGCTGCCGACGCGCACCGGGCACGGCCCGCGCCACGCCGTGCTGGCGGCGCCCGGGCTCCGGCTCAAAGGCGCGGTGCCCGCTCCATGCCGCCGCCGTCCTCGCGGCGCCGCCATGTCTGGCGCGCCGGCGCCGCGCCCTTCCCCGTTTTGCTTTCGCTTTCGCTGCCCCAACCATGCGACGCATTTCCGCCTTCCTGCTGCGGCTGATCACGTTCGGCGTGCTGTTCCATGTCTACGTCGGCCTGCGCCTGATTCCCGAATTCACCTCGCCCGCCGTGCGCGCCGCCGCCGTGCTGTGGCTCGTCGCGTCGTGCCTCGTGATTCCGCTCGGCATGCTCTCGCGCAGCATCGAGCGGCAGCCGCTCGGCGACCGCCTGGCCTGGATCGGCCTGCTGGAAATGGGCTTCTTCTCGTCGCTGCTGGTGCTCACGCTCGCCCGCGACGTACTGCTGGTGGCGCTGCTGATCCTCGACGCGCTCGCGCCGCACGCCGTGCCGATCGCCGGCTGGCGCACGGCCAGCGCCGTGGCGGTGCCGCTGCTCGCGTTCGCGGCCAGCGCGATCGGCTTCGTCAACGCGCGGCGGCTCGCGCGCGTGGTGGACGTGAGCGTGCCGATCGACGGGCTGCCCGCCGCGCTCGAGGGCTTCACGATCGTGCAGATCAGCGACGTGCATGTCGGCCCGACCATCAAGCGCGACTATGTGGCGGCGATCGTCGACGCGGTGAACCGGCTCGATGCGGACCTGGTCGCCGTGACGGGCGACGTGGTGGACGGCAGCGTGGCGCGGCTCGCGGGCCACGCCGCGCCGCTGGGCCGCCTGCGCGCGCGGCACGGCGCGTTCATGGTGACCGGCAACCACGAGTACTACTCGGGCGCCGACGCCTGGGTCGCCGAATTCCGCCGCCTCGGCCTGACCGTGCTGATGAACGAGCACCGCACGCTCGTGCATGACGGTGCCCGCCTGGTGCTGGCCGGCGTGACCGACTACTCGGCCGGCGGCTTCGATCCCGCCCACCGCAGCGACCCGCACGCGGCGCTGGCCGGCGCGCCGGCCGACGTGCCGCTGCGCCTGCTGCTGGCCCACCAGCCGCGCAGCGCGAACGCCGCCGCGGAGGCCGGCTTCACGCTGCAGTTGTCGGGCCATACGCACGGCGGCCAGTTCTTCCCGTGGAATTTCTTCGTGCCGCTGCAGCAGCCGTTCGTGGCCGGGCTCGCGCGCCTGCGCGGGCTGTGGATCTACACGAGCCGCGGCACCGGCTACTGGGGGCCGCCGAAGCGCTTCGGCGCGCCGTCGGAAATCACCCGCGTGCGGCTCGTGGCGGGACTGCCCGGCGCCTGACGAGCGGCTCGGCCCGGCGCGACGGGCGAACGCTCCACACGCAGCGTGGTGCGCCGGGCGAAGCAGCCGCCCCGCGCAAGCCATGCGGGGCCTTCGTCGGCGATGCGCGACAGGGACTTGCGGCGTTAACCGCCGTAACCGCCGCGCGCCCGCGCGGTACGGCCCCGCGGTTCGCCATCGGGCAACGCCGCACCCCAGGGCGGCCCGCGCGGCGGCGGTGGCCCGCCCGCGCGTGCCGCAACGCCGCCTGGCCTGCTAGAATCGCGGCGACCCATTTCCCGCAAGGCTGCTCCGCGGGACCTTGTCGCGACAGGCTCGCATACCGCAGCGCCTGAACGTTCGCAGCCTGCCGAGGCCGGTCCGCGCCGTGCGCGCGCCACGCCCGCCGCCGCGCTCGTTCAGGCGACGTGCGCCGTCCCGGTTTTCATCTTCCGGTCGCCGGGCACGCGCTATCGTAGCGGATCGCGCGCCGCACGCGCACCGGCTATGCGGCCTCGATCGCGCGCCACGCGGCGCCCCCTTGCCAGCACGCCATCCATGACCGTCGAATTCCTCCTCCGCCTCCTGGCCGCGCTCTGCTGCGGCGTCGCGATCGGCATCGAGCGCCAGATGCGCCAGCGCACCGCCGGCCTGCGCACCATCACGCTCGTCACCTGCGGCGCGTGCCTGTTCGTCACGCTCGGCGTGCTGACCGGCAACGGCGTGACCGGCGTCACGCAGATCGCCGCCTACGTGGTGTCGGGCGTGGGCTTCCTCGGCGGCGGCGTGATCATGCGCGAGAAAGGCGCGATCCAGGGCATCAACACGGCGGCCACGCTCTGGTGCTCGGCCGCCGTGGGCGTCCTGTCGGGCAGCGGCCACTACTTGCCGGCGCTGGCCGGCACCGTGGTCGTGCTGCTCGTCAACACGCTGCTGCGCTCGCTGAGCCACGCGATCAACGCCACGCCGGTGTCGAACGCGGACCTGGTGCGCGAATACCAGATCACCGTGATCTGCCTGGCCTCGGAGGAAGTTCACGTGCGCACGCTGCTGTCGAATTCGATGTATGCGAAACCACTGTCGTTCCAGAGCCTGACGAGCGAGGACGTCGAGAGCGACGCGCCGCCCGAGCGCATCAAGGTGACGGCCACGCTGAAGCTGCATCCGAAGGACCAGCAAAAGCTCGAGCAGATCGCGAGCCGCATGAGCATGGAAAAGAGCATTTCCAGCGTCAGTTGGACCGCCAGGGAAGCAGAACCGCTGATGGAATGACGCGCCCATGAGAAACGCGCCGGCCGGGCCGTGAAGCCCGCGCCGGCGCGTCGCCGCCGCTTGGTCGAACCCGACCGTACCGGGCCGCCTACGGCGCCTGGATCAGCCCCATGCCGATCGCCTTGACGACCGACCGCCTGCACCTTGTTGGCCGCGCCGAGCTTGGCGAGGATGTTGTTGATGTGGAACGTGACGGTGCGCTCGGAGATGTTGAGCTGTTCGCCGATCTCGCTGGCGGTGCGGCCTTCGCTGGTCCAGCTCAGCACCTCGCGTTCGCGCTTGGTGAGCGAGATGCTCGCGGCCGGCGACAGCTTCGGCACGAGGAACCGGCCCATCAGCGAATGCGAGAGATTGGCGAGCCAGTTGGCCTGCAGCGTCAGGCTGTTGATCTCGGCCGGCGTGAGGCGGTCCGAGCGCCGCGCGATGGTCAACAGTCCGAACACGCCGCGCGCGGCCCAGCTCGACTGCGCGACGCCGACCGACATGCCGAAGTCGCGCGCGTCGCGCCAGAGCGACGGTTGCTCCGCCGCATCGGCGTCGGGCCAGATGATCATGTTCGGGCTCGCCGCCCCGTCGCGCACGGTCGGATCGATCTCGATGTAGTTGCGCGCCTGATAGTGCGCCATCCAGCCCGGCGGATAGGTGTCGAAGATCTCGACCAAGGGCTGCGATCCCGGCTGCGGCACGCGGATTCCATAGCAGCAGTACTCGAAGCCGAGACGCTTCGAGTATGCGGAAACCTGGTGAAAGAGCTGCTGCTCGTTTTCCGCCGTATTGAACTGGTGGTAGGCATCCTGCCAGCGTAGTTCCATCATCTCTCCAACAGCTTCCACGCTGTCATTCTTGCTAGGTTACATCAAGCACACGGGCTTGATACATTCCCGCGCATGACTCCGCCCCTGCTTCATCCCTACTGCTCGCCGTCCGCGGACGGTTACGTGCGCCTGCCGCTGCACGCGTTCGCAGGGCTCGAACTCGTGCATATCGCCTCGGGGCTCGACCCCGGACTTGCCCACGAACTGCGCGACGAAGGCCTCGTCCCCGACCTCGCCGGTTTCACCGAATGGCAGCGCCCCGCCTCGCCCGGCTATGCACACCTGACGGTCGGCTGGGACTGGTACCTCGAACCCGACTCCGGCCGCCTACGGATCGCCTGGGACGACGTGCGCAGCAATCTGATGGGCGTCGACCGCTTCGGCACCGACATCGGCATGCATGCCACGGCCAGCGCGCTCGCCTGCCGGCTCGCCACGCTCGACTGGGCGATCGCCGTAAGCCGGGCGCTGGCCGGCGGCCTACCGTCGCAGCCGATCGTGGCCGACAAACGCTGGTCGCACTGACTTCGCGACGCCTCGACTTTAATCCGACCCCTATTCATTAAATAGCTTCTGCGTTTAAGCAGCCCATGACTTCGGCATTGTCGGTTCAACTGGCATGAAATTGCAATCTCGTAATTAAATCCGAGATATCGCGCCGACCCTCGCGTGCCATTTTTTCCCTGTCAAGGATGCCAGGAATCGGCACCGAATCCCTGTCAGGAATAACAGTTACCTGTCCTCGGGGCGCACGCTGTAATGCGCCCATTCCAAACGGAATTACCACGAGGACACCATGCAAACTTTCGTTCACGAGGCAGGCCGCCTTCCCGCCCATATCGCCGCCGAGCTGGGTTCGTACCGTTATCGCGTGTTCGTCGAGCAGCTCGGCTGGCAGCTGCCGTCCGAAGACGAAAAATTCGAGCGCGATCAGTACGATCGCGACGATACCGTCTACGTATTGGGACGCGATGCGAATGGGGAGATATGCGGTTGCGCGCGGCTGCTGCCGACCACCCGCCCCTACCTGTTGCAGGAAGTGTTCCCGCACCTGCTGGCCGACGAGCATCCGGCGCCGCGCTCCGCCCACGTCTGGGAGCTGTCGCGCTTCGCGGCGACCCCCGAGGAAGGGGCCGATGCCGGCAGCCTGGCCTGGTCGGTGCGGCCGATGCTCGCCGCCGCCGTGGAGTGCGCGGCACGGCGCGGCGCGCGCCAGTTGATCGGGGTCACGTTCTGCAGCATCGAGCGGCTGTTCCGCCGGATCGGCGTGCATGCCCACCGGGCCGGCGCACCGGTGTCGATCGACGGGCGCATGGTGGTGGCATGCTGGATCGACATCGACGCGCAGACGCTGGCCGCGCTCGACCTCGACCCGGCGCTTTGCGCGTCGCAACCCGAAGCGGCCTGAAGCTGCCCGAGCCGCACGGCGTTGCCGCCCGCCGCGCGCGTGGGGCCAGTCAGCGCAGCGCCGGCAGCATCAGCTCGAGATTCTGCACGGCCGCGCCGGCCGCGCCCTTGCCGAGGTTGTCGAACACCGCGGTCAGCAGCAGGTGGCCGTAGTCGTCGTTGACGAACACGCCGAACTCGATGTCGTCGGTGCCGTTCAGCGCCTGCGGGTCCAGCTGCGCGATCTCGCGGCTCGCCGCGAGCGGCAGCACGCGCACATGAGGCGCCCCTGCGTAGTGCCGCGCAAGGCAGCCCTGCAGCCGCGCGCCGTCCACGCCGGCCGGCAGCAGGCGCCTCTCGAGCGGCACGCTCAGCACGATGCCCTGCCGATAGGCGGCATAGGCCGGCACGAACAGCGGCCGGTGCGCGAGCCCGGCATGCTCGCGGATCTCGGGCGGATGCTTGTGCGCCAGGCCGAGCCCGTAAAGGCAAAAGGCCGGCGCCGCGCCGCCGGGCGCCTGGTGCGCCTCCACCGCCGCGCGGCCGCCCCCCGAATACCCGGACACCGCATGGATCGCAACCGGATAGTCGGCCGGCAGCAACCGGTGTTCGATCAACGGGCGCAACAGGCCGATCGCGCCGGTCGGGTAGCAGCCCGGATTGGTCACGCGCCGCGCCCCGGCGATCCGCGCCGCCTGCCCCGGCGTCATTTCCGGAAAGCCGTAGACCCAGGCCGGATCGGTACGATGTGCCGAGCTGGCGTCGATGACGCGCACCGCGGGATTGCGGATGAAGCCGACCGCCTCGCGCGCGGCCGCATCGGGCAGACAGAGGATCGCGACGTCACAGGCGTTGATCGCCTCTGCACGCCGCGCGGGGTCCTTGCGTGCGTCGGCCGCCAGTGTCGCGAGCCGCAGATCGGCCCGGCCCCGCAGCCGCTCGTGGATCTGCAAGCCGGTCGTGCCCTGGTCGCCGTCGATGAATACGATGGGTTCGCTCATGTTCGTCTCGCTCCGAGGTGTCGCCCGCCGTCCGATCGACGGGAAGCGCGATCATCGCCTGCACGCTAGACTTGTAAAAGTTGAATTTCATCAACATGAGCTTCATTTTTTCTGAACGAAAAAATTTTTCGATGCGCGAAATCAGTCTTGATCGCCTGCGCACGCTAATCGCGATCGCGGACCTCGGATCGTTCGCGGCGGCCGCACAATCGCTGCACCTGGCGCCGCCCACCATCAGCCTGCACGTTTCGGAGCTCGAGGCCAGGATCGGCGCGCCGCTGCTGTCCCGCACGCGCGGCAACGTGCGGCCGTCGGCGATCGGCGAGGTGCTGATCGAGCGCGCGCGGCGGCTGCTCGCCGATGTCGAGGCGACGCTCGACGACGTGGAGCGGCAAGTGCAGGGACTGGCCGGACGGGTGCGGCTAGGCGCATCCACCGGCGCGTTCGCGCACCTGCTGCCGCAGGTGCTCGCGCGACTGCGGCGCGACCATCCCGACATCGACGTGCAGATCGCCGTGCTGACCTCGCGCGACACGCTCGAACGGCTCACGCACGGCGCGCTGGACATCGGGCTGGTGGCGCTACCGCAGGCCGCCGTGGCGGGGCTGACGATCGCGCCGTGGCGTCGCGACCCGGTGGTGGCATTCCTGCCCGCCGACTGGGGCCTGCCGCCCAGTGTGACGCCGGCCTGGCTCGCCGCGCAGCCGCTGATCCTCAACGACGCCACCACGCGCCTGTCGCGGCAGACTGCCGAATGGTTCGCCGCCGGCGGCCATCAGCCGGCGCCGCGCATCGAGCTGAACTACAACGACGCGATCAAGAGCCTGGTGGCAGCCGGCTACGGGGCCACGCTGCTGCCGCACGAGGCCGGCTCGCCGCCACCGGACGCGCGCATCGCGATGCGCCCGCTGCGCCCCGCGCTGTGGCGCGAACTCGGCATCGCCCATCGCGCCGGCGCGGCGGAGCTGGCGACACGGCACGTGCTCGACGCGCTGTGGGCGCTGCGGGTGGACTGAACGCGGCGAGGCCGGACCGGCGTTCCGCCGTTCGCGACACGGGCGCGTCCTGTCTCCACGTCCACGGGTTACGCGACATCGAGCGCTTCATCGCGACGCTGGCAGCCCGTGCGCACATCGAGCGCGTGATCGCCGGGTACGTGCATGGCGCGCTGCCAGTGCGCGTCGGCAATCGGCCGCAGACCTTGGCTCCTGCGGATGCGGGGGCTAAAACCGGGTGACAACGGTAGTGCCGGTGCCTTGGAACTTGTCCATGGACATCAGCGCATCGATCGACTCCTCAAGGCTGATCTCCTTGCCGACCAACAGCTCCGGCTTCAGCTTGCCCGCGAGGATCATCGGCATCATCGCATCGTAACGATGAGCCTGCATGCCGTGGCTGCCGAGCACCTCCAGCTCCCACCCCACGATCTTGCTCATCGGCACCGAGGGCGTGCTGTGCTCACCCAGCATCAAGCCCACCTGTACGTGCTTGCCGCGGCGACGCAGGTTCTGAATCGAATTGAAACAGGTCACGGGTGAGCCGAGCGCATCGAGCGAGACGTGCGCGCCGCCTCCCGTGACCTCCATCACGGCCTCGGGCACATCGGCCACGGATTTGGCATCGATGGTGGCTGCGGCGCCCAGGCGCTTGGCCAGCGCGAGCTTGTCTTCGGCAATGTCTACCGCCACGACGTTGGCGCCCAGCGCATTCGCGATCATGAT
This sequence comes from Burkholderia glumae LMG 2196 = ATCC 33617, assembly GCF_000960995.1. Lineage (NCBI taxonomy): Bacteria > Pseudomonadati > Pseudomonadota > Betaproteobacteria > Burkholderiales > Burkholderiaceae > Burkholderia > Burkholderia glumae. The sequence goes on along the minus strand of NZ_CP009434.1, from coordinate 1,353,014 downwards.
CGCCGAGAGGCCCACCCCGCCGCAGCCGTGCACGGCCACCCATTGGCCAGCAGTCACCTTGCCCTGATCGACGACGGCGCGGAAGGACGTCACGAACCGGCAGCCGAGCGAGGCCGCCGTGGCGAAGGTGATGGACTCGGGCAGCGCCACGAGATTGAGGTCCGCCCGGTGGATCGACACGTATTCCGCGAAGGAGCCCCAATGCGTGAAGCCTGGCTGAAACTGGGAGTGGCAGACCTGCTGATGGCCGGCATGGCACTCGGGACATGAACCGCAGCCGCCGACGAAAGGAACGGTCACGCGGTCGCCGACCTGCCATTGGCTGACATCCTTGCCGACGGCTTCAATGGTGCCGGCCAGTTCATGGCCGGGAACGTGGGGCAGCTCGATGTCGGTATCGTGGCCGACCCAGCCATGCCAGTCGCTGCGGCAAACGCCGGTCGCCTGCACCTTGATGACGACCCCATGCGTTTCCGGTGAAGGATCACGCAGGCTGACGAGCTTGGGGCGTTCACCGAAGGATTCGAACATGACGGCTTTCATGGGTGCTCCTGACGTGGCGGGCTTGGGTCCGCTCATTATCGACCGGCAGAAAAAAATTGTCTTGCCGAATCCTCTCGCATCAGGCCAATTTTTGATATTGTCTTTCAGATATCGTCGATATTTAGAAAGAGACCCTCTCCATGCCGGAAATTGATAGTGTAGACGCCGAGATCCTGAATCGGCTGCAAAAGGATGGGCGCTTGTCCAATGCCAAGCTCGCCGCCCAGCTTTCGATGAGCGAAACGCCGTGCTGGCGCCGCCTCAAGCGCCTGGAGGACTGCGGGATCATCGAAGGCTATCAGGCCGTGTTGAATCGCCGAAAACTCGGGCTAGGGGTCATGGCCTTCGTTCAGCTGGTCTGCACGCAGCACGACGAGAAGGTCACGCAGGCGTTCCAACTGGCCGTGCAAAGCAGCCCGAACGTCCTGTCCTGCCACAACACGACCGGCGAAGCCGACTTCCTGCTGATGGTCGTTGCCCGCGACCTCGACGACTACAGCCGCTTCGTCGAAAAAGTCCTGAGACACCTGCCCGGCGTCGCCAGCATCCGTTCGAACCTGTCGCTGCGAGAGCTGAAATCCTCGAATCTGCTGCCGGTCTCGAGCTAATTCCTCACGACGCGACACAACCCGGCGCGCTCCCGGGCGTCGGCACGGCGCGGTGGGCGCCGTTGCAGCCCGGGACGGCAAGAATCTACAGATCGAGCACCAGCAGGGCGGATTTCGCTCGTGAGCAGCACGGCATGAGGTACTCGCCCGCCGCCTTCTCCTCATCGGTCAGATAGCTGTCCCGATGATCGGGCTGCCCTTCGAGCACACGCGTCATGCACGTGCCGCAAACGCCCTGCTCGCACGAGGTCAGCACTTCGACGCCGTGCTTTGCGAGCGCATCGACGATCGAGCATCCCGCCGGCACGTCGATCACGGCCCCGCTGCTCGCCACCCGGACCTGGAACGCTCCATCCTCGGCCGAATCCGCCACCGCACCGGAAAAAAACTCGTAATGCAGCCGCTCGTCTGGCCAGCCATGCGCACGCGCCGCGGCGAGCGCCGCCTCCATGAAGCCGCGCGGACCGCAAACATAGAGATGGGTATCGGCTGCCGCTGCCGCGAGCACCTGGTCGAGTTCGAACGCCTGATGCTCGCCCGCGTCATCGAAATGGATCTGCACATGATCGTGATACGCCGATCCGGCCAGCCGTTGCGCGAACGCGGTCCGATCACGTGAGCGCGTACAGTAGTGCATCTCGAACGACGCCCCGAGCGCGTGCAGATGCTCGGCCATCGACAGGAGCGGCGTGACGCCGATCCCCCCGGCCAGCAGCAGATGCCGGGCCGCGCGAAGTTCGAGCGGAAAATGGTTGCGGGGAGCACCGATTCGGATCTGGTCGCCTTCGTGCACGTGGTCGTGGATCGCCATCGATCCTCCGCGACCGCGCTCGTCACGCAGCACCGCAATTTCATAGCGGTCGTTGCGTGCCGGGCTGCTGCATAGCGAATATTGACGCACGATTCCGCCGGGCAGATGGACGTCGATATGCGCACCTGCGCTGAAGCCGGGCAGCGGCGCACGGTCCGGGCGCCTCAGTTCGAAACCGCAGATGCCGCGTGCCTCGTCCCATTTGCGCACGACCTCGACGATCAACGTCGCCTCGCTCACGATGCCTCCCTGGTCGGCACGATCGGCACCACCGGACGTCCGGCGGGCAATGCACGCTCCTCTGCCAGCAGGCGGTCGATGACCTTGCGGGAGAGAACGCCGCCCGCATCGATATTGAGCTTCAGCAATTGACGATCCGGCCAGGCCAGCAGGTTCTGCTGCTGGCGCTCCAGCATCTCGAGATCCTCGGCGAAGATCTTGCCCTGGCCCTCCCGGATCTGCGCGGTCAGTTCGGCGTCGTCCGGCCGGAAATTACGCGCCATGCCCCAGAAATACCAGATCGAGGTTTCCGTCTCGGGTGTAATGAAATCGACGACGATTGACGACGCCTTGAGTTCGGCCGGCGCATCGTAGCCGCCATTGCCGGCGTGCGCGACGCCGACCTCGATCATGACGTGGCTCGGCGGCGTGAAGCGGCAGATTTGCCAGCGATCGACGGGCACGTCGTCCGCAAGGCCATTGCCGCGCAGCGCCATCTTCCAGAAAGGTGGTGCGCCGATGTTGTGCATGAAACGGCTGGTGATGACCTCGTCGCCCCGGCTGACGGTTTTGGGCGGCGCCTCGTCGATCTCTTTCTGGCCGATACTGCTCGCATGGACATACGTTTCGTGCGTCAGGTCCATCAGATTGTCGATCATCAGCCGGTAGTCGCAGTGAATGTGGTACAGCCCGCCACCGTATGCCCACGCCGGATCTTCGGCCCATGGCAAGTGATGGAGCCGGGCGGGGTCCGCATGCGATGCGTCGCCGGGCCATACCCAGATGAATCCGCTGCGTTCGACCGCAGCATAACGCCGGGCTGCCGGAAAGCCTCCCACCCGCTGACCGGGCATCCCTGCCACCTTCCCGTCGCAACCCATCTCGAGCCCGTGATAGCCGCACACGAGCCGTCCGTCACGGACAAAGCCGAGTGAAAGCGGCGCGCCACGGTGGGGACAGAAATCCTCGAGCGCAACCACCTCGCCGCGCTCGCCTCGGAAAAACACGATCGATTCGCCGCAGATCTTGCGACCGAGCGGCCCGGTTTCAATCTCATCGGGCGTGCACGCCACGTACCACGCATTCTTCAAAAACATCTCCGTCTCCTGTCCGTGCTAGTCGGTCCTGCACGCCTGCCATGCGATCATTAAATTCAGTACACTGAATATGATTCAGTGTACTCATCGCCAGAGGGATCAACAAGGAGCGCGGTATACTGGTTTTCCCTCAACGCAGAGCCTATTGCAAGCAACCCGGCCAAACAGGCACTACTCGTCCTTGCCATGAAAAAACGGAACGCTCCGAATGAGTCGCCGCTGCCACCGGATCTCTACGAGGAGCCTGGTCATTTGATCCGCCGCGCCCATCAGATCGCGGTTGCCATGTTCTACGAAAAGCTGGGGCGCGACGTTACACCGGTGCAGTACGCCGTCCTGCGCATGCTCGACGAGTGCCCCGGCCTGGATCAGGTCACGCTCGCGCAAAAGGTGGCGCTCGACACCTCGACCACCGCCGACATCGCCGCACGCCTGGAGAGCAAGGGGTGGATCGTGCGTGAGCTGCTGCCGAGGCGGCAGCGTCGCCTTCTGCTCACCCCTGAGGGCAAGGCCTTGATTGCCACGCTCATGCCGTTGGTGCGCGACCTGAAGAACACGCTCTTCGAAGAGATGGAGGAAGAGGACGCGCGCGATCTGATGCGTCTGCTGAGCAAGTTCGTTCATTTGAACAACGAACAAAGCCGAGCCCCGCTCAAACCGTGAGGTGCTTCATGCCGTGATATGGCGGAGGGCCGTGCGAGGCAACGACGTACCTTTCCGCGGCGTTCGGGCAGCGGCCCGTGTGCTCGACCGGGGCACGAGTGATGAGCGAGTCGCACTGCCGACGATCGGCGAAACGCTGACGCTCGGCCGGGGGCATCGGACACGGCCATCACCGATGTTCTGCCGTTCAACCTCGCAGGGCATGACGAGTTGGTTCATTGTCAGCTCTCGAAAGCGCTTCTGTTCGCGGGGAATCCTCCATGGAATATCGCTTCCAAGTCCGGCGACGCGATTTGCTGCCATCGCCGCGACAAGCACGGCTCGCTGACCCGCCAGCCTAGGCTCCCCAGGAAATCAGCGCGGCCAACACGAGCTGCCGTCACCGGATTGCATCGCGGCCTGAGGCATAGGGTTAGCTATGCGTGTTAGATGACAGGCCACGTGCATCAGTTCTCGTTCAGATATCGTCGTGAACGTCGCTTGATGACTTCGTCCACTTCGCGCTCATCGTCATTTCATCCGTTACGGGCTGAGCAGGTCTTCATCGGACGATACATCGATGCCTTGCCAGTCAGGCACGCCGGCGCCTCTGCCCAGATACGACAAGGGCCCCGCTGGGGGCCCGGAAACGGTTATTCGTTCTCGTCGAAGTAATGCCCGAACTTGGCCTGTTTGGTCCGGATATACCGCTCGTTCTCGTCGCGCATCGGCACCGGCAGCGCCACGCGTTCGCAAACGGGAATGCCGTGCGCCACCAGCGTGTCGAACTTCTTAGGGTTGTTGCTCATCAGCCGCACCGAGGTGACGCCGAGAATCCGCAGGATCGCCGCGGCCGAGTCGTACTCGCGCGCGTCGTCGGGCAGCCCGAGGTCGCGATTCGCCTCGACCGTATCGCGCCCCTGCTCCTGCAGCGCGTATGCGCGAATCTTGTTGCTCAGGCCAATGCCGCGACCTTCGTGGCCGCGCAGGTACAGCAGGACGCCGCGACCTTCGGCGACGATATTGCGCAGTGCAAGATCGAGTTGCTCGCCGCAATCGCAGCGATACGAGCCGAACACGTCGCCCGTCAGGCACTCCGAATGCAGCCGCGTCAGCACCGGTTGCCGCCCGGCGACGTCGCCCACCACGAGTGCCAGATGTTCGGCCTGGCTACCGTCGACGCGAAATGCATGAGACGTGAATACGCCATAGCGCGTCGGCAAAGATGCCGACGCGACGAGCGTCACGGGCTCGTCGGCCGGATGCTCGTTGGCCGGGGGCAATACGGGATGCGAAGGCATGGAAAACATCAGGAATTCGGAGTTAAGGGATGTTTGGAGTAGCGCGCAGGCGGAGTTTACCGCTAATCTACGTTATGCGTTCTGCACCCCGTCCATGGGGCGCGAACGTCTCTATACTGGTTCCTTCGGGCCTGTCTGACGCCCGGTTTCCGGAGATCGTATGAGCACAACCGTCGCGAATATTCTCAAATCAAAGCCCGAGGCCGGCCGAACGGTGTACACGATCGGCAAGGACGAATCCGTCTACGACGCGCTGAAACTGATGGCTATCAAGAGCGTCGGCGCGCTCGTCGTGACGGAAGGCAACGACATCGTCGGCATCGTCACGGAGCGCGACTATGCGCGCAAGGTCGTGCTGCTCGAGCGCTCGTCGAAGGCAACGCGCATCGAGGAAATCATGACCATGAAGGTGCGCTACGTGGAACCCTCGCAGACCAGCGACCAGTGCATGGCGCTGATGACCGAGCACCGCGTACGCCATCTGCCAGTGCTCGACGGCGGCAAGCTGGTGGGCGTGATCTCGATCGGGGACTTGGTGAAGAGCGTGATCGCCGATCAGCAATACATGATCAGCCAGCTCGAACACTACATCCACGGCACGCCGATCGACTCGGGCGCCGAATAGGCCGCCTATCCCGCGCAGGCCGGCCAGGACGGTGACATCACGGCCCCGTCCTTCTTGCAGGTCCTGAAGCAGCCGCAAAAACGCCCGGCCGCGACGCGTCCGGGCAAAGCCGCCGTGGCGCGGCGGCGGAGATGTGGTGAGGGCAAGGCCCGCCCGAGCGTTATCACCCGGCGGACTTCACATCCAATCTGCGAATACGCGACGAGGCAGGACCTGATCGCGCCGTCCGTGTCGTCGCATTGTCTCGATGGCGCCAGGGCAGCCCCGCAGTCAGCGAACGAGCCCTGTCGCCCAGCCGTCGGCTCAGTGACCGAAATAAACGCTGTCGATCGGGTTAGGCGCCGTCACGGCGCGGCGGCCAGCTTGCGAGCCGGCCACCGGCTGCACTCCGTAACCGCTGGTGTCGGCGTGAGTCAGCGTCTGCTGCGATTGCTGCACGCGCGCTTGCGCAGCCTGGATATCGTGCGGGTATCGCGCGTCGCTGGCCACCGGGTTGTAGCCGTGCTGTTCCAGTTGGATCAGATCGGCACGCACATCCGCGCGAGTCAGCGGCTGCGAGTTCGATTGGGCGAACGAGGCAACCGGAGCCGCGAGGATCGAAGCGGCAACTGCGGCGTAAACGAGCGATTTCATGACGTTACCTCCGAGATGTGTTGGTTTCGTCCACCTCAGGCATCAATGTCCGTCTGAAGCGAATGGCTAAAGTCTAGGCTCGGTTTGTCGCAGGGAAAACCCTTGGTTTAGACATACACCGTTGCATGGAAAGCAACGGCTTCGGCTCGGTCCGGGGAAATCACGCTTCAGTCTCTTCATACAGGCAACAATACCGGCAAATGGCTGACCGGCCCACGATCGCAACGGAGGCCCCCCGCTTCCCGGCGATCAGGCCATGCCCACCTCACGCCGCTCGGGCGCGCCAGCGAGGATCGCGCCGCCGGCGCCCGGGCCACGAATTCTCCGGCGGCCGATACCCGGGATGCCGATACCCGATAACGTGGCGTAAACGAAAAAAGCGCCCGAAGGCGCCTTTTTGCTGACTGCCGCGAGGGCAGCCATCATGCTTAGAAGCGGTGACGCAGGCCGACCGTGGCGGCCGTCTGGTTGATGCCCGACGAACCGTTCGTCGCGAACACGTCGCCATTGTAGATCGACGCCGTCGTGCCGCTTGCGCGCTGGTACACGGCTTGAGCGTAGACGTCGGTGCGCTTCGACAGCGAGTAGTCGGCTTGCAGGCCAACTTGGTTCCAATGCACGTCGTTCGAACCCAGACGGCCGTTCGAGTACGTGTAGGCAACGCCCAGACCCAGAGCCGGCGTCAGGTTGTACTTGCCGTTGACTTCGTAGTTGTCGATGCGAACGTTGGCACCCGAGAGGGTGTTGTCCAGACGCGCTTGCGTCCATGCGGCGCCAACTTGTGCCGGGCCGAACGCATAGCCTGCTGCTGCGCCGTACGTGCGGACACGGCCTTGGTTGCCGAACACGTTGGTGTCAACCGCGCCTGCCGCGTTGTTGGCCGCTGCCGGGTTGTTCAGCTGCGAGTAGGCACCCGCCAGCTTCAGGCCTTGGAACTGGTACGACACGCCGCCGCTGTATGCACGGTTGTTGCCGAAGTTCGTGTTGTTCGAGAACGCATACGTGCCGCCGAATTGCAGGCCGGAGTAGTTCGCGCTCGTGAACTTGATCGTGTTGTTGGTAGCGTAGCCGCCGTTCGTGCTCAGGTTGTCGAGGTTACCGACGTGGGCGAAGTACGTGCCGCCCCACGAGCCGGTTGCCGTCAGCGGAGCCAGGTAGTCCTGGACTGCGTCGTACTGGCGACCCAGCGTGACGGTGCCGTACTGGCTCGACAGGCCGACGAACGCTTGACGGTTGAACATGCCGCCGTTGTTCTGGAAGCGGCCGTTACCGAGGTTGAAGCCGCTTTCCAACGTGAAGATTGCCTTCAGGCCACCACCGAGATCTTCCGAACCACGCAGGCCGAACAGGCTTTGGTCGATGCCCGTGCCTTCCGACCAGCGCGACTTGCCGGCAACGTTGCTTTGGTACGTGATGCCTGCGTCGAGCACGCCGTACAGCGTGACGCTGCTTTGCGCGTGGGCGACGGTTGCGAACGATGCTGCAGCGGCGGCAACGATCAGAGTCTTTTTCATTCGTGGAGCTCCCTTCATCTAAAAAGAGGCAGGCCTTGCGACCTTGTTTCATAAACGGTCTGCAACCGCCCGGGAGCGCCATGTCACTGCTTTCGTGGCGCGCCCGGATGGTTGGCCGTTCTGGGAATCGTGAGTTTAGGGGTGGACCCTAGGGTCGCCACGCGCAAATAAAGAAATAACTTTTTCCTAAACCAGAAACAATGAAACGGGTAGTCTTCGATAAGCCTTTGTTTTGACTTGTTTTTTTGGATACTTGACGGCGTTTTTTTGGCACGCTCGCGGCAGGCATTCCTTTGTGTCACCGGCTTGACGGTTGCAAAGAAACAACAAAAGGTCATCGGCAAAAAATACGAATTCAGTAAAAAGTACGTTTTTATCCCCAGTTTGGTGCAATCCGGGCCCCGAGCCGTCGAGATAAGGCTTCCGTACGCGCCCCGGCCACCCGTATCGGGGGCGGCTCCTTACCTGGAGCCCCCTTTCGCAGTCTGTCGACGTATCGCCGCGATCTCGCTCTAGCCAATGCCGTGGCACGGGACATCTGCGCCAGTGGTCTGCCGCTCGCCACGCACGCGCAGTGTGCCCCCCCGGCCGCCTTTCTCGCCGGCTGGAGTTTGCACCCATCGCCAGCCGCCGCAACGCGGGCATCGCTCCGGCCCACACCGGCGAGAACCGGCGTGGCAGCCAATGCGCGTGAGTATCGAATGCCGGCTCGTTCAAGAATCGATGCTGGCCGTGCAACACACTATATATATAGTGTGTTGGAACCGATGCTGAGTTGGGCTGTCGAAGCGCGCCCTCCCCTGGGTTCCAAAGCTTTCCGGCGCGGGGCGGGGCAACCGTGGCGGTTGCCGTTCATCCAGGCTGCAGCTTACTTACGGATTACCGGGCATTTCCTGCAATCGGCGAGCCGCAGCCGTGAGATCGGTACCCGCCTCGGACTCCGCGCCGCCTCGATGCCGCTGAACAACGGCGGGCTTCACGGACCAACCTCGCGTGCCGGACGGGCAGCCGATGCGGGGCCGCGCTACGCCAATCCCCGCCATGCACCAGGGTTATTTTTATATATCGCGATATCACGATATATACTTCGTTCCACGACGATACAAGCGGAGCGCATTGCGCCCTCGCCTTTCATCCATGACGCTCGACATCGACGCGATCCACAAGGCGCTCGCGAATCCGGTCCGCCGCGACATCCTGCTCTGGCTCAAGGAGCCCCACCGGCATTTTCCGGAGCAGGCCCACCTGCCGCTGCAGGAAGGCGTCTGCGCGGGCCAGATCGACGCGCGCTGCGGCCTGTCTCAATCGACCGTGTCGGCCCACCTCGCGACGCTGCAGCGCGCGGGGTTGGTGCAGTCATCGCGGTTGGGCCAGTGGGTGTTTTTCCGGCGCAACGAGACGGTGATCCGGGCGTTTCTCGATCAGTTGCACACCAAACTTTGACGGCGTTGCCAAGCCGACCGGTGTCCGCACAACGGCTCGTTCGGCGTCTTCGATTTCGATAGATAAGGAATCCTTCATGCCTACCCTCTTTGATCCGCTAGTCATCGGCGACCTGACGCTGCGCAACCGCGTCGTGATGGCCCCGCTCACGCGCGCCCGCGCCAACCAGGCCCGCGTGCCGAACGCGCTGATGGCGCATTACTATGCGGAGCGCGCCTCCGCGGGCCTGATCCTCACCGAGGCCACGGCCGTCACGCCGCAGGGCGTCGGCTATGCGAACACGCCCGGCATCTGGTCGGACGAGCAGGTCGAGGGCTGGAAGCTCGTGACGAAGGCGGTCCACGACGCGGGCGGCAAGATCTTCATGCAGCTGTGGCATGTCGGCCGGATCTCGGACCCGGTGTTCCTGGACGGCGACCTGCCGGTGGCGCCGAGCGCGATCGCCGCGGGCGGCCACGTGAGCCTGCTGCGCCCGGAACGTCCGTTCGTCACGCCGCGTGCGCTCGAACTCGACGAAATCCCCGGCATCATCGCCGCCTATCGCAAGGGCGCCGAGAACGCCAAGCTGGCCGGCTTCGACGGCGTGGAAATCCACGGCGCGAACGGCTACCTGCCCGACCAGTTCCTGCAGGACGGCACCAACCATCGCACCGACGCCTACGGCGGCTCGATCGAGAACCGCGCGCGCTTCCTGCTCGAGGCCACCGACGCCGCGATCGAGGTATGGGGTGCCAAGCGGGTGGGCGTCCACCTGTCGCCGCTCGGCACCGCGCATACGATCAGCGATTCGGACCCGGTCGCGACCTTCGGTTATGTCGCGCGCGAACTGGGCCGCCGCGGGGTCGCGTTCCTGTTCGTGCGCGAGTCGCTGGGCGACGACCGACTCGCGCCGCGCCTGAAGGCCGAGTTCGGCGGCCCGGTGATCGCCAACGACGGCTTCACGCTCGACACCGGCCTCGCCGTCGTCGCCGCCGGCGAGGCCGACGCGGTGGCCTGGGGCAGGCTGTTCATCGCGAACCCGGACCTGCCCCGCCGTTTCGAACTCGACACGACGCTGAACACGCCGGTGCCGGCGACGTTCTACGCCGAGGGCGCGACTGGCTACACCGACTACCCGTCACTCGAAAACATCGCCTGACGCCATACCGCTCCCACCGCGCCCGATGCCTCAGGCCCCCCGGGCGCATGGCCGTACCGTTGCCGGCATGGCCGCGCTTGCCCTGTTGAATCTCGTGCGGCATCCGTCGGCGCGGCCAGCCTATCCATCGTGCCGCGCCGGTTTTCCCTCGATACCCGCCCTACCTCGCCCCGGCGCCAAGCCGCGACGGCTACGCCGAAGCGTGCCGCCGCACCACGGCGGCGCGGTGCACTGGTTCGAGGTGGCGCCGTGCTTCATCCAGCACGTGATCAACGCCCGCAACGTGGACGACGGCACGGGCGCAGCGCCGTCGCGGATCGTGCTCGATGCGATCCGCTATCCGTGGTTCCTGCGGCTCGCGCCGGGCGGCGACGCGTTCGACGCGAATCCGCCCGGCCAGCCGTGGCGTTATACGTTCGATCTGGTGCGCGGCACCGTGCAAGAGGCGCCGCTGCTGGAAGCCTCGCTGGAGCTGCCGCGTATCGACGAAATGCGCGGCATCGTCCGTGTCGATGTCCGCCGCGATCGATGCCGCGCCGCTGGCCACGGTCCATCTGCCGGTGCGGATTCCGGCCGGCTTTCACGGCGCTTGGCTGCCGCACGCGGAATGAGCGACGGCCCGGGCCATCGGCCGGGCCTCGAAGCTGGCGGCGTCGGCGCCGCGCCCCGCGGTTCGACGACAGTTCGCGCCGCGTCCGATGCAGGCCCGGCCTGCCCTCGAAACCGATGCCCGGCAGATCCGGCAGCGCGGCGGCGCCGCGCTCGATCTGCGGCCATGCAAGCGCCGGGGGCAAGGGCCTGCGAATCGATGCCGCTCAGTCGCGATTGGCCTGCAGCACGGTCAGCGCAGTCATGTTGACGATGCGGCGCACCGTCGAGCTGGCCGTCATGATGTTGACGGGCGCGTTCACGCCGAGCAGGAACGGGCCCACCGCGACGTTGCTGCCCGCGCTCGTCTTCAGCAGGTTGTAGGCGATGTTGCCAGCATCGACGTTCGGGCAGACCAGCAGGTTGGCCGCGCCCTTGAGCCGCGAATGCGGCAGGAAGCGCTGGCGCAGCGTCTCGTCGAGCGCGCAGTCGCCGTGCATTTCGCCCTCGATCTCGAGGTCCGGCGCGCGCTCCTTCACGAGCTCCAGCACCTCGCGCATCTTCGCGCCCGAGGCCGAGCTGCCCGAGCCGAAGTTCGAGCGCGACAGCAGCGCGACCTTCGGCGAGAGGTTCAGCCACGCCATCTGCGAGGCCGCCGCAATCGTGAACTCGGCGATCTGGTCCGCGTTCGGATTGTCGTTGATGTGCGTGTCCACCAGCGCGACGGTGCGCTTGTCCAGCAGCAGGATGTTCATCGCGCCGTAGGTGCGCGCGCCGCGCGCCTTGCCGATAACCTCGTCGACGAAGCGCAGATGGTCGTGATAGGCGCCCACCGTGCCGCAGATCATGCCGTCCGCATCGCCGAGCCTCACCATCATCGCGCCGATCAGCGTCAGGCGCCGGCGCATTTCCACGCGCGCCATCTCCTTGGTGATGCCGTCACGGCAGCGCAGCTCCCAGTAGGTCGTCCAGTACTGATGGAAGCGCTCGTCGTACTCGGGGTTGGTCACCTCCACGTCCTCGCCGAGCTTCAGGCGCAGCCCGAACTTCTCGATCCGCGCGAGCAGCACCTCGGGGCGGCCGATCAGGATCGGCCGCGCCAGCTTCTCGTCGACGATCACCTGCACCGCGCGCAGCACGCGCTCCTCCTCGCCCTCGGCGAACACGATGCGCGTCTTCGCGCCGTCGCGCACGAACTGCTTGGCCGCCGAGAACAACGGCTTCATGAACGCGCCCGAGTGGTAGACGAACTGCTGCAGCTGGTCGGCATAGGCGGCGAAATCGTCGATCGGACGCGTGGCCACGCCTTCCTCGATGGCGGCCTTGGCCACCGCCGGCGCGATGCGCAGCAGCAGCCGCGAGTCGAACGGCTTCGGGATCAGGTACTTCGGCCCGAACGACAGATCGTAGGCGCCGTAGGCGGCGGCCACCGAGTCGTTCGGCTCCTCCTCGGCCAGCCCCGCGATCGCGTGGACCGCCGCGATCTCCATGCGCCGCGTGATGGTGGTGGCGCCCACGTCGAGCGCGCCGCGGAAGATGTACGGGAAGCACAGCACGTTGTTGACCTGGTTCGGGAAGTCCGAGCGGCCGGTGGCGATCACCACGTCGTCGCGCGTGGCATGCGCGAGTTCGGGGAAGATTTCCGGCGTCGGATTCGCGAGCGCGAGGATCAGCGGGTTCTTCGCCATCTTCGCGAGCATCGGCGCCTTCAGCACGCCGCCCGCCGACAGGCCGAGGAACACGTCGGCCCCCTCGATCACCTCGTCAAGCGTGCGCGCCGCGGTGTCCTGCGCGAAGCGCGCCTTGTCCGGGTCCATCAGCGTGGTACGGCCCCGGTAGACCACGCCGTCGATGTCGGTGGCCCAGATGTTCTCGATCGGCAGGCCGAGATCGACCATCAGGTCGAGGCAGGCGAGCGCGGCCGCGCCCGCGCCGGAGGTCACCACCTTCACCTGCTTGATGTCCTTGCCGACCACCTTCAGGCCGTTGATGAAGGCGGCACTGACGGTGATCGCGGTGCCGTGCTGGTCGTCGTGGAAGACCGGGATCTTCATGCGCTCGCGCAGCTTGCGCTCGACCGTGAAGCACTCGGGCGCCTTGATGTCCTCGAGGTTGATGCCGCCGAAGGTAGCCTCCAGGCTCGCGATGATGTCGACCAGCTTGTCCGGGTCGGACTCGGTGATCTCGATGTCGAACACGTCGATGCCGGCGAACTTCTTGAACAGCACCGCCTTGCCCTCCATCACCGGCTTGGAGGCCAGCGCGCCGATATTGCCGAGGCCGAGCACCGCGCTGCCGTTGGTGATCACGCCCACCAGGTTGCCGCGGCTCGTGTAGTTGAACGCGTTGGCCGGGTTCTCGACGATTTCCTCGCAGGCCACCGCCACGCCCGGCGTATAGGCGAGCGCGAGGTCGCGCTGCGTGACGAGCGGCTTGCTGGCGGTCACGGAAATCTTCCCCGGCGTGGGGTACTGGTGGTATTCCAGGGCGGCCTGGCGGTCGGTCTTGTTCATCGTCTCACTCGGGTTGGCCGCGCCGGGCCCGTCCCGGCGGCGATCTGAGGAAGCGATTCTAGGCAGCCGCTAAGGGTGCGCCATTTTGAATTAGTATGGGCGCATCACCTTTTCATGATGACCAGGGTTTCGCCACAGTGGCTTTCGATACGGACGAAGTGATCCGGCGCCTCAGCACTCGTCTGAAGATTCGCCACCTGATCCTGCTGCTGCAGATCCGCCAGTTCGGCTCGCTCACGCGCGTGGCCGAGCAGATGGCAAGCAGCCAGCCGGCCGTCACGAACGCGCTGGCCGAACTCGAAGCCATGTTCGGCGGCCCGCTGTTCGACCGCACGCCACGCGGCATGACGCCCACCGCGCTCGGCAAGGTGGTGCTGGCGCGCGCGCAGGCCATGCTGCACGACCTCGAGCACCTCACGCGCGACATCGAGGCGGTGGTGGCGGGCCACGCCACGCGCATCCACATCGGCGTGATCCCGTTCATCTCGGGCAAGACGCTCGCCGCCGCGATCCGCCGGACCCAGGCCGACGTGCCGCAGCGGCTCACCATGACGATCCACGAAGGCACCAGCGAGACGCTGATCGCGCAGTTGCGCGAGCACCAGCTCGACGTGGTGATCGCGCGCGCCACCTCCACCGTCGATCTGGCCGACCTGCGCTTCGAGGTGGTCTACCAGCAGCGGCCGCGGCTGATCGCGAGCCGGCGCCTCGCCGCACGGCTCGCGCGCAACGCGCTCGACTGGCAGAAGCTCGTCGAACTCGACTGGATTCTCGGCGCGCCGCACACGCCGATCCGCGAGCAGATCTCCGACCTGTTCCTGCGCGCCGGCGCCTCGCCGCCGGTGCCGATCGTCGAGAGCTATTCGTCGCGCCTGATCGGCGAGATCCTCGCCTCGAACGAGAACGCCGTGTCGATCGTGCCGGCCGACATCGCCGAGGAGCTCGTGCATGTCGCCGGCGTGGCGATCGTGCCGTATTCGCTCGACTGGACGCTGCCGCCGGTGGCGATCCTCACGCGCGGCGGGCCGCCGCGCGAAGTGGACACGCTGCTCGCGCGCGCGCTGCGGGCGCAGTACCAGGAAGCCGAGGCGCGGCGCCCGGCCTAGGCGGCCGGCGCGGGCCGCCCGCCCCGTTGTCCGCCGCCCCTCCACCAATGAAAACGGGCCGCCCGAGGCGGCCCGTCGAAGGTCGCGGTTCGCGCCGGGCGAGCCGGCGCGACACGCTTACTTGGCCTTTTCGGCCGTATTCGAGATGGCGTTGCCGCCGTTCGAAATATCCTGGCCGGCGCCGGCGATGGTGTTGCAGCCTGCGAGCGCGGCGGTCAAAACCAGCAGAACAGCGGCAATCGAACGAGTCATCGTGATTCTCCTTGGAAATTTGCCCGCGCGAAGCGAGCGCATCGTGCCTTGTCGAACGGCCTGCGCCCCCGCCAGCGCGGGGACCGGTCCCGATTATACAAATGCGGCTCGCCGCCGCCAGTAACTGATTGTAGTGCGTGGCGGCGAAGGTACATCCAAGGCTGGCGAGCGCCGCGGCTTGACTTCGGCCCGGCGCCGCTTAATATACGCCTTGCGTATATTTTGATACCGAACCTGCCATGACCACGCCCCAGCAAGCCTTCCTGCGCGATGCGATGCGTCGCCTCAACCTGACCCGCGAAGCGTTCGCGAACCGCATCGGCGTGAGCCGCAGGGCACTCGATACCTGGCTGCTGCCCGACGACTCCCAGGAATCGCGCTCGATGCCCGAGATCGTCGAACGCTATGTGACGGAAATCGTCGCGCGCACTTCGGAAGAAGCAAAATATACGCAAAGCGTAGATATCTCATCGCTTGCGAGTCAGATCCAGTTCGAGGGGCGCCCGCAGCTGCTGTCCGTCGATCAGTTCTCGCGCGACTCGGTCGAAGCGCTGTTCCGCGTGGCCGACGTGATGCAGCCGATCGCGCGCCGCCGCAAGATCTCGCGCGTGCTGGAGGGCGCCGTGCTCGGCAACCTGTTCTTCGAGGCCAGCACGCGCACCCGCGTGTCGTTCGGCGCCGCGTTCTGCCGGCTCGGCGGCTCGGTCTGCGACACCACCGGCTTCACGTTCTCGTCGATGGCCAAGGGCGAATCGATCCACGACACCGGCCGCGTGATGGCCGGCTATGTCGATGCGCTCGTGATCCGCCATCCCGAACAGGGCTCGGTGGCCGAGTTCGCGCGCGCGACCAACCTGCCGGTGATCAACGGCGGCGACGGCCCCGGCGAGCACCCGAGCCAGGCGCTGCTCGATCTCTACACGATCCAGCGCGAGTTCTCGCGGCTCGGCAAGATCGTCGACGGCTCGCACATCGCGTTCGTCGGCGACCTGAAATACGGCCGCACCGTCCACTCGCTGGCCAAGCTGCTGGCGCTCTATCGCGGCATCCGCTTCACGCTGGTCGCGCCGGCCTCGCTGGAGATGCCGCGCTACATCGTCGAGCAGATCTCGAAGAACGGCCACGTGATCGAGGAAACCACCGATCTGTCACGCGGGCTGGCCGGCGCGGACGTGGTCTACGCCACGCGGATCCAGAAGGAGCGCTTCACCGACGAATCGTTCGAGGGCTACACGCCCGACTTCCAGATCAACCAGGCGCTCGTCGACGCCGTGTGCCAGCGCGACACGCTGATCATGCACCCGCTGCCGCGCGACAGCCGGCCCGGCGCCAACGATCTCGCCACCGACCTGAACCGCGACCCGCGGCTGGCGATCTTCCGCCAGACCGACAACGGCATTCCGGTGCGCATGGCGGTGTTCGCCGTGCTGCTCGGCGTCGATCATCTGGTGCAGCACTCGATGCGCGACGCGACCTGGCGGTCGCCCGTGCACCTTGGCCCCGAGGACGCGGTATTCCACGGGATCGACTGACTGAAGGGCGCGGCACGGCCGGGGACGCCGCCGCGCGTGCGCTGGCGGCAAGACGCACACCGGCCGCGCTGCGATCGTCTATAACGGAAGCGCGCGGCTGTCGCCGACTTGCTCCGCCGCCGCGCGCGGCCCCTCGCCCTCTCGCACCACGCTCACGCCATGACCGATCACACCACGCCGATTCCCGACCTGCCTGCCGATCCGACCCGCGATCCGGCGCCCGACACCGGCGAGCCCGCGCCGCCCGGGCATCGCGACAGCCCGCAGCAGCCACACGACGCGCCGCCCGACAAGGACCCCGTCTGACCGGCTGCACACCACTGCAGGCTGGGCCGCAGTGGCGCACGGCCGGCCCGCGCCGGCGGTCGTTCGCATCCCTGAGGATGCGGGCGAACCGTCCGGGCGAACGGACTGGCTGGCAGCCCGCCGGCTGGCCGCCGCGCACGCCCCCCCGCCGCCTCGCCGGCCGCCCTGCGCCGGCACCGGCGCGGGCCAGATTCGCATCGACAATCATTGCAAATCGCCTTAATATTTCTTTCAAATAAACCAGCGCCTTCCCGCCGCCCTCATGCCGCACCGAAACAAGCCGAAATCCGCCGATCCTTACGTCGCCGTCGCGCGCAGCCCGATGCTCGGGTCGAGCCTGCCGATGTGGCGTTCGAAATTCGTCGTGATCGTCATGTTTCTCGCGTTCGCCGCGCTGATCGGGCGCGCGTTCTGGGTGCAGGTCGCCAATCAGGATTTCTATCTCGGACAGGGCGAGAAACGCTATCAGCGCACCATCGAACTGGACGCGACGCGCGGGCGCATCGTCGATCGCAACGGCGCGATGCTGGCCGTGAGCCTCGCCACCTACGAAATCTGGGCCAATCCGAAGCAGGTCGATCCGGCCGCCTACGGCCCGCTCGCGAAGCTGCTCGACATGCCGCACGCCGAACTCGCGCGGCGCCTGACGGCAGACAAGAGCTTCGTGCTGCTGAAGCGGCAGATCGATCCCGACACTGCCGCGAAGATCGGCAAGCTCGACCTCGAAGGCATCACGCAGATCGCCGATTCGAAGCGCTTCTATCCCGAAGGCGAATCGGCCGCGCACGTGGTGGGCTTCACCAACATCGAGGACCGCGGCCAGGAAGGCGTCGAGCTGGCCGCCGACGGCCGGCTGCTCGGCACCGCCGGGCAGCGCGAGGTGATCCGCGACCGGCTCGGCCGCATCATCTCCGACACGCGCCCGCTGGTGCCCGCGCAGCACGGCGCCACCGTCGAGCTGACGATCGACCGCCGCGTGCAGCAGCTCGCCTACGCGCAACTGAAGGCCGCCGTGCTGGCCAACCATGCGAAGGCGGGCAGCGTGGTGGTGCTCGAGGCGCGCTCGGGCGAGATCCTCGCGCTCGCCAATTACCCGACCTTCGACCCGAACGACCGCAGCCGCCTGACCGGCGCGCAATTGCGCAACCGCGCCGTGATCGACACGTTCGAGCCCGGCTCGACCGTCAAGCCGCTCGTCGTGGCGCTGTCGATCGACGAGGGCAAGGTCGGGCCGCAGACGCTCGTCAACACCTCGCCCGGCACCTGGAAGATCGGGCCGGCGGTGATCCACGACACCTCGAACCACGGCGTGATGACGGTCGCGCAGGCGCTGCAGAAGTCGAGCAACGTCGCGCTCGCGAAGCTGGCGCTGAACCTGCCCGCGCAGACGATCTGGGACAAGTATCAGGAATACGGCATCGGCCACGCGCCGGATCTGACGTTTCCCGGCGTCGCCTCGGGCCGGCTGCGCCCCTACCAGCGCTGGCGGCCGATCGAGCAGGCCACCATGGCTTACGGCTATGGGCTGTCGATGTCGCTGCTGCAGATCGCGCAGATGTACACCGCCTATGCCGGCGACGGCACGCTCCACCCGGTCTCGCTGCTGCGCGACGGCAGCGATGCCGGCCGCCAGGGCCATCGCGTGACACGGCCCGAGACCGCCGCCGCGATCCGCTCGATGCTGGAGATGGCCGTCAGCGAGGGCGGCACCGGGCGCGCGGCGCGCGTGGACGGCTACCGGATCGGCGGCAAGACCGGCACCGCGCGCAAGCAGGAAGGCGGCGGCTACGCCAAGGGCAAGTACCGCGCCCTGTTCGCCGGCATGGCGCCGATGAGCGACCCGCGCGTGATCGTCGCCGTGATGATCGACGAGCCGGGCGGGCGCGGCTACTACGGCGGCACGGTGGCTGGCCCGGTGTTTTCGTCGGTGATGGGCGGCACGCTGCAGTTGCTGGCGGTGCCGCCCGATGCGCCGGTCAAGCCCGATGCAGTGAAGCCGGCGTCGGCCGCGGCCGCCGGGGTGCCGGCGCAAACGGCCGCGCGCGCCGCCCCGACTGCACCGGCAACCAGGCCGGCACGGCCGCGCGCGATGGTCCAGATGCAGGCCAATGCAAAGCCCAATGCACCGGCCGACGCGGGCAGCCCGAGCGCGGCGCGCTCCTGACGACGTGACGTGATACCGGCGCGAGCGAGCGCCTCCGGCGGGCGCCGTCCGGCCTGCCGCGTCGGCGCGTCCCGCGGGTACGCCGCCGGCAGACCGCGCCGTGCGATTGCCTCACCGGCGCTTGCGCAAGGGCTCCAGCAACGCCCTCAGGCCGTTATGGTCCAGCTCGTGCATCAGCGCGAGCAGCCGCCCGATCTCGCCGCGCGGGAATCCCTCGCGCGCCATCCAGTTCAGATAAGGGCCGGGCAGGTCGGCGATGAGCCGCCCCTTGTATTTGCCGAACGGCATCTCCAGCGTGACCAGGCGTTCGAGATCGGGCGTCTGCATGAGGTCCGCGCTCCCGCCGTTCAGGCGTCCTTCAGCCAGGGCATCTCCACCGGCGACACCACCAGCTGCCGCCCGTCGCGCTTCATCTCGAAGATGAACCCGACCAGGATCATCGAATCGGCGTAGGGAATCGGAAACACCTGCGGGTTCTCCACGCCGAGCAGCGCGTGCGCGGGGGTAGCCGCCGTCGTCACGGCGTTCTCGCGGATACTTTCCAGCTCGTCGACCATCGACTGGCCGCTGAGCTTGAGCACGCGATCGCGCAGATCGCTGAAGGGTTCGATGCGCGCCCCGTCCTCGTGGTATTCGGGTACTTCGTAGATGAACCAGGACATCGGCTTCTCCCTGAAAAAGGTGGTCATTCTAACGCCGCGCGGGCACCCGCCGAAACGCGGCGCCGGCGCCGCGCCCGCACCGACAAAAAAAGCGCCGCGGGTATTCCCCCGCGGCGCTTCTCGGAGGCCACGCCGCATCCCTCGCGCGTGGCCCGATCCTCAGGCTGCTTACGCCTTGACCGTATCCGCCACTTCCTTGAAATCCGCGATCTGGTCGAAGTTCATGTACTGGTAGATCTTGTCGCCATTGGCGGTCAGCACGCCCATGTCGGCCATGTACTCTTCCCTGGTCGGGATCTTGCCCAGACGCGAGCAGATCGCCGCCAGTTCCGCCGAGCCGAGATACACGTTGGTGTTCTTGCCGAGACGGTTCGGGAAGTTGCGCGTGGAGGTCGACATCACCGTCGCGCCTTCGCGCACCTGTGCCTGGTTGCCCATGCACAGCGAGCAGCCCGGCATTTCGGTGCGCGCGCCGGCCGTGCCGAACACGCCGTAATGGCCTTCCTCGGTCAGCTGCTTCTGGTCCATCTTGGTCGGCGGCGCGACCCACAGCTTGACGGGAATGTCGCGCTTGCCTTCCAGCAGCTTCGAGGCGGCGCGGAAGTGGCCGATGTTGGTCATGCACGAGCCGATGAACACTTCGTCGATCTTGGCGCCGGCCACGTCCGACAGCGTCTTCACGTCGTCCGGATCGTTCGGGCAGGCCACGATCGGCTCGTGGATGTCGGCCAGATCGATCTCGATCACGGCGGCGTAGTCGGCGTCGGCATCCGGCTCCAGCAACTGCGGGTCGGCCAGCCACTGCTCCATCGCCGCGATGCGGCGCTGCAGGCTGCGCGGGTCCTGGTAGCCCTCGGCGATCATCCACTTCAGCAGCGTGACGTTGCTGTTGAGGTACTCGATGATCGGCTCCTTGTTCAGCCGCACCGTGCAGCCGGCGGCCGAACGCTCGGCCGACGCGTCCGACAGCTCGAACGCCTGCTCGACCTTCAGGTCCGGCAGGCCCTCGATCTCGAGGATGCGGCCCGAGAAGATGTTTTTCTTGCCCTGCTTGGCCACCGTCAGCATGCCCTGCTTGATCGCATAGAGCGGAATCGCGTTGACGAGGTCGCGCAGCGTGACGCCCGGCTGCATCTTGCCCTTGAAGCGGACCAGCACCGATTCCGGCATGTCGAGCGGCATCGTGCCGGTGGCGGCGGCGAACGCGACCAGGCCCGAGCCGGCCGGGAAGCTGATGCCGATCGGGAAACGCGTGTGCGAATCGCCGCCGGTGCCGACCGTGTCGGGCAGCAGCATGCGGTTCAGCCAGGAGTGGATCACGCCGTCGCCGGGGCGCAGCGCGATGCCGCCGCGCGTGCTGATGAAGTTCGGCAGCGTCTGGTGCGTTTTCACGTCCACCGGCTTCGGATAGGCCGCCGTGTGGCAGAACGACTGCATCACGAGGTCGGCAGAAAAGCCGAGGCAGGCCAGATCCTTCAGCTCGTCGCGCGTCATCGGGCCGGTGGTGTCCTGCGAACCCACCGAGGTCATCTTCGGCTCGCAGTAGGTGCCCGGGCGCACGCCCTGGCCTTCCGGCAGGCCGCAGGCGCGGCCGACCATCTTCTGCGCGAGCGAGAAGCCGCGGCCGCTGTCGGCCGGCTGATGCGGCAGACGGAACAGCGTCGACGGGGCCAGCCCCAGCGCCTCGCGCGCCTTGGCGGTCAAGCCGCGGCCGATGATGAGCGGGATCCGGCCGCCGGCGCGCACTTCGTCGAACAGCACGTCGGACTTCACCTGGAACTCGGCGATCACCTCGCCGTTCTTGAGTGCCTTGCCTTCATAGGGACGCAGTTCGATCACGTCGCCCATTTCCATCTGCGAGACGTCGAGTTCGATCGGCAGCGCGCCGGCATCTTCCATCGTGTTGTAGAAGATCGGCGCGATCTTGCCGCCCAGGCACACGCCGCCGAAGCGCTTGTTCGGCACGAACGGGATGTCCTCGCCCGTGAACCAAAGCACCGAATTGGTGGCCGACTTGCGCGAGGAGCCGGTGCCGACCACGTCGCCCACGTAGGCGACCAGATGGCCCTTCTCCTTCAGCGACTCGATGAACTTCACCGGGCCGCGCTTGCCGTCCTCTTCCGGGGTGATGCCGGGGCGCGCGTTCTTCAGCATCGCCAGCGCGTGCAGCGGGATGTCGGGGCGCGTGGTGGCGTCCGGGGCCGGCGAGAGATCGTCGGTATTGGTTTCGCCCGGCACCTTGAAGACGGTGACGGTCAGGCTCTGCGGCACTTCCGGGCGGCTCGTGAACCACTCGGCGTCGGCCCAGCTCTGCAGCACGGCCTTGGCGTGCGCGTTGCCCTGCTCGGCCAGTTCCTTGACGTCGTGGAACTGGTCGAACATCAGCAGCGTCTTCTTGAGCGCGTCGGCGGCCACGGCGGCCACCGCCTCGTCGGACAGCAGTTCGATCAGCGGCTGGATGTTGTAGCCGCCCAGCATGGTGCCGAGCAGCTCGGTCGCGCGCTCGCGCGAGATCAGCGCGCAGGCGGTCTCGCCCTTGGCCACGGCGGCCAGGAAGCCGGCCTTCACGCGCGCGGCTTCGTCGACGCCGGCGGGCACGCGGTGGGTGATCAGGTCGAGCAGCGTCTGCTCTTCGCCGGCGGGCGGATTCACCAGCAGCTCCACCAACTCGGCGGTCTGTTGGGCCGTCAACGGCAGGGGCGGGATACCAAGCGCGGCGCGGGCGGCCACGTGAGCACGAAAGTTTTCAAGCATGGGGAACCTGCTGGTATGGCGTTCAGGGGATGGCGCGTCAGACGCTCCGGAATGCGTACGGGCGCTGCTTCGGCCACGATTCTAATCGGATTGGATCAAAACATCAAACATCTTATATCTTATATAAGAGTTGAGAGACGAGATGCTACCTGCCGCATGGTTTTGGCAGGCGCGCAGGGCTCCGGGTCTGCGGCACTCCCGCCTCGCGCGGGGCGCTGCCGGACATTCGTCGCGCCGGCCGCACTCGCTGCCTCGTTATTACGGAAAGCGCGTGCGCCGGCGTTGAAAGCCACGAAAGCTGGCGGGGGCAGATCGTCGCCTTGGCGCGGTAGCCCCGTTGCTACGACAGTGGCTGACTGATCTGAAATTGCCGGAGTCGGGCATGCTCTTGAAGCGCCAGCGCGTGGCGCGGCCGTATCCGCAATGGAATCCGCAGGTACGCCACCGCACGAGGATTTCGGTTGCGCAACCCGCGAGCGCCTGGCATTCGCCCCGCGCAAGTGACATCGTCGATCCGCGCCGGCCGCAAGCCGCCCGTCGGCAGTTCGATCGAAACGCGCTGCCGCTTCGGCAGGCCGCCTTCAGACCCAGAGGGAGACTTGCCGGCCCGTTTGGGATCGGCCCAGCATGCCTAACGTGGACTTCCCATCCGCGCCAGCACGTGCTCCGTCATGCCGCGCGCCAGTTCCGTCTCGCTGATGAACACCGTGCCCACGCCCTCGCTCGTCAGCAGTGCGGCCTCGTCGCCGCTGTTGGTGCAGAGCGCGATCTCGATCGTCGGATTCAGGGTCCGCGCGATTTCGACGATCTGCCGCACGTCGAAGGTGTCGGGCAGCGTCACCACCAGCATCCCGGCGCGCGCGATGTGCGCCTGCACCAGCACCACCGGCTCGATCGCGTCGCCGGACACGGCGGCCGCTCCCTCCGCGCGCAGTTTCTCCACCGTCTCGCGGTTCTGCTCGACCACCACGCAGGCGATGCCGCGTTCGTCCAGCGCCTGCACGATGCGCGCGCCCACGCGGCCGTAGCCGACGATCACCACCTGCCCGGTCAGGTGCGTCTGCGGCGTGGACATCGGCAGCGCGGCAAGCGGATCGTCGCGCGCCTCGAGCCGTCGCGCGAATGCGGAATGGCGGCGAATCCACCCCAGCGCCGGCTCGATCGCCGCGAACAGCAGCGTGTTGGTGGAGATCGAGATCAGCGCGACGGCCAGGATCAGGCTCTGCCCCTCGGCCGAGAGCAGCCCGAGCGAGCGCCCGAGCCCGGCCAGGATGAACGAGAACTCGCCGATCTGCGCGAGCCCGGCGCCCACCGTCAGCGCGGTGTTGAGCGGATAGCGGAACGCCAGCACCAGCGCCACGGCCGCGAGCGTCTTGCCGACCACCACCACCAGCGCCACCTCCAGCACGTGCAGCGGCTGCTCGACGAGGATCGCCGGATCGAACAGCATGCCGACCGAGATGAAGAACAGCACCGAGAACGCATCGCGCAGCGGCAGCGTCTCGTCGGCGGCGCGCCGGCTGAACTCGGACTCGCGCATCATCATCCCGGCGAAGAACGCGCCGAGCGCGAACGACACGTCGAACAGCTTCGCGGCGCCGAACGCGACGCCCACCGCCGCCGCGATCATGCAGAGCGTGAACAGCTCGCGCGAGCCGGTGCGCGCCACCAGCCAGAGAATGCGCGGAAACACGCGTTTGCCCACCACCAGCATCAGCGCGATGAACGCGGCCACCTTCAGGAACGTGAGCCCGAGCGTGCCCCACAGGGCGCCGCCCGGCGCCGCCGTGTGCGCGCCGCCCGCCAGGCCCTCCGGCGCGCCGCCGAGCAGCCCGGCAAGCGGCGGCAGCAACACCAGCACCAGCACCATCACGAGATCCTCGACGACGAGCCAGCCCACCGCGATGCGCCCGTTCACCGATTCCACCAGCCCGCGCCCCTCCAGCGCGCGCAGCAGCACCACCGTGCTGGCCACCGACAGCGCGAGCCCGAACACCAGCGCCGCGCCGAGGCTCCAGCCCCAGGCCAGCGCCAGCGCACCGCCAAGCACGGTGGCCACGGCGATCTGCACGATCGCGCCGGGCAGCGCGATCTTGCGCACCGCGAGCAGATCGCCGAGCGAGAAATGCAGGCCCACGCCGAACATCAGCAGCATCACGCCGATCTCGGCCAGTTGCTGCGCGAGCGCGAGATCGCCAACGAAGCCGGGCGTGCCCGGGCCGATCACGATGCCGGCCAGCAGGTAGCCGACGAGCGGCGGCATCTTCAGCAGCGAAGCGAGGTAACCGAAGATCATCGCGAGCCCGAAGCCGGCCGCGAGCAATGCAATCAGACTGACGTCATGCGGCATCCGCCCCCCACTTTCTTGTAAACCATCGGAAAGGTTTCAGGATAAGGGAAACTCGCCGGAAGCGGCGCGCGGGAAAAGGAAAAAATGCCAGGCCGCGCGGGCCGGCGCGGCGCCGCCCCGGATCACTCGGCCATCAAGGCCTCGATGCGCGCCTGCAAATTCCGCAGCCCGACGCTGGCCGAGACCGCCTCGACGTGGCCGAAGCATTCCGGGCGGCTCGGCTGCGGATCGACCAGGAAGTTGCGCGCGTGGCGAAGGCGCCGCTCACGCGGCAGCAGGCTCTCCGGCCCGACCACCTGGAACGCGGTGCCGATCGCCACGAACAGGTCGCGCTCGGTCATCTCGAGCTGCATCCGGTGCAGCGTCACGTATTCGGGCGCGGCCTCGTTGAAGAACACCACGCCCGGCTTGACCGACTCGACATCGCCGCATGCCGGGCAGGCGGTGTCGAGCCGGTAATGCTCGCCGTCCTTCGGGAAGCGGCAATCGCAGGCGGTGCAGAGCAGCGAATGCACGTCGCCGTGCAGATGCACGACCTGCCGCGCGCCCGCCCGCTCCAGCAGATCGTCGATATTCTGCGTGACGAGCCGCACCCGTTCGGTGCCCCAGGCCTCCTGCCAGGCGGCCAGCATGCGGTGCGCGTCGTTCGGGCGGGCCTCGCGCTTTTCGGCGATCCGCGCGTTGTAGAACGCGAACACGGCCTCGCGGTTGCGGCGCCAGGTGAGGAAGTTGCAGACCTTGTCGAGATTGGCGCTGGACCAGATCCCGTCGCCGGTGCGGAAGGTGGGAATCCCGCTCTCGGCGGACAGCCCCGCCCCCGAGAACACGTAGAGCCGCGGCGGCCGGCCATGCGATACGGACGACATCATCCATTCTCCGGTGAAAAAAAGCGGTCGGGCGCCGGGCAGCGGCGCGCGTCCCGGCGCCGACATTGTAGGATGGGTGCGAACGCCGACGTTGCGGCGCGCGCGATTCGCACCGTCGGCGCCGGGCCGCAGGCCGGCCAAAATCGCCCGGCACCATGGCGGCCAGCCAAGCGCGGCGCCCGGCCGTAACGCCGCGATCGCGCGCCCCGCCCTGCCCCTACCCGCGGCGCACCAGCCACACCAGCAGCGCGCCGCCGATCAGCGCGGTGATCACGCCGATCGGCAGATCGTCGGGCGCGATCAGCGTGCGCGCGAGCACGTCGGCCCAGACCAGCGCGAGCGCGCCGCCGAGCGCCGCGAACGGCATCAGCCGGCCGTGCTCGGCGCCGAACAGGCGCCGGCACACATGCGGCACGACCAGGCCGACGAAGCCGATCGCGCCGCTCACGGCGACGCAGGCGGCCGTCAGCAGCGAGCCGACCACGAACAGCTCGCGGCGCCGCGCCGAGACGTCCACGCCGAGCGCCGCCGCGGCCACGTCGCCGCCCGTCAGCGCGTTCAGCTCGCGGCGCCGGCCGAACAGCAGCAGGCCGCCCGCGACGAGGCAGGCCGCCGGCGCGCCGAGCAGGCTCCAGCGCGCGAGCCCGAGGCCGCCCAGCATCCAGAACAGCACCGACTGCGCGGCGCGCGGATCGCCGAGATAGATCAGCAGGTTCGCGAGTGCCATCAGCGCGAACGACACGGCCACGCCCGAGAGCAGCAGCCGCGACGAATCGAGCCGCCCGGCGCGCGCCCCCAGCGCGATCACGAGCGCGGTGGCGCCGAGCGCGCCGCCGAACGCGAACGCCGACAGCGTGAGCCAGCCGAACGCGGCACCGCACCAGACGGTGGCCGCCACCGCGCCGAGCGAGGCGCCCGAGCTGACGCCGAGCAGGTGCGGATCGACCATCCGGTTGCCGGTGGCCGCCTGCAGCGCGACGCCGACCATCGCCAGCGCCGCGCCCACCAGCGCGCCGAGCAGCACGCGCGGCAGGCGGATCAGCCAGACGATCGTATCGAGCCCGGGTGCGACGCCGGCCGCCGCGTGGCCGCCCAGATGCGCGGCCAGCACGCGCGCCACGGTGGCGGGCGCGATCGCCACCGGGCCGAGGCCGGTGGCGACCAGCATCGAGCCGGCCAGCAGCAGCAGGCCGATCGTCGCGGCACGCCACGGCCGCGCCGCCCACGGCGCGGCCGGCCGGTGCTGCCACCCGCCGCCTTCGGCACGTCGCGCGCGCCGCATCTAGCGCGCCCGGTCCGGCCGCGCCGCGAACGCGGCCGGATGCAGCGCGCGCGCGAGGGCCTCGACCGCCTCGGCGTTGCGCACGCCGGGCGTGGCCTCGTCGTAGGGAATCACCACGAAGCGCCGCGCGCGGATCGCGTCGATGGTGGCCAGCGCCGGGTTGCCGGTCAGGTAGCGGATCTTCTGCTCGGCCGTCTCGGCGCCGTAATCGACGATCACGATCACCTGCGGATTGCGCGCCACCACGCTCTCCCAGCTCACCGCGGCCCAGCTCTGCGCCAGGTCGTCCATCACGTTGACGCCGCCCGCCGCGCGGATCAGCGCGGTCGGCATCGCGAGCCGGCCGGCGGTGAAAGGCTTGTCGCCGCCGCTGTCGTAGACGAAGGTCCGCATCGGCGCGACGCGCGGCCCGAGCGCGCGCGCCACCGCGTCGAGGCGCGCGCGCATCAACGCGATCTGACGTTCGGCACGCGGCGCCACGTCGAAGATCGCGCCGAGGTTGCGCAGATCGGCGTAGACAACGTCGAACGACGCGGCCGGGCGCGGCATCACCTGCGAACACGATTCCGTCAGCTCGTAGGACGCGATGCCGAAGCGCGCCAGCGACTCGGGCGTGACGGGGCCGCCCACGCGCATGCCGTAGTTCCAGCCGGCCAGGTAAAAATCGGCACCCGCCGCCACCAGCGTCTCGAGCGCGGGATACTGGCGCGCCAGCTCGGGCAGCCCGGCCAGTTGCGCGCGCAACGCGGGCGTGGCGGTCTTCCAGCCGCCGACGCCGGTGTAGCCGGCCATCCGCTCGCGCAGGCCGAGCGCGAGCATCATCTCGGTCAGGTTCACGTCGTTGCTGACCGCGTGCGCCGGCGCGCGGTCGAACCGCACGGCGCGGTTGCAGCTGTGGACGGTGACCGGGTAGTGGCCGGCCGCGCAGGCCGGCACGGCCATGCTGATGGCAAGGCCGAACCAGGCTGCCGGCAGGCCCAGCCGGAGTCGCGGCGCAATGCGTGGCTTCATGCGTTCAAGTGTCCTCGTCGACGAGCAGCGTCACGCGCGGATAGCCGCCGGCCGGATGCCGGTCGACGATCGCCTCCACGCCGTAGACGGATTTCAGGAGCGGCGCGGTCAGCACCTCGTGGGGCGTGCCGCTCGCCACGATCTCGCCGTCGGCCAGCACGAACAGCCGCGCGCAGAACGCGGCGGCGAGGTTCAGGTCGTGCAGCGTCGCGAGCGTGGTGATGCGCAGGCGCCGGACCAGCGCGAGCAGCGCGAGCTGATGGCGCGGGTCGAGATGGTTGGTGGGCTCGTCGAGCATCAATACTTCGGGCCGCTGCACCAGCGCGCGCGCCAGCAGCGCGCGCTGCCGCTCGCCGCCGGACAGGGTCGCGAACGGCCGCTCGCCGAGCGCGGCCAGTCCGACCTCGGCGAGCGAGCGCGCCACCCGCGCGAGGTCGTCGGCGGTGTCGCCGTCGAGCATGCGCTTGTGCGGCGTATGTCCCATCGCCACCACCTGCGCGACCGTCAGCCCGAACGCGTCGGGCGGGTCCTGCAGCACCACCGCCACGCGCCGCGCGGCAAGGCGCGGCGAGAGCCGCCAGAGGTCGTCGCCGCCGATACCGACCGTGCCGCCATGCGGGCGCTCGTAGCGAAACGCGCAGCGCAGCACGCTGGTCTTACCGCTGCCGTTCGGCCCGATCAGGCCGACCAGTTCGCCCGGCCGCGCGTCGAGCGTCACGCGCCGCAACAGCGCGCGGGCACGGCGCGCGGCAGGGGTCCAGTCGAGTTCGGTGATCTGCAGGCGGCTCATCGCGGGCGGCTCAGAACGTGACGGTGGCGGTCACGCCGCCCGAGCGCGGCGCGCCGAGCAGCCACTCGCCGCCGTCGTTCTGGCTGGTTTCCGTGTAGATGCGGTTGCTCAGGTTGTGCAGGTAGAGCGACAAGGTCAGGTTCCTCCAGGCGCGCCACGAGGCGGACGCGTCGAGCAGCGTATACGACGCAATCCGCACCGTGTTGGCGGTGTCGCCGTAGCTCGAGCCCACGTAGCGCAGCCCCGCGCCCGCGCGCCAGCCCGGCGCGAAGGCCCAGTCCACCCAGAGGTTGGCGGTCTGCCGGGGAATGTTGATCGGCACCTTGCCGCTGCGCGAGACGCTCGCGCCGCCCACCGACTCGTCGAACGCATCGTAGCGCGCGCGCAGGAACGCGGCGTTGGCATCGATCGACCAGCCGCCGCCGAGCCGCAGCGCGCCCGTCCACTCCACGCCGCGCGACGATTGCCGGCCGACCTGGATGGTCTGGTCCGGGTGCTGCGGATCGGCGGTGAGCAGGTTGCGCTTGACGATCTGGTAGAACGCGAGCGTCCACGAACCGCGTCCGCCGGCGAACGCCTGTTTCATGCCGGCCTCCCATTGGTCGCCGGTCGACAGCGTGAACGCGCTGCTCGACTTCGACAGCGTGATCAGCGAGCCCACCCCGTCGGTGCCGGTGGTGTACTGGCCATACAGCGCGAGCTCGGGCGTGAGCGAGAACACGAGGCCGGTGCGCCAGCTGGTGTGCGCGAAGGTCTTGTCGAACGAGGCGGCGCCGGCGGCCCGCGTCGCGAAGCTGTCGCGCCGATAGTCGATATGGTCGTAGCGCAGGCCCGCGATCCACGCGAGCCGCCGGGTCAGCTCGAGGCGGTCCTCGGCGAACACGCCGGCCTGGTGCGTATGCGTGCGAAACGCCGGCACGGTGGGATCGGGGCTCGAGAACAGGCCCGGGTCGAAGCCGAGCGCGGGCACCACCGACTGGCCGCCGAACGGCGAGTTGCTGCTGTCCGCGAAGCTCACGTCGTTGAACTCGGCGCCCACCACGAGCCGGTTCTGGCGGCCCAGCAGGCGGCCGTCGAAGCTCGCGTCGAGCCGGTCGCCCAACTGCCGCTGGTGGTGCAGGATCTCGATGTAGTCGCTGCGCAGCACGCTGCCGTCGGCCTGCAGCGCGTAGCTTTCCGAGTCGCGCCAGTGACGGTCGGTCAGCATCGCGTAGAGCCGGTTGCGCAGCGTGATGCCCGGCCTCGCGCGCCAGGTCGTGTTCAGGCGCGCCCAGCGGTCGTAATAGGCGATCGACGCGTTGCCGACGTTGTAGTTCTGCCGCGCGAGCGCGGTGTCGAGCACGCCATGCGCGACCGGCACGCCGAAGTTGGCCATCGGCTTGTG
The DNA here is from genome assembly GCF_000960995.1 of Burkholderia glumae LMG 2196 = ATCC 33617. Classification (NCBI taxonomy): domain Bacteria; kingdom Pseudomonadati; phylum Pseudomonadota; class Betaproteobacteria; order Burkholderiales; family Burkholderiaceae; genus Burkholderia; species Burkholderia glumae. The sequence continues at coordinate 1,322,880 of NZ_CP009434.1, read as the reverse complement.
GCGCGCGAAGTCGTAGTCGAGCGTGAACGACAGCGACGGGCTCGGGTCGAGCTTGAGCGCGCCGCCCACCGAGGTCATGTGCGACCCGCCGCGCGGCAGCCAGCCGTGCTGGCGGTCATCGTTCACGTAGAAGCGGTACGACAGCATCGGAGCGAGCGCGCCGGTGGCGTCGAGCGCCACGCGCCGCTCCCCATAGGCGCCGGCGCCGGCCAGCAGCGTGGTCGAGCGCTCGCGCCGCGGCACTTTCGGCACCACGTTGATCACGCCGCCCAGTCCACCCTCGCCGTACAGCACCGAGGCCGGCCCGCGCAGCACCTCGATGCGCTCGACCGACCAGGTGTCGGCCGGAAACGTCACGGTGCCCGCGCCCACCAGCATGCGCGTGCCGTCGTAGAGCGTGGTGACCGACTCGGGGCCGCCGAAGCCGCGCACCGAGACGGCCGTGCCGCCGTTGCCGGGGGCCGCCTCGGCCGCGAAGCCGGCCGCGCGCGTGACGGCCTGCGTGACGGTGGTGTCGCCGCGCTCGCGCAGGCGCGCGCCGTCGAGCGTCTCGACGCTGGCCGGCGTGTCGAGGCTCGCCAGCCCGAGCCGGCTGCCGGCGGCGACCGGCGTGCTCAGGTCGGCAGCGCCGGCCGCGCCGCCCGGGCGCCTGGCGCCGACCGCGATGGCCGGCAGCGCCGTGGCCGTGCCGCCCTCGCCCGGCTCCGGCGCGGCGGCAGCCGGCACGACGCGCGGCGCGCCGAGCAGCGAGGCGACGGCGACCATGCCCGCGCAGGCGCGGCGGCGCGCGGAAGGCGGGCGGAAGGCTGTCGGGCGGTATGTCATGTCGTGGGTCGAATGCGGGTTGCCAGGGTGGGCGGCCAAGAGCGGCGGGCGATCTCGCGCGCGGCGGCGCGCACGGCCTGTCGGGCCGCTCCGTGCCGGCAAGGGCCCGGACGCACATCGGGCCGGCATATGCCGCCGGAAATCGGTCGACAATCGGTCGGCAATCGGTCGGACGGCCCGCGCCCGACGCTCGGATGCGGGCCGTCCCGCCATGCCATCGGCAGCGGTCCGAGCGCGCCGGCGCGCTCGGCTCAGGCGGCTGGGCCGGAGCAGGCAGGATGCGCCGGCGGCGCGGTCGAACCCGCCAGGCGGTCGATGCGCTCCACGACGGCGCGGCAAGCGCGCCCGGCGATCAATGCGGAACAGGCGACGGCACGGCGCGCGCGCGGGCGGCCGGCGTCACGGAATCGGACGGAATCAGTCACGCGGGATCTCCTGGGGTTTCGCGCCCCGTTTGGCGAATGCAGGCACCGAGCCCAGGTCTGACTTCCGGCACCGCCGTCGGACGACGGCGAAACCGGTCACAGTGGCGCGACCGCGCGGGATTTTCACCCGCTTCCGAGCTTGGCGGCCGCAATTCTATCGCGAAAATCGTCAAGTCCCGCAACCATTGCCGTCGGCCGTGGCGCGCCGACACTGTCGCATCGGCGCGCCACGGCGGCCGATCGCGGCCCGATCGCGGCCCGATTGGCAACCGCATCGGCGCCGGTCGGCGCTATGATGCGGAACCCCTGGGGCAACACGCCTCGGCTGTCGTTTCCACCCGGTCTATTTCGCATCGCCCGCCGTGCTTCGTTGCGGATGAGGCGGCCGCGTGCCGCCAGCTTGCGCACATCCCTGTTTTCGACGTCTCGACATGCACGGCTCGTACAATTTCCTCCTGGTGGCGGTGTCGTTCATGGTGGCGACGCTCGCGTCGTATACCGCGCTCGACCTGACGGGCCGCATCGCGCTGCTCGGCCGTTCGCCGCTGCGCCACGCCTGGCTCGTCGGCGGCGCCGTCGCGATGGGCACCGGCATCTGGTCGATGCACTTCATCGCGATGCTCGCGTTCACGCTGCCGATCCCGCTCGGCTACGATCTCGTCGAGACCGGCTATTCGCTCGCGCTCGCGATCGTGGCGTCGTACCTCGCGCTGTTCGTCACCACGCGCCGGCGCGCCAGCTTCGTGCATCTGGCGGCGAGCGGCACGCTGATGGGGCTCGGCGTGGCCGGCATGCACTACACCGGCATGGCGGCAATGCGCATGAGGCCCGACATCGACTACCAGCCGGGCTGGTTCGCGGCATCGGTCCTGATCGCGATCGTGGCCTCGATGGCGGCGCTCGCGATCGCCCGGCGGCTGCGCAGCGTGAGGCGGCGCGCGGTCGTACGCGCACGCGCGGGCGCGGCGCTGGTGATGGCCGCGGGCATCAGCGGCATGCACTATGCGGGCATGGCCGCGGCGACGTTCCTGCCGGGCAGCATCTGCGGCGCGGCGGCCGGCATCAATTCGGCGTGGCTCGCCACCACCGTCTCGCTGTTCACGTTCGTGATCCTGATCGCCACGCTGCTGCTCTCGCGCATCGATGCACGCAACAGCCGGCTCGCCAGCACGGTGACCAACCTGAACGGCGAGATCGTGCGGCTCGCCACGCTCGACACGCTGACCGGGCTGCCCAACCGCAGCACGCTCACCCACCGCATCGCCGAGGCGATCGACACCGCACGGCGCCGCCACAGCGGTTTCGCGGTGCTGTTCATGGATCTCGACGGCTTCAAGGCGATCAACGACTCGCTCGGCCATTCGATCGGCGACCGGGTGCTCGTGACGTTCTCGCAGCGGCTGCGCGGCTGCGTGCGCTCGTTCGATACGGTGGCACGGCTCGGCGGCGACGAGTTCGTGGTGCTGGCCGAGCGGATCGGCTCGGCGTCGGAGGCGCGCGTGATCGCCGAGACCGTGCTGGAGCGCACGCGCGACGGCGCCTGGAGCCTGGACGAGCCGCTGCAGGTCACCCCGAGCATCGGCATCGCGCTCTACCCGCGCGACGGCGAGACCGTCGACGCGTTGCTCAAGCATGCCGACGCGGCGATGTACGAGGCCAAGCGCGGCGGGCGCGGCGCCTACCGCTTCTTCGAGGTGGGCATGAACGACGCCGCGCTGCGCACGCTGCAGATCCAGAAGGCGGTGCACGAGGCGCTCGCCAGCGGCTATTTCTCGCTGCACTTCCAGCCGAAATTCCGCAGCGATACGCGCGCGCTGACGGGCGCCGAGGCGCTGATCCGGCTGCGCCATCCGAAGCTCGGCACGCTCGCGCCGCTCGACTTCATCCCGATCGCCGAGCGCTCGGGGCAGATCGTGGCGATCGGCTACTGGGTGGTGCGCGAGACCTGCCGGCACATCCGCGAATGGAGGCAGGCCGGGCTGCCGCCGATGAAGGTGGCCGTCAATCTCTCCACGCGCCAGCTCGCGCAGCCGGAGCTGGCCGCAGCGATGCTCCAGATCGTCCGGCAGGAGCAGGTCGCGCCGCAGCAGATCATCTTCGAGATCACCGAGACGATGGCGATGCAGGACGCCGAGCGCACCATCGTCGCGATCCGCGATTTCCAGCAGGGCGGCTTCGAGATCGCGATCGACGATTTCGGCACCGGCTATTCGAGCCTCGCCTACCTGCAGCGCTTTCGCGTCAAGCAGCTGAAGATCGACCGCTTCTTCACGAGCGGGCTCGACCGCCACGGCAAGGAAGGCGCGGCGATCGTCTCGGCGATCATCGCGCTCGCGCATTCGCTCGGCATGGATGTGGTGGCCGAGGGCGTGGAGACCGTCACGCAGCGCGACAAGCTGGAGACGCTGCGCTGCGACGAGATGCAGGGCTTCCTGCTCGGCCGGCCGCTCGCTGCCGACGCGTTCGCGCAGCTCGTGCGCGATCTTTCGGGCTCGAACGAGGCGCTGGCCTGAGCCGGCGGCGCGCACCAGCCGCAGGCTCGGCAAGCCCCGCTCCTGCCGGCCGCGAACGCAGCCGCCGCTGGCGGTGACAAGGGCGCGCCGCCGCGCGGCGCCTCGCGCTTCGAGCACGCCCAAGCCTCGCTCGACGAGGCGACGGGAGGCTGGCGCGAGAGGGGCAAGCGCGACCGGCGGCGCTCAGAGCGCTTCCTGACACAGCGCCATCATCCGCTGCACCATCGTCGACGCCTCGTTCAGTTCCATCTCGCTCGTAAACAGCGCGGCCACGCTCGACAGTCGCACGGCGATGCCGGCGCCCAGCAGGTCGCGCCGCGCGATCCTCAATGCAAGCTGGCCGATGCGCACGCGATCGAGCCACTCCATCGTCACGCGCTGCTTGTCGAGCCAGCGGCGGCAGCATTCGACCACATGGTCGACCCGCCACTCCTCGGTCAGCGCATACGAGGCGGCGGCAATCGCAACCAGATAGCACAGCAGGTCCGGCCGTGCGCTGGCGGTATCGCTGAATTCGGGTTTCGTCATTGCGGGTCGCCTTCGGAGTGGTACGAAACGTCGACAGTAAGTATGAACGAACGCCGGAAAAACAACCCGCAACAGGTGGGCACCCCACCGGCCCGGCCAGCCCGGCCCTGCTCCGCCGCGCCGGGTTCAGCGGCCCGGCTTCTGCAGCGCCTGCTCCTCGCCGCGCAGCAGCGTGAAGCGGTGCTGGTCGAACAGGTAATAGTAGGTGCCGTTGCCGGTTTCGTTGCGGCTGCCGCGCACGATCACGAGCTTGCTGTCGGGCCGGTATTCGACCGGCTCGCGCACCTCCGCGTTCCAGCAGCAGACAGTAAACGGCAGCCAGACCGTGTCGCCGGTCTCCACGTCGACCGCCACCGCCATGGTGCAGGCGGCGCCGCAGCCCCACGAACTGAACGCGTAGTGCCCGGCGAAGTTCGGCCGCTTGCCGCTCAGTTCGCGCAGGCGCGTCGCGAACCGGTGATCCTGCTCCGACTGCAGCACGGTGGGCGCCACCTTGCCGTGCCAGGCCCGCGCCACCGGAAAGTTGCCGAATTCCGGCACCGGCTTCGCGGCGCGCGCCGCGTCGCCGAACCCGGCTGCCAGCACGATCGATACCACGCCCGCCACGACCGTGGAGCGAATGGAAATCATCGCGTTCAATACCAGCGGTTTCTTTCCCAGAACTTCCTGGCCTGGTAAGCCGAATGATAGCGGCCGTAAATATAGCGCAAGCCGCCTTGCGCCTCCTCCACCGCAATGCCGAATGATTTCTCGCCGTTCGGATTCAATCCGTATTGCGCACGCAGCAGTTGAAACAGGCCGCGCGCGGTCGAATCCGGACGCTGTGCGTTCACCACCCCGCTCGACTGCTGGGCCATGATCCACAGCAGGTCGTTGTAATCGGTGGCCGGCTGCTTCTCGAGCGCGATCGCATCGCGCAGCGCCTTCTGCGACGCGGGCGGCACCACCGCAGGGTCGATCGCGACCCAGCCCTGCAGGGGCGCCGGACGCGGATAATGTTGTGCGGATCGGGGATTGCGGGATTCGGTCATCGTGATTTTCCCTGACAGATAATGGCCGGCCGGCATTGCCTTGCCGGCGCCGCCGGGTGAGCCGACGGCGACTATAAAACGCTGCGCCCGCGCGCGTAAATGCACGGTGCGCAATCGATTTTCTCGATGGATTAGCCGGGTAATATATCGGGGAAAAATTTCCGCCAAATTAATTACGATATCGGCGATCGGTAATTTTCGCGGCGGCCCTCGCCAGCACCGCGGCCGCGACTCACGACGCGGTTCGCGGCCGGTTCGCGCGCCGGAACTGCGCAATCGCCGGGCCGCCGGTATCATGGCCTGGCGCCGGCGGGGGCCAGGCCCGCGCCGCCTAACGAAACCTGCCGGGGGCAGACATCATGCAAGCGTTTTCGTTTCAGACCGTCGCGCACATCGTGCTCGAGGCCGGCATCGCCAAACGTCTCGGCCAGGCGCTGCGCGAGCGCCATGCGGGCCGCCGCGCCTGCGTCGTCACCGACGCATTCCTCCATCGCGGCGGCACGCTGGCGCCGGCGCTCGCGAGCCTCGGCGCGGCGGGCTGGGAAGTGCTGGTGATCGACGAGGTGGTGGCCGATCCGCCCGACGAGGTGGTGCGCGACGCCGCCCGCCGCGCGCGCGAGTTCGGCGCCGAACTCGTGATCGGGCTGGGCGGCGGCTCGTCGATGGACGTCGCGAAGCTGGTGGCCGTGCTCGGCGCGAGCGCGCAGCCGCTCGAGCAGATGTACGGCGTGAACCGCGTGCAGGGCACCCGCCTGCCGCTGGTGCAGATTCCCACCACGGCCGGCACCGGCTCCGAGGTCACGCCGATCGCGATCGTGACCACCGGCAAGACCACCAAGAGCGGCGTGGTGGCGCCGCAGCTCTATGCCGACGCCGCCTACCTCGATCCCGAGCTGACCGTCGGGCTGCCGCCCGCCGCGACGGCCGCCACCGGCATCGACGCGATGGTCCACGCGATCGAGGCCTACACCAGCAAGCGGCTGAAGAATCCGCTGTCCGATCATCTCGCCGGCAAGGCGCTCCAGCTGCTGAGCGCGAACCTGCTGCCGGCCTGCCGCGACGGCGGCGATCTCGCGGCGCGCTCGGCCATGCTGCTCGGCGCGATGCTGGCCGGGCAGGCGTTCGCGAACGCGCCGGTGGCCGGCGTCCACGCGCTCGCCTATCCGATCGGCGGGGTGTTCCATGTGCCGCACGGGCTGTCGAACGCGCTGGTGCTGCCGCACGTGCTGCGCTTCAATGCGCGCGTGCCCGCCGCCGCGCAGGCCTATGCCGAACTGGGCCAGCTCATCGGGCTCCAGCCGGCAGGCTCGTTCGACGAGCAGGCCGAGGCCTTCATCGCCCATCTGGTGCGGCTCGCGCGCGACGCCGGGCTGCCGTCGAACCTGCAGGCCGTGGGCATCGGCGTGGCCGATCTGGGCGGCCTCGCGGCCGACGCGATGAAGCAGGAGCGGCTGCTGATCAACAATCCCTGCGAGATCGACGAGCCGAGCGCGCTCGAGATCTACCGGCAGGCCTTCGAGCATACCTACGACGAGCTCGCGTAAGGCCGGCAGGACGGCGGCGGCACGGCCGCGGGCGTCCGGGCCTGGGCGTCGCGCGGCGCCGAAACGAGATGCGGCCTCATGCGCTCGCCCGCAGGCCGGAGGCTGGAGATGCCGAGTGCGGCGCCAGGCCGACCGGCGGGGCCGGATCTAACCGGCCCCGCGCCGGGCGGCAGAGGCGTCGCCCGTCCCGGCGCGCGGCTCGCGCTGCCTAGCGCGCATAGAAATCACCGTCGAGGCGCTGCCAGTCGACGCAGCCGGCCGGCGCCCGTCCGATCTGCACGCCGGCGTATTGCGGCCGCGCCGAGCCGACGTCGATCGTCAGCGTGACGTCGCGGCCTTCGGCGGCGTCGTGAAACCGGCGCGTGTTCACGCCGGCGCCGTTGCGCAGCGACGCCGCATCGCCGCCGGCCGCATCGGCCTGCGCCGCGAGATGCGCGACGCCGGCCAGGCTCGCGTGGCACGCGCCGCGAGCGACGCGCAAGGTGTAGGCGAAGCGGCGCCGGCCGCCCGGATCGAGCCCCGCGTCGCGCAGCGTGAGCGTGGTGGTGGCCGACGTGCCGCCCGCGCGCAGCGTGATCGCGCCGGCGCCCGCCGCCGCATGGGCGGCCGGAACCGCGGCCAGCGCCGCGCCCGCCGCCAGTACCAGGCCGGCCAGCCGCGCCGCCGCCCGGCTTCGTGCTTCGAAGATTCGCATCATGTCGATTCCTGTCGTGGCCGGCGCGGAAACGGGCCGGCATGGCACCGCGAGTGATGCCGCTCCGGCCAGCCGCGCCGCAGCGCGACGCATGGCCGGGGCGGCCCGGCATCGATCTTCGCATGGACAGCGGCCTCGTGCGCATGCGCCCCGGCGGCGCCCGGCAAGCTCGCACGAGGCCGGCCGCGCCCTGGTCGGGCCGCGCGCGCCGCGCCGATGCCCGCGCCCCAGGCCGCCACGACCGCTCCCGCACGCACTCCGCTCCCGAGGGCAGGCGGCCCGGCCGGGCCGCCCGAGCTTGCCGGTCTGACCAGTATGAACAAAAGACCCCGCCATTCGACGCAGCCCCCCGCCACCGGGCCGCCGCTTCCCACGCCCCCTAACCGGCCGCTTCACGCCCGCTGCGGAAGCATCCGCGCGCCGATGCACCCGGACGACGCAGCCGCCACGCGCGAAAACGGTGCATCCCGGCGCCTCGCGCCGGCCCGGCGGCCGATGCGGTGGCCAGACCGGCCAGTCGGCGCATGGCCCGGCTTTTGCTAAGTAACCGGGGGCGCCCGACGCGCGCCCGCCCATACCAGACCGATCACCAGAGAACCCCCGCGATGGATTTCCGACCGAACCGCACCTCCTCCCGCCGCGCCTGGCTCGCCGCGCTGCTCGCCGCCCCGGCCCTGCTGCTGGCCGGCGTCTCCGCCGCGCATGCCGACGCGCTCGACAGCATCACCAAAAGCGGCGTGCTGCGCGTCGCGGTGCCCGAGGACTATCCGCCGTTCGGCTCGGTGGGCGCCGACATGCAGCCCCAGGGCTACGACATCGACACGGCCGGCCTGCTCGCCAAGGCACTCGGCGCGAAGCTGCAACTGGTGCCGGTCAACAGCGCGAACCGGATTCCCTACCTGACCACCAACAAGGTCGACCTGGTGATCTCGTCGCTCGGCAAGACGCCCGAGCGCGAGAAGGTGATCGATTTCTCGGCCGCCTACGGCCCCTACTTCCAGGGCGTGTTCGGCCCCGCCGATCTCAAGGTGAGCGGCCCGGCCGACCTGACCGGCAAGACCGTGGGCGCCACGCGCGGCGCGCTGGAGGAAATCGCGCTCTCGCAGATGGCGCCGAACGCCACCATCAAGCGCTTCGAGGACAACAACGCGACGATCCAGGCGTTCCTGTCCGGCCAGGTGCAACTGATCGCGGCCGGCAACATCGTGGCGGCCGCGATCCTCGCCAAGAACCCGCCGCGCCGCCCCGAGACGAAGTTCGTGATCAAGAACTCGCCCTGCTTCGTGGGCCTGAACAAGAACGAGCCCCGCCTGCTCGCGAAGGTCAACGCGGCGATCGCACAGGCCAAGCAGAACGGCACGCTCGACGCGATCTCGAAGAAGTGGCTGGGCCAGCCGCTGCCGGCCGGCCTGTGATGCCGCGCTCGTCCCCGAAACAGTCCTTCCACCGGCTTCCGAGATGACCTACCAGCTCCAGTTCGGCGAACTCGCCGACTATGCCGGCCTGTTCGCGAGCGGCGCGGCCACCACGCTCGCGCTGACGGCCGTGTCCACCGTGCTCGGCATCGGCATCGGCGTGCTCGGCGCGGCCGCGCAGGACACGCGCGCGCCGCGCCTCGCGCCGCTGCGCGGCCTGATCGGGGCCTACGTCGAGGCGGTCCGCAACACCCCGTTCCTGGTGCAGCTGTTCTTCGTGTTCTTCGGCCTGCCCGCGCTCGGCATCCACATCGGCGAGGTGACGGCCGCGATTCTGGCGATGACGCTGAACCTGGGCGCCTATTCGGTCGAGATCGTGCGCGCCGGCGTGGCCGCGGTGCCGCGCGGCCACCACGAGGCGGCCGCCGCGCTCGCGCTGTCGCGCGCCCAGGCGTGGTGCCACGTGGTGCTGCCGCAGGCGCTCGCCAAGGTGTTCCCGGCGCTCGTCAGCCAGATCGTGATCACGCTGCTCGGCTCGGCGGTGGTCTCGCAAATTTCGGTGGCCGACCTGACCTACGCGGCCGGCTATATCCAGTCGCGCAACTTCCGCGCGTTCGAGACGTACTTCGTGATCACGCTCGCCTATCTCGCGATGGCGCTGCTGCTGCGCGCGGCGCTCAACACGGCGGGCCGCCGGCTGTTCGCGCGCGGCGCGGGAGGCGCGCGATGATCGAGTTCACGTTCGGGCAGATCCTCGCCAACCTGCTGCTCGCGGCGCGCTGGACGGTGCAGCTCTCGCTCGTCTCGTTCGCGCTCGGCGGCACGCTCGCGCTGCTGCTGCTGGCGCTGCGGGTATCGAGGCACGTCGCGCTGCGCGGCCTCGTGAAGTGCTACATCGAGGTGTTCCAGGGCACGCCGCTGCTGATGCAGCTGTTCGTGGTGTTCTTCGGGCTGCCGCTCGTCGGCCTCGACGTGCCGCCGTGGCTGGCCGCCACGCTCGGCCTCACGTTCTTCACCAGCGCCTACCTGGCGGAGATCTGGCGCGGCTGCGTCGAGGCGGTGCCGCGCGGCCAGTGGGAAGCGTCGGCCAGCCTCGCGATGAGCTATCTCGAGCAGCTGCGCCACGTGATCCTGCCGCAGGCCGCGCGCATCGCCGTCGGGCCGACGGTCGGCTTCGGCGTGCAGGCGATCAAGGACACCGCGCTGGTCTCGATCATCGGCTTCACCGAGTTGACGAAGGCCGGCACCATGATCTCGAATGCCACGTTCCGGCCATTCCTGGTCTACGGCCTGGTCGCCCTCATCTATTTCGCGCTCTGCTACCCGCTGACCCGCTGGGCGCGCTCGCTGCAAAGGAAATGGCATGCCGCTCGTTGAAACCCGGGGCCTCGAAAAGAACTTCGGCCCGAACCATGTGCTGAAAGGCATCGACTTCAGCGTCGAACGCGGCCAGGTGGTGAGCATCATCGGCCGCAGCGGCTCGGGCAAGAGCACGCTGCTGCGCACGCTCAACGGCCTGGAGAGCATCGACGCCGGTTCGATCTCGATCGACGGCACCACGGTCGACGCGCGCCGCGGCGACCTGCGCGCGCTGCGGCTGAAGGTCGGCATGGTGTTCCAGCAGTACAACCTGTTCCCGCACCTGAGCGCGGGCCGCAACGTGATGCTCGCGCAGACCGTGGTCAAGCGGGCCAACCGCCATCAGGCGCGCGCCGTCGCCGAGCTGATGCTGGAGCGGGTCGGCCTCGGCGACAAGTTCGACGCCTATCCGGACCAGCTCTCGGGCGGCCAGCAGCAGCGCGTCGCGATCGCGCGCGCGCTGGCGATGAAGCCGGAGGTGCTGCTCTGCGACGAGATCACCTCCGCGCTCGATCCGGAGCTGGTCGGCGAGGTGCTCGGCGTGGTGGAGGCGCTCGCGCGCGACGAGATGACCTTGATCATGGTCACGCACGAGATGCGCTTCGCGCGCGCCGTCAGCGACCAGGTGGTGTTCATGCATCAGGGACGTATCTGGGAGAGCGGGCCGCCCGAGCAGATCTTCGACCGCCCGCGGACCATCGAGCTCAAGCGCTTCGTCCAGCAATAGGCGGCGCCGCGCGATGCTGCGCGCGCGGCATGGCGGGCCGGCGGCACGCGCCCGGCCGCGCGAGCCGGCGCGCGTGCCCTTGCTGCGCAGCCGCATGGTGCGCGACCCCATGTTACGCCGGCGCGGCGCCGTGATCGAACGTAACAAAATCGCGGGAACGGGCGGCCGCGCGAGCCGGTCCATCGCTGCATGACAGATGCGGCGCGCCGGCCAGCGAGGCGGCGTGCCGGTGCGCCGCCGGGCTGGCCGGCGCACCGTCATCGTCGCGTCACGTCGATGCGGTATTTCCGATGTCCCGCGCATCGCGCGGCAGCCTTGCCTTCGGAGTCCACCATGCTGAGTCCCCATGAACTTGCCACCCTGATGCTGATCGACGGCGCGCCCGAGGCGATCGATCCCGACCGTGCCGAACTGGGCACCCTGCTCCAATATCGCCTCGTGCGCGTCGAGGCCGACGACGACGGCATCGCACGGCCCGAGCTGACCGAGTCGGGCCGCTCGCTGCTGGCCGCGGCCGGCCGGATCGCGCCCCAATCGCCGAGGCCGGCGATCCGCGGCCTCGGCGCCGGCGCCTGAGCGGCGCCTTCCGGAGCGCCGGCGGGGGTTCGTCGTGGGGGGCGCCATCGCGCGGTCATGCGGCCCGAGGCGCGTTCGTCCCCGCCCCTGCTTCCAGGGGCCGGCAGCCGCACCGGCGGCCGGGCGGTCGCGACGCCCGCAAGCGCGACAAATCGCCCCACCCTTCCCCGCGAATGCCCGTCACGTGGTGAGCGGTGTCACGCCGATGACGCAGGCCGCGCGCAACTGGTTTACCATCGCGCGATGCCGCCTCCTACCGATTCCCGTCGCCGCCTGACTGCCTGGCTCGGCCTGCTGGCCGTCTGGCTGCTGGTGCTGATGCCGCTCGCGAGCCAGCTGGCCGAGGCGGCGGCCGCGCGCCGGCCCGACGCGGCGATCTGTACTGCCGCGCATTCGGCCCGCCATGCTCCGGCCGGCACCGCGCTGTCCGCCTGCGGCTACTGCGACCTGCTCGCCGCCCATTCCTACGCCCCACCCACGCCCGCGCCGGCCGCCCTGCCGCTGCATCCGCTCGTGCAACGCGCGGCGCCCCCGCTGCCCGTGCCGGCGCCGCGTTCGTTCGCGACGCTCGCCGCCTCGGCACGCGCGCCGCCGCCGTCGGCCTGATACCCGCTTCGTGTTCGATCGCGCGGCGCCCGAGCGGGGCCGCCCGACGGCCGCATGGGCTCGCCCGTGCGGCTGCCGCGTCCGCCCGGCGCGCGATCGAGGCTTTCCTTCGATGCTCCGTTTTCGTGGCGACCTTCACCATGTCCACCCGATCTGCCCCTCCCGCGTTCCGCGCCTCGCGGCGCGCGGCCACCCTCGCGATCGTCGGCGCGCTCGCCGGCGTTTCGCTGCTGTCCGGCTGCAAGCCGAGCGAGCCTTCGTTCACCAATCTCGACATCACCGGCAACACGCAGTTCGGCCGCGACTTCTCGCTGCCCGACACCGACGGCAGGATCCGCACGCTGGCCGACTATCGCGGCAAGGTCGTGGTGCTGCTGTTCGGCTACACGCATTGCCCCGACGTCTGCCCGACCACGCTCGCCGAACTGGCGCAGGCGCTGAACCAGCTCGGCCCCGACGTCGCGAAACGCGTGCAGGTGCTGTTCGTCAGCGTCGATCCGAAGCGCGACACGAACCCGGTGCTCGCGCAATACGTGAGCGCCTTCGATCCGTCGTTCCGCGCGCTGCGGCCCGCCAACGAGGCACAGCTGAAACAGGTGAGCCGCGACTTCCGCATCACCTACGAGCAGGTGGCCGGCTCCAATGCCGACAACTATTCGATGAACCACACCGCCGCCAGCATCGTGTTCGATCCGAGCGGCAAGCCGCGCCTGTTCGCGCGCGACGGCCAGGGCACCGCGCCGTGGGTTCACGATCTGCCGCTGCTGCTCAAGCAAGACGCGTGAGCCGCAGGCCGCGCTGCCCCACCCTCGAATCCCATCAGGAGTCCAATATGAACATCGCATTCCGTCTGCTCGCCGCCGTCCCCCTCGCTGCTGCCTGCGCCACCGCGCTGGCCGCGCCGGGCACCCTGACCATCTCGCATTGCCGGATCCGCGCGATGCCGGCCGGCATCCCGTCGGGCGGCTTCTTCGAGGTGGCGAACTCGGGCGCGAAGCCCGTCGACCTGACCGAGGTGAGCACCGACGCGTTCGGCATGGTCATGCTGCACCAGACGCAGAGCAACGGCAGCATGTCGAAGATGGTGATGGTGGACAAGGCGACGGTGCCGGCCCACGGCACGCTGTCGTTCGCGCCGGGCGGCTATCACGTGATGCTGGAAGAGCCGAAGCAGGCGCTCAAGGTGGGCACCACGATCCCGCTGACCTTCACGTTCAGCGACGGCGAGAAGCTCAGTTCGCCGTGCCTGCTGGAAAGCCCGAAGACGATGTCGAAATGAGCGGCCGCGCCTTGCCATGGCCCCCCTCCATCACGCCACCAGGAAGCCTTCCATGACACTTCGCCAGTTCGCTGCACGCGGCGCTGCCGCCCTGCTGCTCGCGGCCGCCGCGCCGCTCGCGTTCGCGCACGCGCATCCGACCGAACGCACGCCCGGCGCCGGCGCCACCGCGCCGGCCTCGACCACGGCCGTCACGATCGATTTCGACGAGGGGCTCGAACCCGCGTTCAGCTCGATCAAGGTGACCGACGCGGCGGGCCAGTCCGTCACGCGCGGCAAGTCGAGCGTGGGCGGTGATGCCGGCAAGCGCATGAGCGTCGCGCTCGCCGCGCTGAAGCCGGGCGTCTATACCGTCCACTGGGTCGCCGTCGCCACCGACGGCCATCGCACCCAGGGCACCTATACGTTCACCGTGCAGTGAGCGGCCGGGCTGCCCCGGCGCGCGATGCGCCGCCGGCAGCATCCGACATGAAACGGCGACGCCGGCCAGACAGCCGGCGTCGCCGTTTTCGATTTCCGTTCCCGATTCGATCGGGACCGAGTCAGGGCCGCTTGGCGATGAAATCGATCTCGACGATCGCGTCGCGCGCGAGCCCCGTCACGCCCACGCAGGTACGGGCCGGCAGCCGGCCCTGCGGGAAATACGACGCGTAGGTCTCGTTCATGGCCGCGTAGTCGCGCTTGAACTCGGTCAGGAAGATGCGCGCCGACATCACGTGCTCGAGGCCGAGCCCCATGCCCTTCAGTACCAGGATCAGGTTGTCCATCACGCGCCGCGTCTGCGCGACGATGCCGTCGGGCAGCGGCGCGCCGTCGTCGTCGGGCTGCGTCGGCATCTGGCCGGTCACGAAGATCCAGCCGTCGCGCTCGGTCGCGTGAGAGAACGGGCCGACCGGCGTCGGCGCGCCCTCGACCATCCAGAACTGCGTGGGTAAAGACATCGGCATGGCTCCCGTGCATGAAGGCGGCGAGCCACGATTCTAGCGGGCCGAAACGCGCGTCGGCAACGCTGCAGCGCATCACCGCCGTGCCACGCACGCTCTCAGAACGCGCAGCGCATTCCCGCGAACAGGCTGCGCCCGGCCCCCGGATAGAAGATCGCGGTGCTCGACGCGGTCCGCGCGTTCGCCACCGTGCTGATGTCCGACACGTAGCGCTTGTTCGCGAGATTGCGCAGATCGATATAAATCGACAGACCGTTGCGAAAATCCATCCCCGCCTGCATGCCGAACACCGTGTAGCCGGGCACGCGCAGCGTATTCGCGTCGTCGGCCCAGGCACCCGAGGGCACCCAGTCGAGGCTGGCCGAGACGTGAAAGCCGTTGGGCCGCGCATAGCCGAGCACGCCGCGCAGCACGTGGAGCGGCACGCCGGCGATGCGCTTCGAGCCGTATTGCGGATCGTCCTGGAAGCGGAAATCGCTGACGTTCCAGAGGCCCGACAGCGTGATGCGATCGCCTGCGCCGCGGCGCGTGAGGTCGCGCCAGAGCTCGATCGACGCGCCGGCCTCGATGCCTTGCAGCACCGTCTTGTTGGCGTTGAAGGTCGCGGCCGGGATGGCCGGATCGGTCGTGTATTGGAGCAACTGGTCGCGCACCAGCGAACGGTAGGCTGTCAGGTCCCAGCTGAGGCGATCGCGCGTGCCGCGCGTGCCGAGCTCGAGGGTCCAGGCGTGCTGCGCCGCGAGCGGCGTAAAGCGCGTGGTGGCGGCAAAGGTCTGCGAGAGGTCCGTGAAGTCGGGCACGTCCTGGCTGCGCGTGATGTCGGCGAATGCCTGGATCTCGCGCGCGGGCCGCCAGAGCAGGCCGAGCTTCGGGTTCAGGCCGCTGTACGAGGCGCGCGTGGAGCGGTAGGCGGCATCGCCCGGCAGGCCGCCGTAGTCGATGTATTCGCGCACCGAGTGCAGCACCTTCACGCCCGTCATCAGCGCGACGGTGGGCAGGAAGAACAGCCGGTTCTCGAGATAGGCCTCGTAGTTGAACGCGCTCTGCCGCGCGTCGAGCGTCTGCGCGCCGCGTTCGCCGTGTACGTTGACGAACTGGCTGGCCCCGGTGCGCCCGCCGAAGAAGCGCGCGCCGACCATCAGGTCATCGCGCATGCCGGCCGCTACCGGATGCGCGGTGAAGCGCGGCGCGAAGCCGTAGGTCCAGCCGTCCTGGTCGATGACCTGGAAAATCGGGTGATAGAGGCTCTTGTGGATCGCCCAGGTGTCGAACTGCAGTTCGCCGCCGCCCAGCTCGAGCGTGGTGCGGTTCGCGATGCGCTCGGTGCGCGAGTTGCGCGCCTGGTCGCCCGACAGCGCCCCCGGGGACGCGGCGGCGGGACGATGCAGCGCATCGAACAAGGAGAGCGAGCCGGGCAGTTGCTGGTCGACCAGGTAGGCGCCGACGTAGAAGCGCGTCTCCACGCTCGGGCTGAAGCGGTAGCCGAGGTTCGCATTGAACTGCCGGTACCGGCCGCGCTCGTGGTCGCGCCAGCCGTGCGCATGGTTCACGCTGAAGGTGGCAAGGAAATCGAGCGGCCCGATCACGCGCGAGAGCTGCGCGCCGGTGCGCAGCGTGCCGTCGCTGCCGCCCTCCACGCGCACGAGGTTCGGCGCCTCGGCCGTATGGGCGGTCGGCGTCACGAAGTTGATCGCGCCGCCCAGCGTGGACGCACCGTATTGCAGGCCGTTACCGCCCTTGTAGATCTCGGTGGCCTGCAGCGCGAGCGGATCGATCTGGTAATAGTCGCCGCTGCCGTCGGCGAGGTTGGTCGGGATGCCGTCCTGCAGAATGTCGAGGCCGCGCGCGTGATAGCCGCGCGCAATGCCCGAACCGCGGATCGACAACCGCAGCTCCTGGCCGTAGCGGTTCTCGACGAACACGCCCGGCGCGTTCTGCAGCACGTCGCGCAGCGTGAACGCATAGGTGTTCAGGTAGCTCGACGCGTCGACGAAGCCGACCGAGCCGGCCGTCTGGTCGAGCCGGCGCTTCAGAGCGGCGCTGGACAGCGAGGTGGGCGAGGCGATCGGCCGGGCATCGACGGCGATCGGCGGCAGCGGCGTGGCGGACGCGGGCTCGGCCGCGCCGCCGGCGGCGACGCCGGCCTGCGCGGCCGCGCCGGATGCGGCAACGGCGGACAGCACGCCGGACAAGGCGGCCGCGAGTCGGGAAAAGCGGATCATGTGGTTAGGGTAGTGATCGGAATCGGTTCGTGGCCGGGCCGCCAGCGCGGCGGCTCGCCGGTGCTGCTCGCTAGGACTGCCAATCGGCTTGCGCAGCACCGTGCAGCGACATGGGCCGGCCGGCATGCCGCGCCGGCGCGGGGAGATCGATCGGCGGCGGCGCGCCACCCGGGCGCCCCGCGCTGCCGCCGGCGCGCCGATCGAACGGCGCCGGCGGGGCTTGCATCAGGCCAGCGCGCGCGTGGCCCGGCCGAACAGCAGCCGGTCGGCAAGCCAGACGGCGACGAGGCTCGCGCCCATCAGCGGAAACACGCTGCCGAGCAGCACGAGCCCGGCGATCCAGGCACGCATCGGCGGCGGCCGGCGTTCGCGCGGCGGCGCGCCGAGCTTGAGCGCCGGGCGCCGCTTCCACCACATCACGAAACCGCTCACCGCCATCGCCGCGAGGCCGAGCGACAGCGCCGCGCAAATCAACTGGTTGGCGAGCCCGAAATAGCGGCCCATGTGCAGCGACGTGCCATACGAGACACCCTGCGCGATCGCGCCGTAATCGGCATAGCGGATGTCGCGCAGCACCGCGCCGCTGTACTGGTCGAGCGACAGCGTGCGCTCCGCCTTCGGATCGGCGGGAAAGTACGAGGCCGTATACACGCCGTCCGGATTCGCGGGCAGCACCAGCGTGTAGCCGCTCGTCAAGCCGTGGGCGGCCATCGCGGCAATCGCCTGGTCGAGCGTGAGCGGCCGCGCGCCCGGCGCCGCCGCAGCCGATTCGGGCACCGGCACCTGGCCGACCGCCCAGGGCGCGAGCCGCACCGGCAGGTCGTCCATCACCATGCCCAGCATCGCGGCGGCGGCGCCGGCGGAGTGATGCCTCGCGCCCGGCGGTGCGTCCGTTGTGGGCGCGTCCGATGCCGCGCTGGCCGCGCCGGGACGTGCCGAGCGCAGCGACCCAGCCCCCCATGCGCCGGGCGGCGAGCCGAGCTTCACACGCGCGGCGACCGCCTTGAAGCCCTGGCCCCACGAGCCCGTCCACGGCAGCCCGCTCAGCACGAACCCGAGCGCGCCGGCCGCGAGCCAGATGCCGAGCCAGGCATGCACGCTCTTCCAGAGCGCCCGGCCGCGCAGCCGCGGGTCGGGCCACCAGCGGCGCCGCGCGCGATCCGGCTCGCGCGGCCACCAGAGCGCCACGCCGGTGCCGATCATCACCAGCGTCCAGCACGCCACCAGTTCCATCAGCAGCTCGCCCGGCTTGCCGAGCAGCAGCTTGCGATGCACCATCCGGACGATCTGCATGAAGCGATCGTCCACGCCGAGCGTGCCGAGCACGGCGCCGTCGTAGGGATCGACATAGACGCTCTCGCGCCGCCCGCCGGGCAGGCGGAACACGAACTCGGCGCTGCGCTCGGGCGCGCGGCGGATTTCGGCCGACACCGGCTGCGCGCCGTCCGGCAGCGAGGCGCGCGCACGCGCCAGCAGCGTATCGGCATCGAGCGCGGGCGTGGCGCGCGGCGTCACGACCAGGCGGTGTGCATAGAGCAGCGGCTCGATCTGCGGCTGGAAACAATAGAGCGTGCCGGTGATCGCGAGCACGATCAGGAACGGCATCACGAACAGGCCGGCATAGAAATGCCAGCGCCATAGCGTGCGATAGCCGGCCTGCGGGGAACGCACGGCCGCGCTCGCGCGCTCGAGGGTGGTGGACATGGCTCAGCTCCTTGCAATCGGCGGCGACGCGCGGCGGCACGCGGCCGGCATGCGCGGGCAGCGCGCGCGACGGCGGCGCTCGCGGCACGCGAGCGGTCGACAGGATTGATGGTTCGGTTGCGTCTGACGCGGTGACGGACGCGGGCCGCGTCAGGCGCGCGGCGGCGACGGATCGATCAGGCCAAGCAGGGAGGGGCGCGCGACGGCGGACCAACGTCGGACGGTGAACAGGCGGCCACGCGCGCGGCGCAGCGCGGCCAGACTCGCCGCGCTGCGGCGACGGGGAACAGCACCACGAGCAACAGGCTCAGGCTCAGCGCGACGAACAAGGCCGCGCCGAACGCACATACGGCACCGCTCGAGCCGGAGGGCGTCGACCCGCCCGACGAAGCGTCGTGCCCACGCGGCGAAAGCAGGCTCGCGAGCGCCATCGCGTCGTTGGCCGGCGTGATCGGCGAGGCGTCGTCGAAGCTGACGGAGCGCCCCGGCGCGTCGATCACGAGCGGGCCGTGCCCCGAGCACAGCACCACGCCGCCCGCGCCCGGCGAATCCGGGTCGAGCATCACGGCTCCGGAAATCAGCGCGCGGGACAGCAGCACGGCCAGTATCAGGCCCCACAGCAGTCGTGTCGCGACGCCGTTCCGCAACAGGAAATGGCGAAGTGCGTTCATGGCGGCGCGATTGTAACCCCCTGCTGCGGCGGCCGTGAAGCGCGATCGCCGAATCGCCGGCATCAGGGCGGCCGGCCCGGCAACTCGATGGCGGGCGCCGCGCGTCTTGCCTGGCGGCACCGGCCTGCGCCGCTTCACACATCACCTCGGACAGCGCTGCCGAGCCCGGCTTTCGATGTGGTGCGACATCCCGTCGCGGAGCGGACGACCGCAGCCGTGCGGCTACAATACCGCCGCCATGAGCCGACTCCGCCCTCTGCTGGCGCGGCGCGCGAATCATCCGCTGCTGTCGGCGCTGATGCTCTGCGTGCTGGCGTTCCGCCTGATCCTCCCGACCGGTCTGATGCTCGACACGAGCGCGGGCGGCGGCTGGCCGGGCCTCGTGATCTGCACCGGGCACGGCCCGCTGGAGGCGACGGGCGCCGCCGCGCAGGCCGCCGCTGCGCTCGAGCAGGCGCTCGCGGCCACGCCCGGCCGTGCCGGCGCCCTCGACGCGCCTCACGCCGGCCTGATGCAAGGCGGCGAGCTGTGCCCGTTCAGCGCCGCGTTCGCCATCGCGATTCCGTTCGCCGTACTCGCATGCCTGCGATGGACGCGCCTCACGATCGTCGGGCGCCGCGCCGCGCCGCGCATGACGCGCCCGCGCCGTCCGCCGCATCATGCGCGCCCCGGTGCGCGTGCCCCTCCCGACTACGCCTGCCCCTGACGCGCTTCGCCTGACGCGCCTGCCGACGCCGGACGCCGCCTGATCCGGCGCCGCGCCGCCGCGCATCGTCCGTCGTCCGTCGTCGTTTCGCAGCGGCTCTGGTCGGCTCCGCCCTCGCCACCGCCACCCTGCCCGCCTCGCCCGCTCACGGCGACGCGATGGCCGGGCGCGCCCGGGTCGGGCCGCCCGCCGTCCCATGCCACGCAGCCCCGCGCCGGGCCTGCGTGCTGTCTCGTTCCGCTCTCGACTCGCCTCATCACTGCTGCCATGAAGCCTCGCTCGCTTTCCGCCCTCACCGCCGCGCTCGGCGCGCTGTCCAACCCCGCTCAGGCCCAGGCCGACGCCGCGCCGCCCGACCTCGCGCTGCCCGCGCTGCAGGTCAAGGCCGCGCGCCCCGGCGCACTGGACCGCGTGCAGGACACCGGCAGCCACCTCGGCCTCACGCCGCGCCAAACCCCGGCCAGCGTCGAGCAGCTCAGCCGCGCCGCGCTGACCGAACGCGGCGACGCATCGATCGTCGATGCCGTCAGCCGCGCCACCGGCATCGCCGCGTCCCCGCATCCGGGCAACGGCAATTCGGAACTGTCGGCGCGCGGCTTCGTGGGCGCCTCGTCGGTCACCCAGCTGTTCGACGGCGTGCGCCCCTACGGCGCGATCGGGGTCACCTATCCGTTCGATACCGGGGCCGTCGATCACATCGACGTGCTGCGCGGCCCCGCCTCGGTGATCTACGGCGAAGGCGCGATCGGCGGCGTGGTGAACGTGGTGCCCAAGAAACCCGCGCGCGGGCCGGTCGAGAACGAGCTGCAGCTCGGCATCGGCACCGAGCGGACGGCGCGCGCCGCGTTCGGCAGCGGCGGCGCGATCGACGACAGGCTGTCCTACCGCTTCGATGCGAGCGGCAATCGCTCGGCGAACTGGGTCGACGCGGGCCATTCGCGCAACCTGTCGGTGTCGGGCGCGCTGCGCTACGACGTGCGCCCCGACCTGTCGATCACCGCCTCGTATGCGCAGGGCTTTCAGCATCCGATGCGCTATTTCGGCGTGCCGCTCGACAACGGCGTGCTCGATCCGGCGCTGCTGAAAAAGAACTACAACGTCGGCGACAGCCTGATCTCGTTTCGCGACAGCTGGGCCACGCTCGCCGCGAGCTGGCAGCCGAGCGACCAGCTGCGCGTGACCAGCACGCTCTACCGGATGAAAAGCCACCGCCACTGGAAGGACGCCGAGAACTACGCGTTCGTGCCGGCCACCGGCCAGATCGCGCGCAGCGGCTACACCGAGATCCTGCACGATCAGCAGCAGTTCGGCGAGGTCACGACGGCCACCGTCGAGAGCCTCGTGCTGGGCCGCCGCAACACGTTCTCGGCCGGCTTCGAGTTCAACCACACCAGCTTCCGCCACGACAACAACTCGCCGTACTCGGGCAGCTCGCTGGTCGATCCCGATGCGTTCGACCCGGGCAGCTTCATCAACATCGCCGGCACGCGGCCGAAGTACGATTCGCAGGCCAACCAGTACGCCCTGTTCGCCGAGGACCGCCTCGCGCTCACGCAGCGCTGGTCGGTGGTGGGCGGCCTGCGCTACGACCACGCCAGCGTGAACCGCGACGACCTCGTGGCCGGCGGCGGCTTCGGGCGCGTCTACGCGAACACCGGCTGGCGCCTTGGCACCGTCTACGACATCACGCCGGCCGTCACCGTCTACGGCCAGTATTCGGCGGCGGCCGACCCGGTCGGCTCGCTGCTGATGCTCAATGCGTCGAGCGCCAACTTCCGCCTCGCCACCGGCCGCCAGATCGAGGTCGGCCTCAAGCAGTCGCTGCTCGGCGGCCGCGCCGAGTGGACGCTTGCCGCCTACCGGATCGTCAAGGACAACCTGGTGGCCGCCGATCCGCAGCACCCGAACCAATCGATCCAGATCGGCCGGCAGTCGTCACGCGGCATCGAGGCGAGCGTCGGCGCGCAGCTCGCGCGCGACTGGCGCATCGACGCGAACGTCGCCGCGCTGCGCGCGAAGTACGACGATTTCACCGAGGCCAGCGGCAGCGGGCTCGTCTCGCGCGACGGCAACGTGCCGGCCTCGGTGCCGCAGCGGCTCGCGAACCTGTGGGTGAGCTGGCGCTTCGCCTCGCGGTGGACCGGCATCGGCGGGCTGCGCTACGTGGGCAGGCGCTATGCCGACGCGGCGAACCAGCTGTCGATGGCGTCCTACACCACCGTCGATCTGGCGCTCGCCTGGACGCCGCGCAAGGACACCACCATCACGGCGCGCGCCCGCAACGTGTTGAACCGCCATTACGTGGAGAGCGCCTACTACAACGAGACGCAATACCTGATCGGCAGCGACCGGCGCTTCGAGCTGCTGCTCGCCTGCCGGTTCTGAGGTGCCGGCCCGGGGCATGGCTCAGAACGAATGCGTGATGCCGACGCGCGCGACGACCTGGTGCCCGTTCGAGGACGCGCCAGCCGAACCGAGCACGTAGGCGTTCTCGAGCGGCGTGCCGGTGCCGCCGCCGCCGACCGTCTGATACGCGACCTGCGAGTAGAGGCCGGTGCGCTTCGACAGCGCGTACTGCGCCATCAAGCCGAGCTGGTTCCAGTGCAGCGAGGCGCCGCCGCCCGTGTCGAGATGCGCGCGCGAATAGGTATACATCGCGCCCACGAACAGGTCCGGCCGCACCTGCACCTTCGCGTTGGCTTCGAGATTGTCGAAACGCAGCGTCGCGACCGGCACGCCGAGCGCGCCCACGTAGACCGACTCGGTGGGCCGCTGCACCATCACGTGCGTGTAGACGAGCCCGAGCGTGGCCGGCCCGATGCCGTAGTTCGCGCCGATGCCGTAGATCTTCTGGTTCGCGGCGGCGAACACCATGTCGCCCGTCGCGACGCTGCCGCCGGCGGTGGTGCCGGGCGCGCCGAGATCCTCGTAGACGGCGCCCAGCGTCAGGGTCCGGTAGGTGTAGCCGAGGCCGACGCCGATCGCGCGGTTCTGCGCGAAGCCGCCGGCCTGGTTGCTGAAGCCGTAGAGCGCGGTGGCCGTCAGCCCGGCTACGCTCGTGCTCGTGAACTTCACGGCATTGTCGACGTGGAACGAGGCGTCGGTGTTGTCGTTGTCGAACGGATGCGAGAACAGGTAGCCGGCCCAGCTGCCGTTCGCCGTCAGCGGCGCGAGCACGTCGGCCACCGTATCGAACTGGCGCCCGAACGTGAGCGTGCCGAAGCGCTCCGACTGCAGCCCCGCATAGGACTGGTAGCCGAACAGGCGGTCTCCGTAGTAGATGCGGCCGTTGTCGAGCTGGAAGCCGCTTTCGAGATCGAAGATCGCATGCAGGCCGCCGCCGAGATCCTCGTTGCCCTTGATGCCCCAGCGGCTGGTCGCGAGATCGACGCTGGTCTGCTGCCAGGCGGCATGGCCGCCGGCGTTGCCGGTGTAGTTGATGCCCTCGTCGAGCACGCCGAACAGCGTCACGCTGCTCTGTGCCTGCGCGCCATACGACGCAACCAGGCACGCGATCGCCACCGCCACCTTCTTGTTCATGTGGTGTTTCTCCCTGTTTCGATGAATTGGATCATCGTTATCGTCATGGAGCGCCATCTCGCCCCGTCTTCACCGACTGCGCCGGCCCCGCGAGGTTCCGCCGGGCCGGAGGCGCGCGGCACGGCGCGGCGTCAAGCAGCCCGCCGTGCTCGGCCACGGCCCAGGCGGGCGCGAGGATCGCGCGAAACGATTGTGGTGAGCAGCCCGCGGCCGGTCAACGGCGATGGCGGACGAAATCATATCGATGACGCATTGGCGATGTATCGGCGCGACCTTGACGTGGCCTGCCACGCTTTAGCGCAGCCCCAGCGCGTCGTCGCTCTCGCCGATCGCCGCAGCTTCATCGCGCGCCGTCACGCCGCGCCAGGGCAGCAGGTAGGCGAGCGTCGCCACCGCGAGCCCGACCGCCCAGGCCACGTCCACGCCGCCCAGGCGCGCCGCGAGCGCGCCCGTGTAAACGCCCGGCAGCACGAAGAACGGCACCGAGGCGAGCAGGCCGATCGCATAGGAGGCAAGCCCGCGCAGGCCCCAGGCGCCGTAGATGCCGTCGGCCGAGAACAGGTGCGTGATCGCATAGCGGCCGCGCCGCACGAAGAAGTAGTCGACCAGATTCACGGCGGTCCACGGCGCGAGCAGATAGAGCATCATCGTCAGCGCCGCGAACAGGATATCGATCGCGTTGCCGGTCAACAGCATCGAGATCGCGACCCAGGCGGCGCTCACCAGCACCAGCGTCACGACGCGGATCGCGCGCGTGGGCCTGACGGCGCGAAACGAATCGAGGCCGGTGATCAGCGTCAGCATCGCGCTGTAGTTGTTGAGGCCCATGGTGGCGACCATCGCGCCGATCGAGACGATCGAGATCAGCGCGCCGAAGCCGTGGAAGAGCATGTTGCCGGCCGCGTTCAGCGCGATCAGCCCGTCCGACGCGCCGAGCCGCGAGGCGAGCCAGGCGCCGAGCGCGATCAGCCAGATCGCCGACGAGGCGGCACCGGCGAACACCGCGCCGATGATCGCGCGCGGCCGCGTGTGGCGCGGCAGGTAGCGCGAATAGTCGGATACGTAGGGGGCGTAGGTGATGTTGTAGCTCGCGCTGGCCGCGAACTGCGAGGCGAACGCGACGAGGCTGAAGCCGCCCGCGTGGCCGACCTTCGGCGCCACGCCGCCGGTGAGGATCGCGGCCGACAGCACCACGTAGAGCGGCAGGCTCGCGTAGAGCATCCACTTGAACGCGCGGTGCAGCCAGTCGTGGCCGTACACGGCGAGCAGCAGCGCGAGCAGCGCCGTGGCGAGCGTGATCGCGGTGGGCGACCAGCCGAAGATCGCATGCAGGCCGCTCGCCATCAGTACCACGTCCACCACGTTGAACGCGACGAAGGTAAACGCGGTGGCGAGCAGCACCACCACCACGCCGCGATAGCCGAACTGCGCGCGCGACTGGATCATCTGCGGCAGCCCCAGATGGGCGCCCTGCGAGGCGTGGAACGCCATGAACAGGGTGCCGAACAGGATGCCCAGCACGCCCGAGAGGATCGTGTAGCCAAGCGAAAGCCCCATGCCCGGGCCGACGAAGCCGATCGCGATGGTGAAGAACTGGAAATTGCCGAGGAACCAGAACGGCCCCTGGTCGATGACCCTGCCGTGCCGCTCGCTGTCGGGCACATAGTCGATCGAGCGGGTCTCGATCGTCGAGAAGCGTGCCTGCGCGGGCGCCGCGGCGCCGCTCAGGTCGGCCGTGCCGGGATGTTCCATGTGGGTTCCTTGTTCAGTTATCCTGATTCATGCGCCGCGCCGGGTGGCGGCCAACGTCAGGTCCGGCTGCTTTGGGGGAAGGCTCAGGCGCCGCCGGCGGCAGCCGGCAGCGGCGAGAGATGCTCGTGGATCGCGAGCCAGCGCTCGCCGCGGCGCGCGAACACGATCGTCTCGCGCTCGTCGAGACGCACTTCACCCGCCCGCGTGCGAAGCGTGGTACGCACCGCGTGCGTGAAGATCGCCGCGTCGCCGCCCACCTGCTGCACGGCGCGCTCGCGCGATTCGCAGGCGAGCACGGCGAAGCCCTCGTCGCGCTCCCACTCGCGCCAGCGGCGCCGGTAGGCATTGCGCGATTCCAACAGCGTGTCGACGTGATGGAACACGAAGGTCGCCTCCGGCGCGAACGCGGCGAAGTAGGCCGTGCTGTCGTGGCGGCCGAACGCGTCGATCAACGCATCGGCGGCGGCCAACACCTGCTGCTCCGTCGAACTCATCGAAAGGCTCCCTTCTCGCGTGTCAATGGCTTGCAGCCGATCGTAGTGAGTCAAAAAAGCATGACCCATATCAACGTGTCGATGTTTACATCGACATCGGTCGATGTGAGCCGGATGGCGGCACGGCGGCCGGCTCGCCGCGCCGTCCATCCGGGCCCGCCTGCCCGGCGCAGACGGGCCCGCACGCGTGCAGGCGCGGCCGGCGGAAACTTGGCATCATGGCGGCATCGCGTCGATTTCCGAGCCTTCCCATGCCGTTACATCGCCTGCGTGTCGCCGAACCCGAGACCGCCTGCAAGTGCTGCGGCGCCGTAAGCCGGCTCTGCGGCCTGGTCGATTTCTCGGTCGGCGGCGCCGACCGCCTCGCCGGCCGCAAGCTCGATCCGTACGCGGGAGTGCCGGTCTACTACCACTGCTGCATCCGCTGCCGCTTCGTGTTCACGCGCTGTTTCGACGACTGGCGCCGCGAGGATTTCGCCGCCCACCTCTACAACGCCGACTACGCGCGCCAGGACCCCGACTATGCCGGCCGACGCGCGCTGGCGAACGCCGAGCTGATCGCGCGGCAGTTCCCCGAGCTGGCACATGCGCGGCTGCTCGACTTCGGCGCGGGCCTCGGCCTGCTCGAACGCGAGCTGCGCGCGCGCGGCTTCACCGGCATCACTTCGTTCGATCCGTATGCCCTCGCCGAAGACGCCGCGGGCATGGCGGCTGCGCCGCCCGCCGGCGCCAGCCGCGTGGTGCTGGCGTTCGAGGTGTTCGAGCATGATCCCGATCCGCACGCGCTCGTCCAGACCCTGCTGCGCCTGCTCGACGCCGACGGCACGATCCTGTTCACCACCGTGCTCGTCACCGATGCGGTGCTGGAAGCCGGTATCGACAGGTGGTGGTACTGCATGCCGCGCAACGGCCACCTCTCGCTGTTCTCGGCGCGCGCGCTCGCGATGCTGGCCGGGCGCCACGGGCTGCGGGTGCGCTCGCTGAGCGAGAGCCTGCACCTGATGTACCGGCACGCGCCGCCGGCCTGGGCGGACCGTTATCCGGCCGCCGGCGGCGGCACGGCCTGAGCCGCCGGCGGCCCCGCACGCCGCGCGCGGCGCCGCCGCCGGGCCGCGCGAGCGGGCATGGCCGTAGAATGTCGGGTTTTCTCTCGCGAGGCTCACGCCCGCCCCGCCTCGTGCTCCGCTGCACGACGCCGTCGGGCGCGGGCCCCGCGAACCCGCCGCCGAACCCGAGACGCCGCGCCGCCGCCCGACCATGACCTACACCCTCGCGCAAACCTGTACGCAGGAGATCGAGATCCGCAAGAGCCGGTTCATCGCCCAGGCGATTCCGGTGGCCGATCGCGATGCCGCGATGGCCGAGCTGCAACGCCTGCGCGACGCGCATCCCGCCGCCACGCACGTCTGCTGGGCGCTGCTCGCGGGCGGCCAGTCGGGCATGTCCGACGACGGCGAGCCGTCCGGCACGGCCGGCCGGCCGATCCTCGAAGTGCTGCGCCATCACGACCTGGATGGCGTGCTGGCCGCCGTGATTCGCTATTACGGCGGCGTGAAGCTCGGCGCGGGCGGCCTGGTGCGCGCCTACACCGATGCGATCGCGGGCGCGCTGCTCGGCGCGCAGCGCGTCGAGCGCATCGCGCTCGCGCGGCTCGCGATCGAGATCGGCTATCCCGACGAGGCACGCGTGCGGCGCTGGATCGAACAGAGCGGCGCCGAACTGTTGGACAGTGCCTACGGCATGACCGTGCGGCTGGTCGTGCGGCTGCCGGTGACCGAGGTGGCCGCCGCGCGCGAGACGCTGCGCGACGCCACGCAGGGGCGCGCGGGCTTCCCGGCCTTCGAGTGAACGCGGCGGGCGCGCCCGCGCCGTCGCCGGCGGGCGCACCGCGCCCCGGCCCGGCGTCGGGCGCTAGGCCAGGAACAGCCGGTAGGCCGGGTTCGCGGTCTCTTCGTGATAGGGATAGCCGAGCGCGGCCAGGAACCGGTCGAACGTGGCGTGATCGGCGCCGGGCACCTGCAGCCCGACCAGGATCGAGCTGTAGTCCGCGCCCTGGTTGCGGTAGTGGAACAGGCTGATGTTCCAGTTCGGCGCCATCGCCGAGAGAAACTTCATCAGCGCGCCCGGGCGCTCCGGAAACTCGAAGCGGAACAGCCGCTCGTCGCGCGAGAGCGGCGAGCGCCCGCCCACCATGTAGCGAATGTGGTCCTTCGACAGCTCGTCGCCGGTCAGGTCGGCCGCCTCGAAGCCGTGCGCGCCGAAGTTCGCCGCGATCTCGGCCGATTCCTCGCGGCGCCGGATCTGCACGCCCACGAAAATGTGCGCGGCGCGCTCGTCGGCGATCCGGTAGTTGAACTCCGTCACGCTGCGCTCGCCCACCAGCTCGCAGAAGCGCCGGAAGCTGCCGCGCTCCTCGGGGATCGTCACCGCGAACACCGCCTCGCGCGCCTCGCCCACCTCGGCGCGCTCGGCCACGAAGCGCATCCGGTCGAAGTTCATGTTGGCGCCCGAGGTGATCGCCACCAGCGTCTCGCCCTCGATGCCGGTGCGCGCCGCGTAGCGCTTGGCGCCCGCCACGGCCAGCGCGCCGGCCGGCTCCAGCACGCTGCGCGTGTCCTGGAACACGTCCTTGATCGCCGCGCACAGCGCGTCGGTGTCCACCGTGATCACCTCGTCGAGCAGCGCGCGGCAGAGCCGGAACGTTTCCTCGCCGACCTGCTTCACGGCCGTGCCGTCCGAGAACAGGCCCACCTCGGCGAGCATCACGCGCTCGCCGGCGCGGATCGACTTCGCCATCGCGCAGGAGTCCTCGGTCTGCACCCCGATCACGCGGATCTCCGGGCGCACCGCCTTCACGTAGGCGGCCACGCCGGCCGCGAGCCCGCCGCCGCCGATCGGCACGAAGATCGCGTGGATCGGCCCCTGGTGCTGGCGCAGCACTTCCATCGCCACGGTGCCCTGGCCGGCGATCACCTCGGGATCGTCGAACGGGTGCACGAAGGTCAGCTCGCGCTGGCGCTGCAGCTCGAGCGCGTGGGCATAGGCGTCGCTGAACGATTCGCCGGCCTGGATCACCTCGACGGTCGGCCCGCCGTGCGCGCGCACCGCGTCGACCTTGACCTGCGGGGTGGTGACCGGCACCATGATCACCGCCTTCACGCCCAGGCGCGCGGCCGAGAACGCGACGCCCTGGGCGTGGTTGCCGGCCGAGGCGGTGATCACGCCGCGCGCGAGCGCGTCGGCGCCCAGCTGGGCCATGCGGTTGTAGGCGCCGCGCAGCTTGAACGAGAACACCGGCTGGTTGTCCTCGCGCTTGAGCAGCACGCGGTTGTGCACGCGCGCGGACAGGTTGCGGGCCGCCTCGAGCGCGGTTTCGACCGCCACGTCGTAGACGCGCGCGGTGAGGATCTTCTTCAGGTAGGCATCGATGCCGGCGGCGGCGCAATCGGCCGGCTGCGCGGGCGGCTTCACCGCCGGCGGCATGGCCAACGCCTCGGACGAACGCGCGCGCGGCGGTGTGACGGATTCCGGACGACGGGGGGACGGCGATGACATCGGAGGCTCCTGGCTGGGATTCATGCCCGGAGACGGATACGAAAAACCCGCCTCGGGGGCGGGTTTCGTGTCGGCTTCCTGCGCGCGCTAACCCACCATTCGATGAATGGTGTGAATAATGTGCGCGATCGGGAAGGCGTGACGGTTCATGTGCGAGAGCATCCGCGATGCGGCGTGCTTTGTCAATCCCCGTCCCGGCCCGGCGGCTCAATAGCGCTCGGGAACGATCATCTCTTGCGGGACCGGGCGGCGCAGATAGTCGGCGTGGTGGACCCGCTCGGGCAGTTGCACCGGCTCGCGCTCGACCTCGTGGTAGGGCACGAGGCTCAGCAGATGGTCGATGCAGTTCAGCCGCGCGCGCTTCTTGTCGACCGCCTGCACCACCCACCAAGGCGCCTCGGGGATATGCGTGCGAGCCAGCATCTCCTCCTTGGCGATCGTATAGGCTTCCCAGCGGCGGCGGCTCTCGAGGTCCATCGGGCTGAGCTTCCATTGCTTGAGCGGATCCTCGATCCGGCTCTGGAAGCGCGTTTCCTGCTCTTCGTCGGTAATCGAGAACCAGTACTTGACGATCTGGATGCCGCTGCGCACGAGCATCTTCTCGAACTCGGGCACCGAGCGGAAGAACTCCTCGTATTCGGCATCGGTGCAGAAGTTCATCACGCGCTCCACCCCGGCGCGGTTATACCAGCTGCGATCGAACAGCACCATTTCGCCGCCGGCCGGCAGGTGCGCGACATAGCGCTGGAAGTACCACTGCGTGCGTTCGCGGTTGTTCGGCGCCGGCAGCGCGGCCACCCGGCACACGCGCGGGTTCAGGCGCTGCGTGATGCGCTTGATCGCGCCGCCCTTGCCGGCCGCGTCGCGCCCTTCGAAGATCACCACCATCCGGTGGCCGGTGGCGACCACCCAGTCCTGCAGCTTGACGAGCTCGCCCTGCAGGCGGAACAGTTCGCGGAAATACTGCTTGCGCGCCTCGCGGCGCTCGGCCGTGAAGATCGCATCCGGATCGTCGAAGCGGCGGTCGTCGAGCTCCATTTCGAGTTCTTCGTCATAGGCATCGACGAGGTCTTCCTCCAGGCGGCGCCGGCGCTCCTGCGCTTGCAATTCGGCGGCATCGCCTTCGATGCGGGGGTCGTTCATCGCACACCTCCATGAGACGTCACATTCGTTCGTGCGCCGATTATCGCAGCCGCGCGTGTCAGATGCATTAATTCCGACATCGCGCGCGGGCGCGACGGCACCGGCCCCGGACGCACCGGCCCCGGACGCAGCGGCCCGGGGGCGGCGGCCCCGGCGGCGGCGCCCCGTCCGGGGGCCGATTCGCCTGCATTGGGAAGCTGGCGCTGCCGCGCGTGCCGGCCTGGCCGGCAGCCGCGACGGCTGACGCGCTGCAGCACGCCGGCCATGAGCCGTCAGCCGATGCCGTCACGCGTGCAGGCCGCGCCTCGTGCCCGGCACCGGACGTTCGCCGGTGGCCGCGCGCAGTGCCGCGCCGGCAAGCCGCTCGCCATGATGCTCGGCCGGGGCGATGATGCTGCGCGTCGCCATCCGAGCGAGGCGACGGCGGGCCGGGTTCAGCCCCGCGTGTCGATCCACTGGCGCGCGTAGCGGCACGAATGGCGCAGCGCGGCCTCCGCGCTGCCGAAATAGTCGAGCGTGTAGAACTCGTAGCACATCGGCCCGCTGCGCGGATCGACGCGCGTGAGCGTCAGATTGGAGGAGAAACAGCCGTCAGGCAGACGGTGGGCCGACGGGGCAACCGCGTATCCGCGATATTGTTCGATGTTGGTCTGTTGCATGATGAGTCGAGATAGTCATGAGCATGGATTGGTAATGACACGGTCCGGCATGGCCGGGTGATCGTCAGGAATCCTGCCGTTATGGATTCGCACCGCCGGCAATGCTGCGCGGCGGGCGGGAAAATCCGGCCTGAGCCGGTGTCGCCCGGACGCGGGCCGGGCAAAAACAGAATTGGGTGAGCATGAGACCCACGCGCGAGCGCCTGGGCCGGGTCCGGTGAGGCGGCCTTGGAGGCAGCCGATGAGGCCGTCTGTCGGGCAACCGGCCAATCGGCGCGAAATCAGCGGGAAAATCGAGGAAGACGCATACGAACCGGCATCGCGAGCGCGGGTGCGTGGAGGCAACTTCGGACTTCGTGGCGCGACGCTCACGTCGCCCTGCCACGCTTCAAGAATACGGCACGAATCCGTGCCGGCTCGCGCCATGCCGGCGTCGGGTTTGATCGATGCGGCCAGCCCATTGCACGGGCCGCATCGGCGGCTTCACCATTGGTCGCGCCGCGAGCGGCGCGCCGTATCGTCGTCGTTGTCGATGAAGCCGCGAGGCACCTGCGGTGCCGCGCGTCAAGGCCGGGTGCGGCTCAGCGCCGGAAAGTACGCGCGCGCGGCGCGCCCGCTCCGGCACGTTCGTCCTTGTGACGATAATTGATCCGGCCTTTGGTCAGATCGTACGGCGAAAGTTCGAGCCGGACGCGATCGCCGGCAAGAATCCGGATATGGTTCTTGCGCAATCTTCCGGACGCGTATGCGCCCACCACGACGCCGTTCTCCAGCGTCACGCGATAGCGGCTGTCGGGCAACACTTCCTCGACGACGCCGTCCAGTTCCAGCAGTTCTTCCTTCGCCAAATTGATCTCTCCATTGACTGAGTGAGAGCGACACGGCGCGCGAACGCTCATGCCGCGCGGGGCATGCAGCCAAGCGCGACAGGCGGCACCGGGGGCCGATCGATCGTGATCTTCACGCTTGCCGGCCGGCGCCATCATGCCGGCGGGAGGCTGCCGGGGCCGCAGACTTCGGCGCCCCCGTTCCGCAAGCGATGCCGGGCGGCGGCATCGCCAACGCATCGCGCGGCCTGCCGCGCCATGCGATTTCGAGCGGCCAGACGCGGCTCAGAGCGGCGTGATGTTGGCCGCTTGCAGGCCCTTCTGGCCGACCTTGGTTTCAAAGCTCACGCGCTGGCCTTCGGCCAGCGAGCGGAAGCCGTCGCCGCGAATTTCGGAAAAATGGGCAAACAGATCATCCTTGCCGTTGTCCGGCGAGATGAAGCCAAAACCTTTGCTGTCGTTGAACCACTTGACGATACCGGTATCCATGATGCTCCTTTGAGGGTAGGGACGAACGAAGCTTCGCGCCCGCAATTGGCAAGGTGCGAAAGATCAAGGAGGGAGAGGACAACGAATACCGCGGTCCGCGGTCAGTGATGAGCAGCAATCGCGCTTCTTGAAGACTTCAGCCAGCAACCTTACGCGTTGTCGCCGATCTGGTCAAGTTGTTTCGACGCGTCGGGCGCTGCATCCCGCTGCGGATCGGGCCCCCAACCGCGCGCGGCAGCGCACGCCGATAGCGGCCGAGCGGCCATGGGCTGGCGCGCCAGGCGCATACGATGCGGCTCGCGCCTGAGCCGAGCCGATCGGAACCCGTGCCGTCGAGCAATTTAAATCGGGGGGGACGGCGGCAATCAGCGTATGATGGACCGAATCGTCAGGTTCCAATCATTGCGCCGTCCTGACCGCAAACCGCCTCGATCGCTGCATTCCGGCATCCCTCCCGATCGACCCTCGCCACCCACGCAGCAAGCGCGTGCCGCGCCTGCGCGGGGCGCGCGTCCTGTCACCTTACCGTCGCCCCACCTATCAGGAGCCAGACATGAGCATGCATCTGTACCGCGGCTTCGAGATCTATCCACTGATCTATCCGCATTCCCGCGCGCAGGAAAGCGCCGGCCGCTACAACGGCTACAACGACCAGGGCTTCGACGCCGCCGTGAAAATCTGCCTGCGCGAGGCCGACACGGCGCTCACCTTCAGCGACACGTTCAAGCTCAGCGAGACCCCGCCGTTCCCGAGCACCGGCGCCGCGCGTCGTGCCTCGCTGCGCTACGCCGAAGACCTGATCGACCGGCACGACGGCCGGAATTGGATGCAATCCTAAGCGTCCCCCACCATGTCCGGCAGGCGCCGGACCTGCATGCCGGCACGCGTGCCGCCGCAACGCTCCGCCTCGATTCGCCCGTTGTCGGCGCACCGCGCCCGGCCTAACATGCCGGCATCCTGATTTCGCCCGTCGTCACGATCGGATGGAACTGAAACACCTCGTCGCCTTCGTCGCGCTTGCCGAGGAACTGCACTTCGGCCGCGCGGCCGGGCGCCTCTGCATCGTGCAGCCCGCGCTGAGCATGCAGATCAAGGCGCTCGAGACGGCTCTCGGCGTGCGGCTGTTCGATCGCGACCGTCACAAGGTGGCACTGAGCACCGCGGGCAGCCTGTTCCTGCCCGAGGCGCGCGCCACGCTCGAACAGGCCGCCCGCGCCGCGCAGGTCGCACGGCTGTCGGCGCAGGGAGAGATCGGGACGCTGCGGCTCGGCTTCGTCTCGTCGGTGCTGCCGAAGTTGCTGCCGACGCTGATCCGCACCATGCATGCGCGCTACCCGCGTATCGCGCTCGATCTGAAGGACATGCCGACGCCGGACCAGATCGCCGCGCTGCAGGGCGGCACGCTCGACTTCGGCATCGCGCGGCTGCCGGTTGCCGCCAGCGGCCTGGCCTCGCGCGTGGTGCTGGAAGAATCGTTCGTGGTGGCCGTGCCGGCCTCGCACGCGCTCGCCCGGCAGACGCAAATCGAGCCGGCACAGCTGCGCGGCCAGCACGCCTTCGTGCTCGCGCGCCGCTACGCGCCCGGCTTCTTCGACGCGTTGCTGGTGGCGCTCGGCGCGCGCGGGGTCACGCTCGACATCGCACGCGAACTCGGCGAATACACCACCATGCTCGCGCTCGTCGCGGCCGGCCTCGGGATCGGCCTGATCCCCGCCGAGGCGGCCGCGGCCGTGCCGCCGAACGTGGTCGCGCGGCCGCTGGCGCTGCCCTCGCATCGCGCGCTGCTCGGCCTGATCTGGGTCGAGGACGGCAGCGCCCTCAAGCACGTGTTCCTCGACGTGGTGGAACAGGGCACGGCGAACGGCTGGGCGGCCTGAGCAAACACCGGCGCGCCGCGGGCGGCCAGCACCGGCATCCGGTCCCGCGGGCGGCCCCAGCCGCCCCTTGCTGATGCGAGCCGTCCGGTTTTTTTATACGGTTTTGATGCGCACCACGCTACGCTTGCGGGATCCTCCCTACCCGCCCGGGTCAAGGTCCATCGCATGAGCCACCGTCAGGCCGCCGTTCCTCCTTCCCACTCCCGCCCGCACGGCACCGTGGTCGGTCAACGCGGGAGGCACTGACATGCTCAAGGGCATCTGGCTTCCGCTCGTCACGCCGTTTCGCGGCGGCCGGCTCGATCTGGCCGCGCTCGAAGCGCTGAGCGCCTCGTACCTCGACACCGGCATCGCCGGCTTCGTCGCACTCGGCACCACGGCCGAGGCCGCGCTGCTCGACGACGCGGAGCGCGCCGCCGCGCTGAAGACCATCATCGGCGTCGCGGCCGGCCGCTTGCCGGTGTTCGTCGGCGTCGGCGGCATCGACACGCGGGATTTCCTCGACCAGATCGACCGCCTGGAACTGCATGACGTGACCGGCTATCTGGTGCCGCCGCCTGCCTATCTCTGCCCGAGTCAGGCCGGGCTGCTCTGGCATTTCGGGCAAATCGCGACACGCACGCGGCGCCCCGTGATGCTCTACGACGTGCCGCATCGCTGCGGCGTGGCGATCGAGCCGGCCACCGTCGGGCAACTGGCACGCCATTCCAACCTCGTCGGCATCAAGGAATGCGTGCCGGCTCACTTCGAACCACTGCGCGCCGCGCCGCTCGAGGTGCTGTGCGGCACCGACGACGCGTTCGCCGCCTGCCTCGCGGCAGGCGGTGCAGGCGGCGTGCTGGCGAGCGCGCACGTCTGCGCCGACCTGTTCGTCGAGGTGCAGCAATTGCATGAGGCCGGCCGCGTGGCCGAGGCGCAGTCGCGCTTCGAGGCGCTACGGCCGGTGCTGCAGCTGCTGTTCTCGGCGCCGAATCCGGCCGCGATCAAGGCGATGCTGTCGCTCACGCACGGCATCACGGCCGAGGTGCGCATGCCGATCACGCCGGCTTCGCCGCCGCTCGTGACCGCGCTGCGGCACGCGCGGGCCGCGCTGGAGCGCCTGCGCGCCGAGCGGCCGACATCGCTCGGCGCATCAGCCGCGTGACGCCGCGCCCGCGCGGGTCGGCTGCCGCGTCCGATGGGTCAGCGCAAACCAGGCGGATTCGCGCTTGCAGACCGGTCCGGCAGGCGCAAACGAAACGACTCGGCGCACGATGCCGTGCAACCTCCGGTGCCGGTGGCAAGGCCCGGGGCGGTCTGGCGCGCTGACCGGGCGACGGGCCTGGCAACGCGTTCAACGTTTCCGGCGTCCTTTCTTAGCAAATGCGATCGAAGCGCATTGCAGGATTAAAGCGAGCTGCCGCCGCAAATCATGATCTGCTGGCCGGTAATCGCACCGGCTTGCGGCCCGAGCAGATACGCGACCAGCGACGCCACTTCTTCCGCACGCACGTAGCGGCCGATAGGCGGCAGCACGGGCGCGCTCGACGTGCGCTGCGGGTCCCTGAGCATGGGCGTTTCCGTCGCCGCGGGCGAGACCACGTTCACGGTGATGCCGCGCGGCGCGAGCTCGATGGCCCACGAGCGCGCCATGCCGACCATCGCGGCCTTCACGCTCGCGTACTGGCTGCGGCCCGCCGCGCCGCCCGACACGCGGCTGCCGATCAGCACGATGCGCCCGCCGGCGCGCATCGCGGGCACGAGCGAATCGGCGAGCGCGGCTGCCGCGGCCACGTGCAAACGCCACATCGCCTCGCCGCTTTGCGCGTCGAGCTCGCCAAGGCGCGCGGTCTGCATGAATCCCGCCGCGTGCACGAATCCGTCCACCGCGCCGATGCGCGCGGCGAGTGGCGCGATGAGGGCCGTGTCGCCGAGATCGGCGGCTTCGTGCGTGAAGCGCGCGCCATGCAGATCGGGCGCGCCGCGGCTCACGCCGATGACGGCGTGGCCGGCGTCGAGCAAGTGCCGCGCGATCGCGTAACCGATACCCGAGCTTGCGCCCGTGACGACAAAACGTTGCGGCAGTGCGTTGTCCATGAGCGCGATGTCAGTGCGATTGCAAGGCGCCCGGCCCACCCGCCGCGCTGGCCATGACCGCGACCGGCTCGATCGTCACGCCCGTCAATTCGCGAAACGCCTGCAATTCGGCGTGCGAGGCACTCGCGTCGGTGATCAGCGTCCACGGCTTGTCGATGGGCGCCCAGTGCTGCTGGCTGTCGCGGTTGAGCTTGTCGGCGGTCACCAGCACATAGAGGCGCGCGGCCTGGCGCATCAAGCATTCCTTGAGGTAGGCCTGGTCGGCGGTGGCTTCGCACAGGCCGCGTCCGGGCACGACGCCGTCGGCGCCGAGAAACGCCTTATCGACGGTCACGCGCGTGAGCGCGAGCTGGGCGATGGGGCCGAGCGTGCTCATGCTCGACTCGCGCACCTCACCGCCGATCAGCGTGAGCGGCACGTTGCTCGCGGCGAGCGCCTGCACGACCAGCAGGTTGTTGGTGACCACGCGCACGTTGTGACGGCCCGCCCCGGCGAGCGCGCGCGCAAGGGCGGCCGTGGTGGTGCCGCTGTCGAGAAAGATCGTGTCGCCCGCTTGCACGTGCGCGGCGGCCGCGTGACCGATGGCGTCCTTTTCCGCCTGAAAGCTCCGGCGCCGCTGTTCGAGCGACTCCTCGGGCGCGTGCGTGCTCACCGAAGCCGCGCCGCCATAGGTGCGCAGGATCAGCCGCTCGTCGGCGAGCGCACGCAGATCTCGGCGCACGGTGGCCTCGGACATGCCGAAGTGTTCGCACAACTCGGACACTTCGGTCATGCCGGAGAGAACGGCCTGGAGCATGGCTTCACGGCGGCGGGCTACTTTCATGGGCGATTCGGGGTTGGGTTCGGGACGTCGCCCCGCAGCGAGGCAAGCGGCGCGGACGATCCGGCGCGCACGTAGTGTATCCATTATTTTCCGTCGCCTGTCGCCCATCTCGCGGGGGTCTATCGGCGTCTCACGCGCGGGCGGGCGCCGCGTCGGCGTCCTGCTTCGCCGCGCTCGCCCAGTCTTCGGTCACGCTCACGTACTTGATGCGCTGGCGGAAGTACGTGTAGGCAATATGCAGGCGGCCGTCCGGCGACTGCGCGATCGACGGATACGAGAACTCACGGTTGAGCTTGTCCACGGAGTTGTTGGTCATGCAATAGCCGTCGCCGGTTTCGAGGTTGCGCCGCACCGGCCAGGTGCGGCCGCCGTCGAGCGAAATGGCGAGCGTCATCGGTGCGCGCGGCGCGCCCCAGAACGCCGTGCCGCGCGCGGAGGCCGCCTGCGCGACGAGCTCGCCGCTGTCTTCGGAATCTTCGATGTCGTCGTAGAGCGAGGCACGGCGCGCCGTGCTTTGTGCGGCGCTGCTCGCGTTGAACACGAGGCCGAGATGGCCGTTCGCGAGCGTGACGAACTGGATCGACGAATTGTTGTTCGGCAAGTCCAGCGCTTCGGGCGCGCTCCATGCGAGGCCGTCGCGCGAACGGCTCGCGTAGATATGGTCGGCCCAGCGGCTGCGATAAAGCGCGAGCAGCGTGCCGTCAGCGAGCATCTGGATGTTCATGTGCACGCAGCCCACGCTGTCGGGCACGGCGTGTTCGCTCCAGGTCGCGCCGCCGTCGGTCGAGCGCATCACCACGCTCACGTCGTCATTGCCCGACCAGCGCTCCCCCGGCTGCACGCGGCACAGGAACACCGGGCACAGCCACGCACCGTCGCGCGCCACCACGATGGGCTGGCGCACGAAGGTGCCCGGCTTGTCGAACAGCGTGTCGATGGCCCCCCATGTGCGGCCCTGATCCTTCGAAATGCGCCGCCGCACGATGGAGGTGTTCTGGTGGCCGGACAGCTGCGCCGTGTAGAGGAGCCAGAGGTCGCCGTCGGGCGCGGCGAACAGCACGGGGTTCTGCTCGGAGCGCGTGGTGTCGTCCGACAGGCGCACGGGTTCGCTCCAGCTTGCGCCGCCTTTTTCGAGGCGCGAGCAGTAGATCGAGATATCGGGCACGCCTTCCTGGGTACCGCCGAACCACGCGCACAGCAGGTCGCCGTTGGCGAGCGCGAGCAGGTTGGCCGCATGGCATTGCACCGTCGCGGCGGGCAGGTAGGCGTCGGTGCGCGCGGCGTCGCCGGCGGCCGCGTGCAGGCGGCCGGGCATCGTGAACGCGGCGGCGGGCAGCGTGGAAGCAGTCGTCATGATGAATTCCTTGGTTGCGTGTCGGGGGCGCGGTACCGGGCGCAAGACAGGGCGCCTACGAGTCCGTATGCGCGATGCGCCGGCCGTGGTCGCGCGCCGTGGGCGTGAGCAGCCTGTCGATGACCAGCACGAGCGCGGGGCTGACGAGCGCGATATACATGTTGTCGATGCCGAGCGGATTGCCTAGCAGGTACCAGACCGTCGTGGCGAGCGTGGCGACCACGAGCGCCCAGACCGCGCCGCGGTTGCTGTTGAAGAACGGCAGATAGATGCCCATGAGCGCGACCACCGTCACCGAAAGACGCAGCGCGCGCGTGAAGAACGAGAGCGCGAGGATCTGCGGCACGAACAGCACGAAGATCAGCGGCAGGAAGCCCACCACGAACGAGATCACGCGCGTGGCGCGCAGTTCGCGCTCGGGCGTCGGGCGATAGCGCGGCACGTAGAAATCCTTGACGATGAGCGAGGCGATGGCGAGCGCCACCGTGCTCACGCTCACGAAAATCGACGCCACCAGCGAGACCGTGACCACGCCCGAGAGCAGCGGGTTCATGTGCTGCAAGAAGATCGGCAGCGCGTAGAGGCTCTTGATGTTCGGGAACAGGAACTTGGCCGCCACCCCGAGGAAGCCGAGCGCCAGTGCGATGGGCAGGCACAGCGCGCCGGCGATCAGCGTGGCGTTGCGCGCGTCTTGCGCCGACTTCGCGCCGGAGATCGCCTGGATGATGAACTGCGTGGAGAAGATCGCGCCCGCCGTGCCGATGATCCACGCGCCGATGGTGCCGCCGCCCAGCGCGCCGTTCCAGGTGAAGTACTGCTCGGGCATGGCCTGCCGCATCGGGGCGATGCCGCCCGTCATCGACCAGGCCACCCACACGAGAATACCGATGCCGATGAGCTTCACCGCGCTATGCAGGATCGTCACGTAGGCCACGCTCTTGAGGCCGCCCCATGCGAAGTAGACGGTCGAGACGATCGCGGTGATGCACGCGGCCACGGGAAGATTCACGCGCATCACGGTGGAAATGGCCGCCGCGCCGCTCACGTAGTTGCCCACGTTCACGATGAAAAGCGCGTAGATCATGACCGCCGAGACCACGAGCTTGGCCGACTTGCCGTACTTGCGCGCGATGAAGCCCGAGATGGTGAATTCGCCCGAGCGATACAGGCGCTTGGCCATGAACAGGCCGAACAGCAGGAAGCCGATGGAAGCCGAGATCACCGACCACGACGCCGCGATGCCCGCGCTGAACGCTTCCTGCGAGGTGCCGATGGTGGATTTCGCGCCGA
Source organism: Burkholderia glumae LMG 2196 = ATCC 33617 (assembly GCF_000960995.1). Lineage (NCBI taxonomy): Bacteria > Pseudomonadati > Pseudomonadota > Betaproteobacteria > Burkholderiales > Burkholderiaceae > Burkholderia > Burkholderia glumae. Next base: position 1,283,232 of record NZ_CP009434.1, on the reverse strand, counting down.
TGTACTCGGACATCAGCAGTATGGCGATCACGACGGCGGGCGTGGTGCGGCCGGCGACCATGAACTGCTCGGTGGTCTTGCTGCGCAGCCGGATGCTGATCCAGGCCGTGACGACGATGTACACGAGCACCATCGCAATGATGATGGCGGTATCCCATGCGGTGAATTGATTCATCTTCTGTCTCCGATCGTTGTGACCTCGACAAGCGCGTGCGAATCCGGGCGGACGCTCCGCCCGCGCGCGCCGTCTGCGGCGCGCATGCGGACGCGCGGGCTTCAGGCGGCGTGCACGGCGCGGCGCGTGGCCAGGTCCTTTGCCTGCTTGAGCGCTTCGAGCATGCTGCGTTCGTCGGCGACGCCCCGGCCCGCGATATCGAACGCCGTGCCGTGATCGACCGAGGTGCGGATCACGGGCAAGCCGACCGTGACGTTGACGCCCGCTTCCAGGCCCATCACCTTCACGGGGCCGTGGCCCTGGTCGTGATACATCGCCACCACCACGTCGAAGTCGCCGCGTCCGGCGCGGAAGAACAGCGTGTCGGCGGGCAGCGGGCCTTCCACGTTCCAGCCGCGCTCGCGCAGCACGGCCACGGCCGGCATGATCTTTTCCTCTTCCTCGCCATAGCCGAACAGGCCGTTTTCGCCGGCGTGCGGGTTGATCCCGCATACGCCGATGCGAGGCGCTTCGATGCCCGCGCGTACCAGCGTGTCGTGCGCGCGCTCGATCGTGCGCTGCACGAGGCCCGGCTCGATCTTGCGGATGGCATCGAGCAGGCCGATGTGGGTGGTCACGTGAATCACACGCAGCTTGGGCGCCACCAGCATCATCGACACTTCGGGAATGCCGGTGAGGTGCGCGAGCATTTCGGTGTGGCCGGGGAAGATGTGGCCGCCCGCGTGCAGCGCTTCCTTGTTGAGCGGCGCGGTGCAGATCGCGTCGAGTTCGCCCGCCGAGGTGAGCGCCACGGTGCGCGCGAGGTACTGGTAAGCGGCGTCGCCGGCCACCGGCGAGAGCTGGCCGTAAGGCAGCGCTTCGGGAATCAGGCCGAGGTCGATGCAGTCGACCACGCCGAACTGAAAGCGGGCATCGGCGGGCGTGGCGATCGAACGCATTTCGAGCGCGACATTGGCGCGTCTGGCCGCGTCGGCGAGACGTTTCGCGTCGCCGATCACGAGCGGGCGGCAGCCTTCGTACACCGACTGGTGAGCGAGACTCTTCATGATGATTTCCGGGCCCACGCCGGCGGCATCGCCCATCGTGATGCCGATTACGGGACGATAAGTCATGGCTTCCTCGTTGCTGATTTTGCGGTTTGCGCAGGATTCGGTGGATCGGGTGGTGTCGGGGTGCGCGTGGGCGAGCCGTCGCCACACGCGATAGAGCGTGTCCGGCGCGCCGAAGCCGCCCGCCTTGGTGGCGACGGCCGGCACGCGCGCCGTCCCGGTGGCGGCCAGCAGCGGCACGCCAGGCTCGAGTTCCTCGATCACGCGCAGCGACTGCACGCCCACGGCCGCGAGCAGCGCGCGCGCCGTTTCGCCCCCGGTGGCGACGAGCGCGCCCGCATGCGCGACGGCGGGCGCGAGGCGCGCCGCGAGCTGGGCGGCGAGTTGAGCGGCGACGGCGGGATGCGCGCGTTGGGCCTGATTCATCGCCACGATCACGTGCCGCCCGCGCGTCAACGCGTCCGACACGCGCCGGCCGAGCGTGAGCGAAGCGGCGCTCGAGGGATCGAGCAGCGCGGCGACATCGATGCTGAAACAGTCGAAGGCTTCGGCGGCCGCGCTACGCAGCGCCTCGATCTGCGCGTGCGAGACGCTCGACATGCTGCCGACCACGACGAGCACGCCGCGCGCATCGCGCGCCTGGCCGGCCGTTGCGGGGGCATGCGGCTGCGCGGCACGAGCACCCTCGTCGGCGCCGGGCAACGCGGCGATCAGCGTTCGCGCGAGACCCGCCGACCCGACCCAGAACACGCCGTCGAGTTCGGCCGAGGCTTGCGCAACGATGCCGAGATCGCGATCCGTTTCGCTGTCGCAGACCACGGCATGCACGCCCCTCGCACGCTGCGCATCGAGCCGCGCACGCAAGGCCGCCGCCCCTTCGCGCACCGCCTCGATATCGAGATGCGCGACGTTCAGCCCGGCGCCGGCCAGCATCGCGGGTATCTGGCCGCCGCCTTCGATGCCTTCGTTGCGCCATAGTTCGGTGGCCTCCACGGGCGTGCCGCGCACGAGCAGCCGGCCGTCCACCACCGTGCGCCCCGCTTCGGGCAGCGCGGGCGCGACGATCGCCATGCCCGCGTGCGCCGCGAGCGCGGCCACTTCGGCGGCCACGTTGCCGCGCAGCGTCGAATCGATCTTCTTGTAGACGCGCCGGCCCGCCGCGTGTGCGCGCCACGCCTCGGCGTTCGCGCGGCCCGCCTCGGCCGGCGAGGCTCGGCGCGAGTCGGTGTCGATGGCGAGCACGTCCGCGCTGGCGGCTTCGGCGGCCGCGGCGGCGCCGGCGAGCGCCTGCGCCGCATCGAGGCAGACCAGGCTCGCCAGCCCGCGCTGCGTGCCCGTCACGGCGCAGTCGGCGGTGCCGGAGAGATCGTCGCCGAGCATCAGCAGGCGCGGCGTCCTCATGGCAGCAGGCGCGCGTAGATCGACTTGATGTCGTCGAGGCTCAGCGGCTTCGGGTTGTTGGCGAGCAGGCGCTTGACCTTGGCGGCCGCCACCGCAAGCGCGTCGAGATGCGCCTCCGACACGCCGAATTCGCGCAGATCCTGCGGGATCGCGAGCGCCGCCGTCCACTCGCGCAGGCGGGCGAGGAACTGCTCGGCGGCGGCCTGCTCGCTGTCGCCGTGTTTGGCGATGTTCAGCGCGTGCGCCACGGTGGCCAGACGGCCGACGACGGCGTCGAGATTGAACGCCATCACATGCGGCAGCAGCATCGAATTGGCCACGCCATGCGTGATGTTGAACATGCCGCCGAGCGGATACGCGAGCGCGTGCACGGCCGCCGTGCCCGCCGCCGTGAGCGCGAGGCCGCCGTACATCGAGCCGAGCATCATGGCTTCGCGCGCCTGCAGGGAATGGCCGTTCTGGTAGGCTTCCACGAGGTTCGCGCCGATCAGGCGCATCGACTCCATCGCGAACATGTCGCTGACCGGGTTCGCCTTGGTCGAGAGATACGATTCGAGCGCGTGAATGAACGCGTCCATGCCGGTGGCGGCGGTGATCGGCTTGGGCAGCCCGAGCGTGAGCGCCGCGTCGAGAATCACGAGTTGCGGCAGCAGATGGCGGCTGACGATGCCCACCTTCAGCTCTTCGTCGGGCAGCGTGACGATGGCGTTGGGCGTGACTTCGGAGCCGGTGCCCGCGGTGGTCGGCACCAGGATGAGCGGCACGCCCGGCGTCCTAATGAGGTCGATGCCGAGCCATTCGCGCAGCGGCTGGTCGTTGGTGAGGCGCACGGCGAACAGCTTCGCGGCGTCGAGCACGCTGCCGCCGCCGATCGACAGCACGGCGTCGGGCTGGAACGGCGCGATCTGGCCGCGAAACACCGTCTCCACGTTTTCGATGGTCGGCTCGGGCTGCACGTCGCGCACGAGCAGCACCTCGACGTCTTGCGCCTCGAGCGCCGCGATCACGCGCGCGGCCACGCCGTTGTTCTCCATCACGGGCTGCGTGATGAACGCCACGCGGCGCACCGGCGTGTCGAGCAGCGAGAGTTTCTCGGGCAGCTGGTCGAGGCTGTTGGCGCCATGCACGACGTGCTTGACGGTCTGAAAGTGATAAACGGGCTTCATGTCGTGAGTCTCGGTTTGGGCGACGCCGCGGCGTCTGCCCGGGCTTGGATTGCGCTTCGCTCGGATTTCGACGGCGGCCTCAGGCGACGCGCGGATAGCTCGCCAGCGCCTGGGCGAGCTTCTCGCGCGTGGCGGCGTCGAGCGCCTGTGCCGGCGCGCGTGCCGGACCGGCCGGCATGCCGAGCAGCGCCGCGGCGGTCTTGAGCACGACCGGCATGGTGCCGAGCGCGAATGCGTCGCGCAGGGCCCGCAGCGACTCCTGGGCGCGCCGCGCGGCTTCGATCTCGCCGGCCTGGAAGTGATTCCAGATCGACATGACGACGTCGGGCACGGCGTTCGTGGTGGCGGCCACGGCGCCGTCGCCGCCCGCGATGAGGGTCCACAGGATCATCGAATCGGTGCCGGTGAACACGGCGAAATCATCGCGGCGCAGGCCGATGAGCTGCAGCAGGCGGTCGAAGTCGCCGCCGCTGTCCTTGATGCCGCGAATGTTCGGAATCTCGGCGAGGCGGCGCACCGTGTCGACGGTCAAGGTGATGCCGGCCTTGGCGGGAATCGTGTAGAGCATCACGGGCAGCGGCGTCGCGCGCGCGATGCGCTCGTAATGCCTGAAGAGTTCGGCTTGCGTCGCACCGTTGAAGTACGGCGTGATGACCGAGACCGCATCCACGCCCGCGTCCTGCATCTTCGTGTTGAGGGCGATCACCTCGCGCGTGGCGTAGGCGCCGGTCCCGGCGATCACGGGCACGCGCGAGCGCGCCTGATCGACGGCAATGCGTGCGATGCGCAGCTTCTCGGCTTCCGAGAGCGCGATGAATTCGCCGTTGGTGCCGAGCACGAACAGCGCATGCACGCCCTTTTCGATCAGGCGCTCGACGAGGGTGCGCAGGCCCGCTTCGTCGACCTCCTCGTCGGCATTCATCGGGGTGATGAGGGCGGGGACGATGCCCCGGAAATTCACTGTCATGCTCGTCTCTCCTCGTCGCCGTCGCACCGCGCTCTGCTGCACGCGCGGTGCAGCGTCGTGCCTGCGACGCAGTTGGCGGCGCCCGCCTCGAACGCCGCCGGGTTTTCAATCCGCGCCCACGCCCCTAGAACTTGTGGCGCAGCCCCAATGCCGCGACGACCTGATGCGAATTGCTCGATGCCGTGATCGGCCAGAGCGCGGCCACGGCGGCCTTGCCGGTCGAATCCGTGCCGCTCGCGTGCTGATATGCCGCCGTGAGATAGACGTCGGTGCGCTTCGAGAACAGGTAGTCGCCACCGATGTTGAGCTGGTGGTAGTGCGCGTTGCCCGCGCCATGGCTGTTGGTGTAGCCGTAGGCCACGCCGAGCAGCACCGAGGGCGTGAACCGGTAGCTGAAACTGACTTCGGCGTTGTCGAACACGACCGTGGCGTTGCGGTAGGCGGCGACCGGCGCGGCGGCGGCACCCGAGCCGAGATCCTCGAAACGCGAGTTCGAATACGCGAGGCCGAACCTGGCCTTGCCGAACCTGTAGTTGCCGGCCACCGACGCCACGCGCTGCGCGCGTGCCGAGGTGTAGCCGGAGAAGATCGGCGAATTGTTCGGCGAGATCGCGGGCGAACCCGCGGTGCCGTCCCACAGCGCCGTGTTCGGGCGAGAGGTGTCGATATAGGACACGCCCAGCGCGAGCGGGCCCTGGTCGTAGCCGGCCGCGACGCTCCAGATGCGATTGCGGTTGAAGTCGCCCGCCGTGCCGCCGAAGCTGAACAGCGCACCGGCGCGGAAGCCGTGATAGCTGCGGCTCGAGAACTTCACGCTGTTGCTGATACGCGAGTTGACGTAGAGGTTGTCGGTGTCGCCGGGATGCGCGCCGATGCCGCCGGCGAACTGGTTCGACGCCACCAGCGGCCCGAGAAAGTCCGCCGACGGTTCGTTCTGGCGGCCCAGCGTGAGCGTGCCGTACGGCGTGGCCGCGCCCACCCACGCGGCGCGGCCGAACATGCGGCCGTTCTGGCCCAGCGTGCCCGCGGTGCCGCTGAAGCCGTTCTCGAGCTGGAAGATGGCCGCGTAGCCGCCGCCGAGATCTTCCGCGCCCTTCAAGCCCCAGCGGCTGCCGGATTCGACGCCGCTCGACATCTGGTAGTTGCCGGCGCCTTTCTGGTTGTTCGTGTAGACGAGCGAGGTGTCGAGCAAACCGTAGAGGGTGACACTGCTTTGCGCGTGCGCGCCCATGGCGACGCCCAACAAGCCAAGCAAGGCGGTGGAGCTTCTCATCATCTGTTTCGTCTCCGGCAGGCTTTTTGACCGATTCGATCAATCCCGTTGCATCAGCGGCGCCTTCCCGCCGCCCAGCTGATCGTTCGCGTCATCCTATTTGATCGAAACGCGCAATTCAACCAAGGGAAAACCCGAAAACTTGATCGAGTCAATCAAAAAAGAAACGTGATCGGCTGCGCATACGCGTCGGAAGCTAGCGTTGCGGGCGTGCCGAGCGCGCCGGAACGCACGAGGAACGGCGGCAATGATCGAATCGATCAGCTTTCGAGAGTGCGGGGGGCGGGTGTCGGGTGACGGAGGCCGGCGCGGGCCGGGAGGGCCCCGAGCTCATGGGCTGGGCGACGGCGCGTCACCGGCGCCTACGGCAAATGGCGTCGAGCGCCGCCAATGCGGGCTGGGGAGCGCTCCGAATCGGGTCTTCGGTGCCGGTTTCCGGGCGGCAGCGCCGCGGCGGCCAGCCGTCGAACGGCGTCAAAGGCGGCTATTGCTGGCCCACGGGCCGCGCGCCGACGGCCGTCGGGATGCGTCGTGCGGTGTCGCAACTGCATGCCGGCCGCGGCCCGGCGAACCGCCGCCACGCCGGGCCGGCATGCCTCACACCGCGATGTCAGGCGGCGCCTGGCGAAAACCGCGCGTCAGCCAGCCGAGGTAGGCCAGGCCGAGCACGAACCAGATCGCGCCGAGCACGAGCGCCGATTTTTCGAGGCTCAGCAGCAGCCAGACATCGGCGATCGCGCCGAGCGCCGGAAACAGCAGCCCGCCGACCGGCCCGAAGCGGCGCTGCGCCGGCGGCGTGACCAGGTACTGGCGCATCACGCAGAGGTTGACGGCCGTGAACGCGAGGAACGCGCCGAAGTTGATGAACGAGGTGGAGGTGGCCACGTCGAGCTTGAGCGCGATCAGCCCGACGATGCCGGCGAACCCGATGTTGAGCGCCGGCGTGCGAAAGCGCGGGTGCACGTAGCCGAAGATCCGGCGCGGCAGCACCTCGTCGCGGCCCATCGCATAGAGCAGCCGGCCGACGCTGGCCTGCGCCGAGATGCCGGAGGCGAACTGCGCGAGGATCAGCCCGGCGAGGAACACCGACACGAACACGTCGCCGCCCACTTTCTTGGCGATCTCGAACGCGGCCGAATCGGGGTCCTTGAATACCGCGCCCGGATGCGCGAGCTGCAGCGTATAGGCCGCGATCACGAAGATCGCGCCGCCGATCAGCGCGATCAGCACGATCGCGCGCGGGATGGTCTTCTCGGGTTCGACGGTTTCCTCGGTCAAGGTCGAGACGGCGTCGAAGCCGAGGTACGAATACGCGGCGATGGCGGCGCCGGCCATGGTGGCCGACAGCGGCACCTTGGCGTTGAAGAACGGCTGCGCCGCGGCCAGCCCGCCCGGCCCCGCCGCGGCCAGCGCGTAGTGGCAGCACAGCACCACGAACAGCGCCACGATCACGAGCTGCACCAGCATCAGCACGATGTTGAAGCGGGTCGCCAGCTCGATGCCGAGGATGTTCAGCGCGCTGGTCAGCACGATGAACGCCACGATCCAGATCCATGCCGGAACCGACGGGAACGCCGCGCCCAGATAGGCCGCGCCGATCAGCCAGATCACCATCGGCAGGAAGAAGTAGTCGAGCAGCGTGGCCCAGCCGACCAGGAAGCCCAGATGCGCGTTGAAGCTCTTGCGCGTATAGGTGTAGGCCGAGCCCGCCACCGGGAACAGCCGCGCGAGCTTGCCGTAGCTGAGCGCGGTAAACACGATCGCGATCAGCGCCAGCAGGTAGGCGAGCGCGGCCGTGTCCTGGCTCGCGCCGGCCAGCACGCCGTAGGTGCCGTAGACGATCAGCGGGGCCATGTAGGCAAGGCCGAACAGCAGCACGGACGGCAGACCGAGCGCGCGCTTCAGGTGCGGCTCGTGGCCGGCCGCGAGCCGCGCCGGGGAGGATTGAGTCATGGTCGGGTCTCCAGTGAACGCGCCAGGCGCGTCCGAACGCAAAACACCAGGTTGCACGGCGCCGCACCGCGTGACGGCGTGGCCGGTCGGCACGCCGGGGCGCCGCGGTGGCGGCATGGGGATCATGGGTGGTTACGGCGAAAACGGACAGCGCAAAACGAACGGCAAAAACAACCAGCGGCAAACGAAATGACGATCCGCTCAGCGCGCGCGGATCACGCGGCCGCGGCCGTCGAACGGCGCGGCCGCGGCGTCCTGCGGATCGTCGTGCAGCACGAGGCCCACCCGCGCGTCGTGCAGATAGCTGTAGTGCTCGCGGCTCGCGGCCAGCAGCGTCGGATCGAGCCTCACGCAGAGCACCGCGTCCTCGCCGCGCAGCTCGCCCAGCACGTCGCCCGAGGGGCCGATCAGCGCCGACTCGCCGGGGAAGGTCAGGTTGTCGTCGCCGTCGCCGATCCGGTTCACGAGCGCGGCGAACATCTGGTTCTCCATCGCGCGCGCGACGATCGCGCGGCGATGCACGGGGCCGAACGGGTCCATGTTGCCGTTGGTGACGATCAGCAGGTCGGCACCGAGCGAGGCGATGGCGCGCGCAGTCTCCGGGAACTCGATGTCGTAGCAGATCAAGAGGCCCACCGTCATGCCCTTGAATTCGCAGACGGCGTAGCGATCGCCGGGCTCGAACACGCCGACGTCGGACGCCCAGAGGTGCGTTTTCCGGTAGCGCAGCGCGATCTCGCCATGCGCGTCGATCAGCAGCGTGGTGTTGAAGAAGCGGCCGCCGTCGCGCTCCGCGAAGCCCACCGCCACGCCCACGCCGGCCGCGCGGGCCGCCTCGCGCACCGCGGCGACCGACGGGCCGTCGAGCGCCTCGGCCACGTCGCGCACGCTCTCGCGCGTCGGGAAGCCCGTCAGCGTGGTCTCGGGGAAGACGATCAGGTCGGTGCCGTCGCGCCGCGCGCGGATCACCTCGGTCACGCGGGCCAGATTCGGTGCGATCTTGCCGTCGGCGACCGGAATCTGGGCGAGTTCGATTTGCATTGCTTGCCTCCTGTATGGCGGGCCGATAGACTCGCGCTCGCATTTCGCCGGCCGCTCGGGCGGCGGCGTGGCGCTATTATCGGGACGTTATTTTTGTCCAGGAATTCCCCACCTGGGTTACCACGATCGGAGGACACATGGAACTCGACTGGCGGGATCTCGCGTTTCACCACCACGTCGCGACGCTGATCGATGCGCTCGACAGCGCCGACTTCTGGACCCGCCTCGCCCGCGTGCTGCAGCGCTTCGCGCCGTTCGACAGCTGGGTCGGGCTGCTGTTCGCGCGCGATCGCGCGCCGCTCGTGTGCGCCGAATCGCCGACGCCCGACGGCACCGTCGACCAGATGTTCCAGAGCTACCTGGGCGCGCTCTACCAGCTCGACCCGTTCTATATCGCCGCCTGCGAGCGGCCCGTCTCGGGGCTCGTCACGCTCGAATCGGTCGCGCCCGACAATTTCAGAATGACCGATTACTACCAGCGCTATTTCAAGCGCAACATCATCGGCGACGAGGTGCAGTTCAATCACGCGATCGATGCCGGCCACACGCTGATCTTCTCGCTCGGCGCGACGCGCCGCTACGGCGAGCGCGACCTCGCCAGCTTCGCGCTGGTGGCGCCATGGGTGATCGCGCTGATGCGCCAGCGCCTGCCTTATGAAACCTTCACCGGCGGCAGCGCCCAGGGCGCGGCAACCGGCCCGGTGGAAGCCGTCGATGCCGCCGCGGCCGTGGCCGCGCGCGACGAAGCCGGCTATGTCGAGCATTTCGACCGCGTGGTGCAGCAGCGCGGGCACGCACCGCTGACCGCGCGCGAGGTGGAAGTGGTGCGGCTCGGCCTGAGCGGATTCTCCACGCGCGCGATCGCCGAGCGGCTGACGATCTCGTTCGAGACCGTGCGCGCGCACAAGAAACATATCTACGCGAAGCTCGGCGTCAGCTCGCAATCGGAGCTGTTCGCGCTGTTCTACGAGCCGGGGCGCTGAGCGGCCGGCCAGGCGCCGGGCGTGACGCAGGCGGCGCGGGCGCGACTGCGCGATGACAGCGGCGGCGCCGCCGGCACGCGAGTCGGCACCGCCGCCATTGCGATCGGCGCCGCCGTCCCCATCTGCTGCACGAGCCCGCGCCGGCGGCACGGCGGGCCGCCGGCGCGGGCCCGCCCCGGTTCGTCCTGAACCGCCTCGATCCGGCCCCCGGCAGACACCTCGCGGGTCTGGCACACTGGACCTCACACCTTCGTCGCGCGCCGCGCTCATCCACTTGTCCGATCCGTTGCCGCTGCCCGTTTCCGCCCCGCTGGGGGCCGCCGCCGCCCAGCCCGCCGACCCCGCGCTCGCCGCGTTCCATCCGGCCGTCGCCGGCTGGTTCGCGCATACCTTCGCCGCGCCCACCGGCGCGCAGGCGCGCGCCTGGCCGCTCATCAAGGCCGGCCGCTCGACGCTGGTGGCGGCGCCCACCGGCTCGGGCAAAACCCTCACGGCGTTCCTCTGCGCGATCGACGATCTGGTGCGCGACGCGCTCGCTCACGACGGCATGCTGCCCGACGCGACGCTGGTGGTGTATGTGTCGCCGCTCAAGGCGCTGTCCAACGACATCCGCGTGAACCTCGACGCCCCGCTCGCCGGCATCGCGCGCGAGCTCGCGCGGCGCGGCCTGCCGGTCCCCGAGATCCGCACCGCCGTGCGCACCGGCGACACCACGCCGGCCGAACGCAACGCGCAGCGCAAGCGCGCGCCGCATATCCTCGTGACCACGCCGGAATCGCTGTATGTGCTGCTGTCGTCGGAATCGGGGCGGCGCATGCTCTCGACGGTGCGCACCGCGATCGTCGACGAGATCCACGCGCTGGCCGGCAACAAGCGCGGCAGCCACCTGTCGCTGACGCTCGAACGGCTCGACGCGCTGGTGGGCCGGCCGCTGCCGCGCATCGGCCTGTCGGCGACGCAGCGGCCGATCGGGCTGGTCGCGCGCTTCCTGGTGGGCGGCAAGGACGCGGCGGCGCACCCGCAGACGGAGCGAGCCGACGCCCGCAGCGGCGAGGCGGCCAACCGCGCGGCGCACGACAGCGCGCCCGGCCCGGCAGGGGCCGGCCAATCGGAAGAATCGGGACAATCGGAAGAATCAGGCGAACCGTGCGCATCGGAGGGATCGGGCGCGAGCGCCCCGCCGCCCCACCCGGCAGCGGGCGGGCGCCCGCGCCGGCCCCGGCGCGCGGCCGCCGCGACGGCAACGCCCGAGGCGGCCGCGGCGGCCTGGCCCGCCGACTGCGCGATCGTCGACGTCGGCCACGCACGCGAGCGCGATCTCGCGCTCGAACTGCCGCCCGTGCCGCTCGAGCCGGTGATGGCCAACGACGTCTGGGAGCGCGTCTACGACCGCATCGCCGAGCTGGCGGCAGGGCATCGCACGACGCTGGTGTTCGTCAACACGCGGCGCATGGCGGAGCGGCTCGCGCGCCATCTCGGCGAGCGGCTCGGCCACGACCTGATCGCCGCGCACCACGGCAGCCTCGCCAAGGAATCCCGCTTCGACGCCGAGCAGCGCCTCAAGCACGGCCGGCTGAAGCTGCTGGTGGCCACCGCCTCGCTCGAGCTGGGCATCGACATCGGCGAGGTCGAGCTGGTCTGCCAGATCGGCTCGCCGCGCGGCATCGCGCCGTTCCTGCAGCGGGTCGGGCGCTCGGGCCACCAGGTCGGCGGCACGCCGAAGGGGCGCCTGTTCCCGCTCTCGCGCGACGAGCTGGTGGAGTGCGCGGCGCTGCTCGACTGCGTGGCGCGCGGCGAGCTAGACCGGCTGCGCGTGCCGCGCGCGCCGCTCGACGTGCTCGCGCAGCAGATCGTCGCCGAGGTGACCTGCGCCGAATGGGACGAGACCGAGCTCTGGCGGCGCTTCACGCACGCCGCGCCCTATGCGGACCTGTCGCGCGAGCGTTTCGACGAGGTGCTGGCGATGCTGGCCGAGGGGTTCTCGAGCCGGCGCGGCCCGCGCCGCGCCTACCTGCATCGCGACCGCAGCACCGGCACCGTGCGCGCCCGACGCGGCGCGCGGCTGACCGCCGTGACCTCGGGCGGCACGATCCCCGACAACGCCGACTACACGGTGCTGCTCGAACCGCAGGGAACCCAGATCGGCACCGTCAACGAGGATTTCGCGGTGGAGAGCCTGGCGGGCGACGTGTTCCAGCTCGGCAACCAGTCGTACCGCATCCTGCGTGTGGAGACGGGCCGCGTGCGCGTGGAGGATGCGCGCGGGCAGGCGCCGAACCTGCCGTTCTGGCTCGGCGAGGCGCCGGGGCGCAGCGACGAGTTGTCGGCCGGCGTGGCGCGGCTGCGCGCGCAGATCGACGCGCTGCTCGAACAGGGCGAACTCGACGCGGCGCGGCCGGCCGCCTCGCGTGCGATCGACACGGCGCGCGCAGGACGGCGGGCGGCGCACGCCTCGCCTCCCGCCCATCCGGCCGCGGCCGGCGCCGGCGCGGCCGACCCCGCGCCGGAACTCGCGCCGAGCCGGCTCGCGCCCGCGCTGGCCTGGCTCACCGGCTCGCTCGGCCTGCCGGACGAGGCCGCGCGCCAGATCGTCGAATACCTCGCGCGCGCGCGGGCCGCGCTCGGCGCGCTGCCGACCCGCGACACGCTCGTGATGGAGCGCTTCTTCGACGAATCGGGCGGCACCCAGCTGGTGATCCACTCGCCCTACGGCACCCGCATCAACCGCGCCTGGGGGCTCGCGCTGCGCAAGCGCTTCTGCCGCGCGTTCAACTTCGAGCTGCAGGCGGCCGCCACCGACGACGCGATCATCCTCTCCCTGTCGCTCGCGCACAGCTTCGTGCTGTCCGACGTCTGGCGCTACCTGCGCACCGCCACGGCCGAGCACGTGCTGGTGCAGGCGCTGCTCGACGCCCCGCTGTTCGGCGTGCGCTGGCGCTGGAACGCCACCACCTCGCTCGCGCTGCCGCGCTACACGGGCGGGCGCCGCACCGCGCCGCAACTGCAGCGCATGAAGAGCGAGGACCTGCTCGCGACGGTGTTCCCCGACCAGGTGGCCTGCGCCGAGAATCTCGTCGGCGAGCGCGAGGTGCCGCGCCATCCGCTCGTCGACCAGACGCTCGACGACTGCCTGCACGAGGCGCTCGACACCGAGGGCTGGCTCGCGCTGCTCGCGCGCATCGAGGCCGGCGAAATCGAGCTGATCGCGCGCGACCTGCCGGCGCCCTCGCCGCTTGCCGCCGAGATCCTCAACGCCAAGCCCTATGCGTTCCTCGACGACGCGCCGCTCGAGGAGCGCCGCACCCAGGCCGTGCTGGCGCGCCGCTGGACCGATCCCGAATCGGCCGACGATCTGGGCGCGCTCGATGCCGATGCGATCGACGCGGTGCGCGAGCAAGCGTGGCCGGCGGTGCGCGACGCCGACGAAGTCCACGACGCGCTCACCAGCCTGGCTTGCGTGTCCGACGAGGAAGCGCGCGCGCACCACGGCTGGCTCGCGGCGCTGACGAAGCTGGCGGCCGCCCGGCGCGTGGCCGCGCTGCGGCTTGCCGACGGCCGGGCGCTGTGGCTCGGCGCCGAACGCGTGGCCTGCCTGCGCGCGCTGCATCCCGAGGCGCGCCTGGAGCCGGCGCTCGCCGCGCCCGAGCGCGGCGGCACGCCGTGGACGGCCGACACCGCGCTGCTCGACGTGATCCGCGCGCGGCTGACCGGCTTCGGGCCGCTGCCGGCCGCGGCGATCGCCGCGCCGCTCGGGCTGCCGCAGGCCGCCGTGGAAGCCGCACTGGTCGCGCTCGAAAGCGAGGGTTACGTGATGCGCGGGCGCTTCACGCCGGGCGCCCTCGCCGAGGAGTGGTGCGAGCGCCATCTGCTCGCGCGGATTCATCGCTATACGGTCAAGCGCCTGCGCCGCGAGATCGAGCCCGTGGAGCGCGCCGATTTCATGCGCTTCCTGTTCCACTGGCAGCACCTGAGCGCCGATACGCGCGGCATGGGCCGCGAGGCGCTGGCCGCCGTGATCGAGCAGCTCGAGGGCTTCGAGGCGGCCGCCGGCGCGTGGGAAGACGACCTGCTGCCGGCCCGCGTGGCCGACTACGCGACGGGCGGCATCGACGAGCTGTGCCGCTCGGGCCGCGTCGTCTGGACCCGCATCGCGCCGCCGGCACGCTCGCCGGGCGAGCGCGCGCCGGCGGCCGACGCGGGCGCAGGCGGCGGGCGCGGCCCGCGCGGCGCCGCGAAAACCGCCGCCGGCCCGCTGAAGACCACGCCGATCGTGCTGCTGCCGCGCCGCAACGTCGGCGCCTGGCAGGCGCTGCACGACGAACGCGCGCAGCCGGCGCTGTCGGCGCGCGCGCAGCGCGTGCACGACGCCTTGGCCGCGCACGGTGCGATGTTCTTCGACGAACTCGTCGACGACGCACGCCTGCTGCCCGTCGAACTAGAGCAGGCCCTCGGCGAACTCGTCGCGGCCGGCCGCGTGAACGCCGACAGCTTCGCCGGGCTGCGCGCGCTGCTGCGTCCCGCCGTCAAGCGCAGCGCGTACTACTCGCCGCGCACGCGCCGCGGCGGCGCGCTGATCGGCGGCATGGACGACGCCGGGCGCTGGGCGCTGGTGCGGCGGCCCGTGCCCGTGACGGCGGCCGCCGGCGCCGAGGCCGATGCGGCCGCGGCGCACCGCGACGGCATCGACGGCGCAGGCGGCGAACCCCTGGCCCGCGCCGGCACCTCGCGCACCAGCGCTGCGGGCCCGGCGCCGCGCGAGGCGCTCGAGCACATCGCCTGGACGCTGCTGCGCCGCTACGGCGTGGTGTTCTGGCGGCTGCTCGAGCGCGAGGCCGCGTGGCTGCCGCCGTGGCGCGACCTGCTGCGCGTGTACCAGCGGCTCGAGGCGCGCGGCGAGATTCGCGGCGGACGTTTCGTGGCCGGGCTGGCGGGCGAGCAGTTCGCGCTGCCCGAGGCGATCCCGGTGCTGCGCGAGCTGCGCCGGCAGCCGGCCGACGGCCAGTGGACCGTGGTCAGCGGCGCCGATCCGCTGAATCTGGCCGGCACGCTGCTGCCGGGCCGCAAGGTAGCGGCGCTGGCCGGCAACCGCGTGCTCTATCGCGACGGCGTGGCGGTGGCGGCGCTGGTCGGCGGCGAGTTCGTCTACGAGGATGCGCTGTGCGCCGCCGAGCACGAGACGGCGCGCGTGAAGCTGGCGCGGCGGCGCTGACGGCCGCCGTCACGGCTCGCGAGCGCGGCGGCGGATCGCGGATGCCGCGCACGCATCGGCCCAGCGCACCGCCCGGCGCAGCCGGCCCAGGCAGCGGGCGGCCTCACACCCCGGACGCGTCCTCGCGGCCGCCGCGCCAGCCGCGCCAGCGCGCGGGCTTCGCCGGCGCGTCGGCCACGGCGCGCCACCAGCGCTCGCCGCGATGCGGCGCCTGCAGATCGAGCCGCTCGCCCATGCGCGGCGTGGCGAGCGCGATCCCGCGCGCGGCGGCGAGCCCGAACACGCGCTCGAACGGCTCCTGCCAGCGGTGCATCGCCAGATCGAAGGTGCCGTTGTGGACCGGCACCAGCCAGCGGCCGCGCAGGTCCACGTGGGCCTGCACGGTCTGCTCGGGCTGCATGTGGACGTAGGGCCATTGTGCGTCGTAGGCGCCCGTCTCCAGCAGCGTCACGTCGAACGGGCCGCAGCGCTCGCCGATCTCGCGAAAGCCGTCGAAATAGCCGGTGTCGCCGCTGAAGAACACGCGCAGGCCGCCCTCGACGATGGTCCACGAGGCCCACAGCGTGCGATCGCCGTCGAACAGGCTGCGCCCCGAGAAATGCTGCGCGGGCGTGGCCGTGAACGCGACGCCGTGCAGTTCGGTGCCCTGCCACCAGTCGAACTGGCGCACCTTCGCCGCGTCAATGCCCCATTCGATCAGCCGGTCGCCGACGCCGAGCGGCGTCAGGAACACGCCGGTGCCGGCCGCGAGCGCGAGCACCGTGTCGCGATCGAGGTGATCGTAGTGGTCGTGCGAGAGGATCACGCCGGCCAGCGGCGGCAGGTCCGCCAGTGCGACAGGCGGCGCGTGGAAGCGCTTCGGGCCGAAGCGCCGCAACGGCGAGGCGCGCTCGGCGAACACCGGATCGGTCAGCCAGAAGCGGCCGCGCAGCTTCAGCAGCAGGGTCGAGTGGCCGAGCCGGAACAGGCTCCGGTCGGGCGCGGCCTCGAGCCCGGCGCGCGTGAGCGCGTCCACCGGCAGCGCGGCGGCCGGCGCCGTGCCGCCCGGCTTCTTGAAGAGCACGTTCCAGGCGATCGACAACCTCTTGCCTGCGCCCTCCGCCGGGCGCGGCCGCAGGTTGCGAAAGCGCTCGCCGTCGTGCTGCGGCGACGCCGCAGCCCACGCCCGCGAGCGTCTTGCGGCGGCCATCCCGAGCAGGCGGCCGAGCCGGCGGGTAACGGAAGTCATCGAATCGGTCCGGCGCAAAAAGTAGACTCGCCAGTGTAGTTTATTTTCGAGAAAAGTAAACCGTCCGGTATAAAATTTGCCGATGGATTCCCACGCTCCCCCCACCCGCCTGACCGACCGGAAACGCGCCGCGATCGTCGGCGCGGCGATCGACGAATTCCTCTCGGCCGGCTACGACGCGACCAGCATGGACCGCATCGCGGCCAGTGCGCAGGTGTCGAAGCGCACCGTCTACAACCACTTCCCGAGCAAGGAGGCGCTGTTCGCGGCGATCCTGCAGCGGCTGTGGGAGGCGACGCGCGCCGGCGACGCGCCCGCCTACCGGCCCGCCGCGCCGCTGCGCGGCCAATTGATCGAACTGCTGCTGCGCAAGCTGCGGCTGCTCAGCGACGAAACCTTCCTGGCGCTGGTGCGCGTCGCGATCGCGGCCGCGATGCATTCCCCCGAACGGGCGAGGGAGATGGTGGTGCGGCTCGGCGAGCGCGAGGAGGACCTGACGGTCTGGGTTCGCGAGGCCGCCGCCGCCGGGCGCCTCGCCACCGACGATGCGCCGTTTGCCGCGCAGCAGTTGCAGGGGCTCGTGAAATCGTTCGCCTTCTGGCCGCAGGTGGCGATGGGCCAGCCGGCCGTGGACGGCGAGGCGCGCCTGCGGCTCGCGGAAACGACGGCCGACCTGTTCCTCGCGCGCTACGCGCGCGGCGAGACCGGCGGCGCTTGAGCCGGCGCCGGGGCGGCCCGGCTTGCGCCGCGCGTCCCGCCAGGCTGCGCAAGCCCCCGCATCATGCGCCTTGCGGCCGGCCCCGCTTGCGATTCGCCGGGGCCGATCGCACAATCGCCCTCACCTGCCGCCACCGCTTGCTTCGATGCCAGATCCCGTCCGCTCCCCGGCGCTCGTCGGCGTGCTGCTCGCCGCCGGCCTCGGCACCCGCTTCGATCCGCGCGGCCGCGACAGCAAGCTGCTCGCCGCGCTGCCCGACGGCACGCCGGTGGCGGTGGCCGCCGCGCGCCGCCTGCTCGCCGTGACGCCCGAGGTCCACGCCGTGGTGCGGCCCGGCGCCGGGCGGCTGGCCGACTACCTGGCCGGCGCCGGCTGCCGCGTGCTGCCGGCCGAGGCGTCGAAACAGGGAATGGGCGCGAGCCTGGCCGCCGCCGTGCGCGCCACGCGCGAGGCGGGCGGCTGGCTGGTCGCGCTTGGCGACATGCCGTGGATCGGCACGGCCGCGATCCGTGCCGTGGCGCAGGCCATCACGACCGGCCGCGCGGGCATCGCGGCCCCCCGGCACGGCGGCCGGCGCGGCCATCCGGTCGGCTTCGCGGCCGTGCACGGCGAGGCGCTCGCCGCGCTGGGCGGCGATGCCGGCGCCCGCGCGCTGCTCGGCTCGCATCCGGTCGAGCACATCGAGGTAGACGATCCGGGCGTGCTGCGCGATGTCGATACGCGCGAGGATCTGCTTGCGCATGCCGTGCCGCGGCACGGCCTGGCCGCGCTGTTCGATCCGCCGCCCGAGCGGTGGGGGCTGCGCGGCGATCCGCATCTGTGGGACGCGCTGCGCGCACGGCTGGCCGGCGTGCCGCTGCCGGACTCGGACGAGGCGTTCGAGGCCTGCATCGCCTCGGCCTATGCCGATCTGACCGGGCAGCCGCTGTCGCTGCGGCAGCCCGCCCAGGTGCCGGCGTTCGCGCATGGCGGCAGGTCGAGCGGCATGGTCTCGCCGCCGTTCTGGAGCGAGGTGGCGCTGCCGCTGCTGCGCGGGCGGCTCGCGGCGGCGCGGCGCCGCCCGTAGCCCGCGGGGCGCCCGCCCGTACTCAGCGCGCGCCGCGCAGCGGGAAGCGCGGCTCCGGCAGCCCGCGATAGGCGGTGGCCGCGACGAACACGCCGCCCGCGTGCGGATCGGCGGCGAGCGCGTCACCGTCGAGGCCCTCGCGCGCGCTCGTCACGTAGAGCGTGCGCCAGCCCTCGGCGCCGTCGGCCGGCTCGCCGGCGCGCTCGGGCGCCGGGCCGAACGACGGGCAGCTCGGCTGCGTGGTGGGGATCGCGATGCGATCCGTCTCCACGCCGTTCGGGTCGTAGCGCACCACGCGCGCGCCGCCCCACTGCGCGTTCCAGAGGCCGCCCTCGGCATCGACGGTCGAGCCGTCCGGGCCGCCCGTCGCGTCGGCCAGGGCCACGAAGGGCCGCACCTTCGCCACCGGGCCGTCGGGGCGGTAGTCGCACACCATGATCTGTCGCGTGAGCGTATCGCAGAAGTACATGCGCGCGCCGTCGGGCGAGAACGCGATGCTGTTGGCGATCGCCGCGGGCGGCAGCGCGAGCCGTTCGAGCGAACGGTCCGCGTTGAGCCGGTAGAAGCCGGTCGTGGCCTGCAGCGGATCGTGCTCGTCCTTCATGCCGAACACCAGATTGCCGGCGCGGTCGCAGCGCCCGTCGTTCACGCGCGAGCGCTGCCCCGGCTCGACCTCGACGATGCGCTCGAAGCGGCCGTCGCGCAGGTCGAACAGCGCCAGGTGCGAGGCGAGCCCCACCAGCAGCACGTCGCGCTCCTCGGTCAGCGCGAAGCAGCCGAGCCGCTCGGGCATCGGCCAGCTTTCGGTCCGGGGGGTCGCGCCGGGGCGGTGGCGCCAGAGCCGCGCCCCCTCGATGTCGGTCCAGTAGAACGCGTGGGCGAGCCCGCACCAGGTCGCGCATTCGCCGAGCACGTGGCGGGCATCGACCAGCAGCGTGGCGGCCGGCGCGCCGGCGGGTCGGTTCGGATCGGAGGAAACGGTGGTATCGGTCATCGGTAGTCGGTCGGGTGACGGTTCGTGGCCGGCCGCCGCATCGCCGCGACGGCCGCCGTTCCGCTCTGATACACGCTCGCGCCGCGAAACGCAAAACGCGGGCCGCGCGGCCCAGATAGTGGGCGCCTCGGGCGCGGCGCCGCCTGCGGGCCCGCGCGATTCGCGCTACCCTGTCGGCCTATCGCGTTCCGCCAGGATTTTCGTCATGTCTCAACCGTTGACCATCGATTTCGTTTCCGACGTCGCGTGCCCGTGGTGCGCGGTCGGCCTGTCCTCGCTGCTGATCGCGCTCGAGCGCGTGGGCGACGCGGCCGACGTGCAGATCCGCATGCATCCGTTCGAACTGAATCCGAACATGGGGCCGGAGGGCGAGTCGATCGTCGAGCACATCGGCAAGAAATACGGCCGCACGCCCGAGCAGGTCGCCGAAGCGCAGGCCATGCTCCGCGAGCGCGGCGCGAGCGTGGGCTTCACGTTCGGCCAGCGCGAGGCCATCCACAACACGTTCGACGCGCATCGCCTGCTGCACTGGGCCGGCCTCGAGGGCAGGCAACTGCCGCTCAAGCTCGAGCTGCTGCGCGCCTGCCACGGCGAGGGCAAGCGCACCGACGATCCGGAGCTGCTGGCCGCCGCCGCGCAGGCCGCCGGGCTCGACGCCGAACGCGCGCGCGAGGTGCTGGCAAGCGGCGCCTATGCCGGCGAGGTGCGCGCGGCCGAGCGCGAAGCGCAGGCGCTGGGCATCAGCTCGGTGCCGTCGGTCATCTTCAACGAGCGCTACCTGGTGACGGGCGGCCAGCCCGCCGAGGCCTTCGAGCGCGCGATCCGGCAGATCCTGGCCGAAGCGGCCGAGCCCACGGCGGGCCCCACGGCCTGAAGACCTGACGGCCCGCCCTGCCCGCCGCCGGCTCGCCGCGCGTGCGTGGCACCAGCGTTGCGGCCGCAACGGGTTCTTCCCTTCGGGCCGCGGCGCCACTACAGTGGGCGCATCTTCTTGCCGCTCGCCGAGGAACCGATGTCCACCCGCACCAATGAACACGGCCAGCCGATCGGGCCGGCCGTCGAAGGCTGGCGCGCACGCGCGCTGCCCGCCGCCGTCACGCTCGAAGGCCGCCACGGCCGGCTCGAACCGCTCGACGCGGCGCGCCATGCCGACGATCTGGCCGCCGCCTACCTCGGCGCGCCGGACGGCCGCGACTGGACCTACCTGCCCGTCGGCCCGTTCGCGAGCGTCGAGCAATATCGCGCCTATGCCGACGGCGCCGCGCGCAGCACCGACCCGCGCCACTACGCGGTGCTCGACCGCGCCACCGGCCGCGCGGTCGGCACGCTCGCGCTGATGCGGCAGGACGCGGCGCACGGCGTGATCGAGGTGGGCAGCGTGACGTTCTCGCCGGACCTGCAGCGCACGCCGCTGTCCACCGAGGCGCACTATCTGCTGATGGCCTACGCGTTCGACACGCTCGGCTACCGCCGCTACGAATGGAAATGCGACAGCCTGAACGCGCCGTCGCGGCGCGCCGCCGAGCGGCTCGGCTTCCGCTTCGAAGGCGTGTTCCGGCAGGCGATCGTCTACAAGGGCCGCTCGCGCGACACCGCCTGGTATTCGATCCTCGACATCGAATGGCCGCGCGTGAAGCGGGCCTTCGCCGCCTGGCTCGCGCCGGAGAACTTCGACGCCGACGGGCGCCAGCGGCGCGCGCTCGCCGAGCTGCGCGAGGCGGCCGGCTGAGCCAGGCGGCCGAGCGGCGCAGACGAGCGAGGCGGCCGAGCGGGACGGACCAGCGCGCCGACCGACCGGCCGATCAAACCGGCGGCCGGCCGGGCCCGGGCGGCGCGGCTCAGCGGCAGGCCGGCCGCCGGAACTCGCGGCGCGCGCGTTCGACCGTCTCGCGGCAGGCGCAGCCCGTCAGGTGATCGTTGACCATGCCGACCGCCTGCATCAGCGCATGGATGTTGGTCGGCCCGACGAAGGTCCAGCCGCGCCGCTTCATCGCCGCCGACAGCGCATGCGACTCGGGCGAGGTCGGGTTGCCCCGCCAGTAGTCGAGATCGATCGTGGCGGGCCGCGCACCCGGCGCCGGCTCGTATTGCCAGAGCCAGCCGGCCAGCGAACCGAATGCGTCCACGGCCTCGATGGCACGCCGCGCGTTGTTGATCACCGAGCGGATCTTGGCGCGATTGCGCACGATGCCGGCATCGGCCATCAGGCGCTCGATGTCGGGTTCGCCGTAGCCGGCGATGCGCCGGAAATCGAAATCGTCGAACGCCGCGCGGAAGTTCTCGCGCTTGCGCAGGATCGTGATCCAGGCCATGCCGGACTGGAAGCCTTCCAGGCAGATCTTCTCGAACAGCCGCCGTTCGTCGTCCACCGGCAGGCCCCATTCGGCGTCGTGATAGTCGGGCATGTCCGGCTGCCAATAGCAGCGCGGCACGCCATGCCGATCGTGAATCAGCCCCGGATTGTGTTGCGTCACGCTGGTGTCCGCTCCCGTTCTCGAAATAGCCATTGAAGTTCCGGCCACCGGCGGCGCTAACGCGCGGCGGTCCCGGCCGCCTGCAGCGCGAACGTGAATACCGCGCCGCCGCGCGGATCGTCGACCAGCCGCGCCTCGCTGTCGTGCAACTGCAGCATGCGCTGCACGAGCAGCAGGCCGAGCCCGCCGCGCTGCGCCTCGCCCGTGCCCGGCGCGCCGTCCGGAGCGCTCGGCGAGGCTGCCACCGAGCGCCGGAACAGCCGCTCGCGCAGCGCCGCCGGCACGCCGGGCCCGGTGTCGCGCACGGTCACGCCGACCGCGCCGCCGTGCGCGGCCAGCTCCACCGCCACCTGGCCGCCTGCCGGCGTGTGGCGCAGCGCGTTGTCGAGCAGGTTGGTCAGCACGCGCTCGATCATGCCGAAATCGGCATGCACGTTCGGCAGGCGCGGCTCGATCCGCGCGTCGAGCGTGATCCCGCGCGCCTTGGCGCCCAGCTCGAACTTGGCCAGCACGTCCTGCACCAGATCGACGAGCGAGCCGTCCTCGAGCGCGGGCTGCACCAGCCCCGATTCGAGCCGCGCCAGCTCGAACAGCGCGCGCGCGAGGCGCCCCACCTTGTCGCTCTGCGCCAGCGCGATCGACAGATAGCGCTCGCGCTCGGCCGGCGCGAGCGCGGCGCCCTTCAGCGCGAGCGTTTCCAGGTAGCCGTGCAGCGCGGTCAGCGGCGTGCGCAGGTCGTGCGAGAGGTTCGCGATCAGCTCGCGGCGCTGGCGGTCCTGCTGCTTGAGCGCGCGCCACTGCGCGCCGATGCGCGCGGCCATCTGCTCAAAGGTGGTTTCGAGCACGGCGATCTCGTCGCGCGCCCCGGCCGCCGACGAATGCGGCAGCGGCGGCTGCGCGTCGGGCTCGCCGTTCGCATCGAAGCGGCGCATCGCCTCGGAGAAGCGGCGCAGCGGCCGCGTGATCAGCGCGAACCCGGTCAGGCCGGCCAGCAGCCCGAGCAGCGCCACCAGCGCGATCGACCAGAGCGTGGTACGCAGCACCGAGCTGGCCGCCACGCGCGCGGCCAGCTCGTCGTGCGCCTCGCCGAGCAGCACCACGTAGATGTAGCCCGACGGCGCGCGGCCCGGCAACTGCAGCGGCGCGACGCTGAACACCTTGCGCGCGTCGAGGCTGCGCGGATCGTCGCCCAGGATCGGCAGCGGCTGGCCGGCAAGGAAGCGCGCCACCGGCGCGAGATCGACGCGCTCGCGCCGCACCCGGCCCGGCGGCGCGTCGTCGCCGCGGATGCGCCCTGCGTTGTCGAGCAGGTAGACCTCGACGCTCGGATTCACGCCCATCAGCTGGCCGAACAGCCGGCGCACCGCGTCCTGCCGCAGGCCGCCGTCGTCCATCAGCCTCGTGCTCCGCGCGATGTGGCCGGCCAGGTCGCGCGACAGCCGCTGCACCACTTCCTTCTCGTGCATGTCGCTCGCGCGGATCTGCAGCCACGCCGAGGCGCCGCAGCAGGCCAGCAGCAGCACCGAGAACACCAGCGACAGGCGCTGGCCCAGACTCAGGCGCCGCATCATGCCTCGCGGCCCGCGCCGGCCGCCGGCCCCGGCGCGACCAGCTTGTAGCCGCGGCCCCAGACCGTCAGGATGCGCGCCGGCTGCGCCGGGTCGGCCTCGATCTTGGCGCGCAGCCGGTTGATGTGGGTGTTCACGGTGTGCTCGTAGCCCTCGTGCTGATAGCCCCATACGGCGTTGAGCAGATCGGTGCGCGAGAACGCCTTGCCGGGATGGCGCGCGAAGTGATAGAGCAGGTCGAATTCGCGCGGCGTCAGGTCGATCGCGGCGCCGTCCACGGCGGCCTCGCGCGTGAGCGGATCGAGCCTCAGGCCGCCCACCTCCACGCGCCCGGCCTCGGCGCGCGTGTCGCGCGAGAGCGCCTCGACGCGCCGCAGCAGCGCCTTCACGCGCGCCACCAGCTCCAGCATCGAGAACGGCTTGGCAAGGTAATCGTCGGCGCCGAGCTCGAGGCCGAGAATCCGGTGCACCTCGCTCGAGCGCGCGCTGATGATGATGATCGGCGTGTAGCGCGCCATCGCGCGTGCGCGCCGGCAGATCTCGAGGCCGTCCACGCCGGGCAGCATCAGGTCCAGGATCAGCGCGTCCCAGCCGCCCTGCTCCAGGCGCCGCAGGCCGTCGTCGCCGTTCGCGCAGTGGACCACCTCGTAGCGCTCGTCGCGCAGGTGCAGCGCGAGCACGTTCGCGATGTCGGCATCGTCTTCGACGATCAGGATGCGTTTCAGTGAGTCCATAGGCGTGACGGCAATTGAAGAGTCGGGGCCGGCCTGCGCCGGCACCGTGCGGCATGGCCCGATTGTCGGACATTCGCGGCGGCGAGTCGTCACGATTTCGTGATGACTCGCCGTGGCTCCTGCGTGGCTCCAGGTTGGCGCCAGCGTGGCCCCAATGCAGCCCCAATGCAGCCCCAACGCGGCTCCGGCACGAGCTTGCGGCGGCGCGGCATCGGTTGCGCCCGCACCCGGCGCCGGTTGCACCGCCGTCGCCCGCCCGTTCGCGGCCGAATTATCACGAAAACTTTAACTTTCCGTGAGGACTTCGCGACCGTGGGGTCCTTACGCTGTGCGGCAAGTCACCCACCGTCCGACAGGAGTCCACCATGACCAGCCGCCGAGCTTTCCTGCTCACCGGCGCCGCGCTCGCCGGCGCCGTCGCCACAATCACGCGCAGCGGCGTGTTCGCGCAACAGCCGCCCAAGCCTGCCGCCCCGGCCGAACTCACGCTCAGCGACGCCGAATGGCGCAAGCGCCTCACGCCGGCACAGTACACGGTCCTGCGCGAGGCGGGAACCGAGCGTCCGTACAGCAACCCGCTCAACGACGAACATCGCTCGGGCACCTTCGCGTGCGCCGGTTGCGCGCTGCCGCTGTTCTCGTCGGCCACCAAGTTCGACAGCCATACCGGCTGGCCGAGCTTCTGGGCGCCGCTCGACCACGCCGTGGTGACCTCGACCGACACCTCGTTCGGCATGGTGCGCGACGAAGTCCACTGCCGCCGCTGCGCGGGCCATCTCGGCCATGTGTTCAACGACGGCCCGAAACCGACCGGCCTGCGCTACTGCATGAACGGCACGGCGATGACGTTCAGCCCGTCGTCGGCCTGAGCCCGCCCCACCATCTTCCTGCAAGAATTCCTACCAGGACTTCGCCATGTTGCTTGTGATCCTCGCCTATCTCGGCGGCGTGCTCACCATCGTGAGCCCCTGCATCCTGCCGGTGCTGCCCTTCGTGTTCGCCCGCGCGGACCGCCCGTTCGTGCGCAACGGCCTGCCGCTGCTGGCCGGCATGGCCGTGACGTTCGCCGCCGTCGCGACGCTGGCCGCCGTCGGCGGCGGCTGGATCGCGCAGGCCAATCAGGCCGGCCGCTGGCTCGCGATCGCGATGGTCGGCGTGTTCGGCCTGACGCTGCTGTTGCCGAGCCTCGCCGAACACATGACGCGCCCGCTGGTGGCGCTCGGCAACCGGCTGACCGGCGTGGCCTCGACGGCCGACGGCGAGGGCCGCAGCAGCATCGGCGCGTCGCTGTTGATCGGCGTGGCCACCGGCCTGCTGTGGGCACCGTGCGCCGGCCCGATCCTCGGGCTCGTGCTGACCGGCGCCGCGCTGCGCGGCGCGAGCGTGGGCACCACGCTGCTGCTGGTGGCCTACGCGGCCGGCGCGGCCACCTCGCTGGCCGCCGCGCTGCTGGTGGGCGGCAGGCTGTTCGCGGCGATGAAGCGCTCGCTCGGCGCCGGCGAATGGATCCGCCGCGGGCTCGGCGCGGCGATGCTGGCCGGCGTGGGCGCGATCGCGCTCGGCCTCGACACCGGCGTGCTCGCGCAGGTCTCGACGATCGCCACGGGCGGCCTGGAGCAATCGCTCGTCAATCGCTTCGCGCCGCGCGGCAATGCCATGCACGGCGCCGCGGGCGGCGCCGTGGCGAACGCGAACGGCCCGGCCATGACAGCAAGCAGCGCGGCGGCCGGCGACGGCCCGGCGATGATGGCAGCGGGCGATGCGATGCGTGCCGCCGCCAACGGCGCGGGCAACCACGCAGCCGCCGGTAGCGGCCCGGCGATGATGGCCGCAGGCGACGCCATGCGCGCCGCCGCCAACGGCGCGGGCGCCGACGCAGCCGCCGGCACCGCCCCCGCCGCGAACGCGCTGATGTCCGCGGCCACCCGCGCCGCGCGCCGCGACGCGTCGATGCTGCGCGTCTCGGCCCCGGCGCTGCCCGTGGAAGGCACGCTGCCGCCGCTGTCGGGCGCAACCAAGTGGCTCAATTCGCCGCCGCTCACCAACGCCTCGCTGCGCGGCAAGGTGGTGCTGATCGACTTCTGGACCTACTCGTGCATCAACTGCCTGCGCACGCTGCCCTACGTGAAGGCCTGGGCGCGCAAGTACAAGAACGACGGCCTGGTGGTGATCGGCGTCCACGCGCCCGAATTCGCGTTCGAACGCGACCCCGGCAACGTGAAGCAGGCCACCCGTGATCTCGGCGTCACCTATCCGGTGGCGATCGACAACGGCTACGCGATCTGGCGCGCGTTCAACAACGAATACTGGCCGGCGCACTACTTCGTCGACGCGCAGGGCCGCATCCGCTATCACCACTTCGGCGAGGGCGACTATCTGCAATCGGAACGCGCGATCCAGCAACTGCTCGTCGAGGCCGGCCATCCCGACGCGGCCCAGGTGCCGGTCGGCATCGACGGCCCGGCGGCGAGCGGCGCCCAGGCCGCCGCGGACGACACCGACATGCGTTCGCCGGAAACCTACGTAGGCTACGCGCGCGCCGAGCATTTCGCCTCGCCGGGCGGCCAGTTGCACGACAGCGAGCACGACTATGCGGCGCCCGCCCAACCGGGCCTCGGCCAGTGGGGGCTGGCCGGTAGCTGGAAGGTGGGCGGCGAGCAGGCCACGCTCGTCAAACCGGGCGGCCGGATCGTCTACCGCTTCCATGCGCGCGACCTGCATCTGGTGCTCGGCCCGGGCGGCGGCGGCGCGCCGGTGCGATTCCGCGTGACGCTGGACGGCAGCGCGCCGGGCGCCTCGCACGGCGCCGACGTGGGCGCCGACGGCACCGGCACCGTGGCCGGCCAGCGCCTTTATCAACTGATCCGGCAGCGCGGCCCGATCGCCGATCATACGTTCTCGATCGAATTCCTCGACCCCGGCGTGCAGGCATTCGCGTTCACGTTCGGTTGAACCCGCATCATCCGATCTCCGACTTGCGCAAGGAACCCACATCATGAAGCCGATTCGACACGATCTTGCCCCCTGCCCGCGCCGCCGCGCGTCGCGCGCCGGCCTGCTCATGCGCCTGGCCGGCGGCGCCGCCGCGCTCGGCGCGCTCGCCGCGGTGCTGCTCGGCTGGCAGCCGGCCGCGCTGGCCGACGCGGCCAGGCCGCTGCCCGCGCCCGTGCTCGACGAAACACCGGGCGCCACGCGCACCGAGACGGCCGTGTTCTCGGGCGGCTGCTTCTGGGGCGTGCAGGGCGTGTTCGAGCACGTGGCCGGCGTCGAGCAGGTCGCCGCCGGCTACGCGGGCGGCGCGGCCTCGACGGCGCAGTACGAGGCCGTCAGCGAGGGCGACACCGGCCACGCGGAATCGGTGCGGGTGGTCTACGATCCGAGCCGGATCACCTACGGGCGGCTGCTGCAGATCTTCTTCTCGGTCGCGCACGATCCGACCGAACTGAACCGCCAGGGCCCCGACACCGGCACCCAGTACCGCTCGGCGATCTTCCCCGTCGACGCGCAGCAGAAGGCGATCGCGCTCGCCTACATCCGGCAGTTGACCGACGCCCACGCGTTCCCGGCGCCGATCGTGACGAGCATCGAAGCCGGCCAGCGCTTCTATCCGGCCGAGGCCTACCATCAGGATTTCCTGGTGCGCCACCCCGCCTACCCGTACATCGTGATCAACGACCTGCCGAAGGTGGCCGCGCTGAAGGCCGGCTACCCGAAGCTGTACGTCGACACGCCGGTGCGGTACGCGCCGGACGGCAACTGAGGCGCGCGGCGGCCGCGCCCGTCGCGCGATCGATCGGCCCCCGCCGCCGCGGCACGCCGCGTTGCGCGCGCCGGCGGTTCGAGGGCGCGGCGCCTGCCGTCGAGGCAGGCGACGGCGCTCAACGCGCGGGCGGCACCGCCCCGGCAGCCGGCAGCGCCAGCGCCGGCAGTTCGGCCAGCAGCGCGTCGCGCGCGCGCAGGCCGGCGCTCACGTCGTGCGGCGCGTCGTCCTGAATCAGGTGCGCGAACACCACGGCGCGCGTGCCGCGCGCCGCCCAGCCGACGAACCAGCCATAGGCCCGCGCGCGATCGAAGCGGCCGTCGTCGCCCGGCGAGCTGGTGCCGGTCTTGCCGTGCACGATCCAGCCGTCCGGCTGCGCGTCGATCAGCGTGATCCGGTCGGTCATCTCGAACGCATGCGCGCTCACCGGCAGCGTGCGGTTCACGATCGCGCGCAGAAACGCGATCTGCTCGCGCGGCGCGATGCGCAGCGATCCCGAGTTCCAGGCGCCCTTCATGCCGGCGAACTCGCCTGGGCCGGGCGCCACGTCCGCGTTGCCGTAGCCGAAGCGCTGCGTGTAGCTCGCGAAGCGCGCCTGGCCGAGGCGCTGCGTGAGCTGCTGCGAATACCAGAACACCGAATAGCGCATCCAGCGCGCCGGATCGGTCGGCTGGCGCCACGCGTCGCCGCCCCAGTCGGGGTAGCCGGCACGAAACGGCAGCACGGGCGCGTGCGCGTCCGTCAGCACGCCGGCATCGAAGCCCATCAGGCTCAGGGCGATCTTGAAGGTCGAGGCGGGCGTGACGCGCGTGGCGCACCCCTCGCCGCGTTCGGCGAGCACCCGGCCCGAGGCCGCGTCGGCCACGATCGTGCAGAGCGTGCGCGTGTCGGCGCCGGCGGGCGGGCTCGCCAGCGCCGCGGCAAGCAGCGTCAGCGCGGCGAGCGCGCGGGCCGTGTCGACACGGGGCAGACCCGCGCGCGCCGGCCAGGGGCGCGGGGAATGCGATGGCAGCATCAAGATTCTCTCTGGTTGGTATCGTGGCGGGGAGGCAGGCAGCCGGCAGCCCGTCGCGGCGAGCCGGCAACCGGAAAGCGCGGCAGCCGGCGCCGTTCAGAACAGCGCCGGCTGCCGCGAACGCGCTTCGAGCGCGAGCAGCGCGGCCTTGCGATCCTTGCCGCCGGCGAAGCCGGTCAAGTCGCCCGAGCTGCCGATCACGCGATGGCACGGCGCGACGATCGACAGCGGATTGCGGCCGTTGGCGGCGCCCACCGCGCGCGTGGCGCGATGGTTGCCGATCTGCACGGCGATATCGCGGTAGCTGCGCGTCTCGCCGAACGGAATCGTCAGCAGCGCGTGCCAGACCCGCTTCTGGAATTCGGTGCCGTGGAATTCGAGGGCGATCTCGAACACGGTGCGCTCGCCGGCGAAGTATTCGCGCAGCTGGCGCGCCGTCTCGACGAGCGTCGGATGCGTGGGGTCGTCGCGCATCGCGCCGACCTTCACGCGCGTGGGCAGGTCGTTGTCCCAGAGGATCGCGACCAGCTTGTCGCCGCGCGCCACCAGCGTCAACTCGCCGACCGGCGACGGCATCCGCATGCATACCTGAGACATCGCTTGCTCCTCGCTGCTGTTGCGCACTTGCTGTTGCGCACTTGCTGTTGCTCACTGACAGGCAGCAGTGTAACGGCAAACGCGCGCGCCCCGCCGTGCGCCAGCGGCGCCAGCGGCGACGGCGTTCGCGGCGCGCGCCGGCATGGCCGCGCCGCGGGCTCCGCTGCGAGGCCAGCGACGGGTCCCGCTATTGGCGAGTGGCGAGACGACACGCGAGCCTGCCATAATCCCCCGCTCGTCCCCAACCGCTCGCGCGCCGCGCGAGGCTTTCATCGCTTACACGAAGCACCGAGACTCACGATGTCCCACGAACACGCTCCCCACGATCACGCCGTCGAACACGC